>NZ_FQZX01000003.1:164088-406400 GCF_900142175.1 Maribacter aquivivus | reverse complement strand
ATTCAACAGATTGCTTCGTCGTGAAAAACTCCTCGCAATGACGGTTTCGATACAAAACGTCATTACGAACATAGTGAAGTAATCTATTTATTGGTAGCCGAAAACTCACATGTTGACACTATTCAACAGATCGCTTCGTCTTGAAAAAACTCCTCGCAATGATGGTTTCGATACAATACGTCTTTACGAACGTAGTGAAGTAATCTGTTTATTGGTAGCCAAGAACTCACATGCTGCCATTATTCAACAGATTGCTTCGTCGTGAAAAACTCCTCGCAATGACGATTTCGACACAAAACGTCATTACGAACGTAGTGAAGTAATCTGTTTGTTGGTAGCCGAGAACTCACATGCTGCCACTATTTAGCAGATTGCTTCATTGCGAAAAGCTCCTCACAAAGACGGCTAATAACAATCTGTCTTCAACTGGTCGCTTTTTTCGAAAGCATCAAAAGTTATAAGTTCATTGTTTTGGAGCATATTTTCGAATACATCAAGAACATCATGCTGCATTGCCAGCGAACCACAAATCATAATGGTGCCACCAGTGTTAATTGTTTGTAGCACCAAATCTTTTTGCTCTTTAATAACATCTTGAACATATTGCTTTTCGCCTTCTCTAGAGAACGTTGAAAATATCTTGATGTTTTTATAATTTAATGAGTTTTTTTCTAAAATAGAATTATAAACATCCATAGAGGCTTTTTTACGGCCTCCCCAGAACAAAGAGATATTCTGAGTTGTATTTTTTGAAATCATTCCTAAAAACGGAGCTATACCAGTGCCATTTGAGATAAGAATTACATTTTTTTCATTTTTGGGTAAATGAAAATGTTCATTACTATCAATAGCAGCTCTTATAGTTTCACCAACTTTTAATCCGAAGAGAAAATTAGAACCTCTTCCTAATTCATGTTTTTTAATACTCAATAGAATATCGTCTTCAATTCTAGCAATTGAATACTGCCTAACCGTTTCATCTCCATTTGGAAATACAGCCAACAGATCTCCAGAGGTAAATTCAATATTAGTTTTTGGTTGTAACTTCAGCAAAAAAGTATCATCAATATTTAGCTCCGTTCGTTCTAAAACTTCAAAATCTACTTTCTTATATTTCTTTTTATTAACTACAGGACGCTCTATTGGAATAGCAAATCCTACTTGATTACCAAATTGAATCATCCAAAGTTCAAAAGACTCAAAATCTGCTTTATTAATTTTAAATAAGGGCAATTGTCTATTAAAATCTAAAGCATCGGCAATTTGCTTATCAATATCAATTGCAAACTTGCAGTAATCCGGATAATCTAAAGAGCCAAAACCGATTACTGAAAAATCAATTGTATTCGGTTGTTTAATAGTGGAAAATATTGCTGGAAATTTACGGGCATTCGTTGGTGGTTCTCCTTCACCGTAAGTAGAGGTAAATACGATGATATTCGTCGCCCTAGCGTACGTGGTGTATGTATTAAGTTCCGTCAAATAAACGTTCTTTCCAACTTTTGTCAATCCGTTATACAATCGCTGTCCAAAGTCAAACGCAGTACCACTCTCCGACCCTACCAATATGACAAACTCACATTCATCCTTATTTGGCATTGTAGCAATTCGCTTTCCTTTCTTTCTACGCTTTAGGGTCATTACAAAACCGGAATACATAAAAAATAATATGGATGCACTAGCAAGCAATAGAATGATAGACCAAAGTACACTGCCCTCACCAGTATGTAGCACTAAACTTAATCTCGAAGCTAAAGTCACAAAGGGATAGTCACCACTACTAACAATTTCACCTGTTTGCTGATTTACCTGAACCTCCTTATTCTGTAAGGCAATGAGGTAATATTCCTCTGGGTCATCGGAAAACGGAAATTCTACCTGACGAATTTCAGCTAAGATTGTTTCCTTAAAAAAAGGAATATCACCAATGGTTTCATAAACCTCAGCATTATCATTGATAGCAAATTGTTGTTGCGCTACAACCGTATTGGGCAACAAGTTGAATTTCTCCGCAGATAAATAGACTCCGGTGAGTGCCAGAATTAAAATAGGAATAAAGAACCATTTACTTAAAACGACATGGTATCGCATTTCAAAGTAATCTTTCTTAACTTTTGAAAAAAGCTTTAGAAATCCACCTTGTCTTTTCGCTAACAAAATTAAGCCTGTAACAGCTATAATGAATAAGAGTAATGAAATTAGACCTACGAAGAACCTACCTATACTTTTAAGAAAAAGAGATCGGTGTAAGTTGGTGGCGAATGTATAAATATAAGGTCGTTCTTCTACCTCGCCCAATTGCTCGCCCGTTGCAGGATTTACATACACATCTAAGGTCTCCATGTCCATAGTTAGCACAGAAGCTTTAACGAACCCAGATGATTCTACTTCCAGCCCTAACACCTCATCATAAGAATTCTTTAGGGCATCTATGGTCGTTGCCAAGGAGACTTCTTCTAGATTTTCTACGGCATAGCCCTTAGCTTGGTGCGAAATTGGTTCTACCGCTAAAATGATTCCGGTAACAGAAGCAACTATCAAGAATAGCGAAGAAACTAAGGCAAGCGTAAGATGACTATAGCGCCAAATAGAAATCGTCATAAGTAGTACTGTAATTTTATATTGCTATATACTTTAAAAAATTCCAGAACATCATAAAATGACATTCTGGAAATAACACTCTGATTGTAAAATAAACGTATTAACTTAAAATGTCATTACGAATAAAATGAAGTAATCCACTTCTTGGTAACAAAAAAAACCACAAGCTACCTAAATTATGAAGATTGCTTCGTCGCGAAAAGCTCCTCGCAAAGACGTCTTCTAGTACAAATTATTACTGAGGAAGCATGCGGACATAACGAATGAATCCTTTGCCCTCTACTTTTGCTTTTAAATTCTCTGTAGTCAATGCAAATTGAATATCATCTGCATAGTACCCTTGATCCTCAACTGAGGTTTCAAAACGTAGATTATAACCCTTGTCGATTTTATCATTTGGGATTTGTAATACTGACAACGCACGCTCGCCACCGCTTATGGTTTCACCAGAAATTGCATCAATATTAGGGCGATTTTTACCATAGAATTTCCACCACTCGGTAATTTCACTATACCACTCACTGTCTTTACCTTGAACATATAAGGTTTCAACATATTCGTTATCGGCATCAACTATGGATACAATTAGGTAGGCACCTTCACCAGAATAATTAGTTAATTGAATAAGACATTTTACCGCTGTTTTTTCTACGGGAGTAAATGCTGTTAGTAACGCACCGATCAATACAATTGCCGGTATAAATTTTAATACTCTTTTCATCTGTAATCTATTTTCTTACCAGGGCATATTAAATGGACCTGGCAGGTTTCTTTATTGCTTTAAAAAATTTAATGATGTATTCTCTTTCTGTAACAATTCGTTTTCACTTGCTAGATCGTACACGGTTTCTTCAAAATCGGTTTTACTCTTTGCATCTGCACCGTTAGCTATTAAAAACTTAAGCATCTTATCATTCTCTGCTTTCATTGCCGCTAAATGTAAAGCTGTTAAGCCCTCATCATTCTTAGCATTTACATCTATATCAAAGGTAGAAAGTCTTTTCAACAATTCTAAATCGTTCTTTCTAGCAGCGATATGGTACAATGTATTTCCTTCAGATTGAACGGTATTAAATTTTAATCCCTTTGTTTTCAATACAGCAAGCTTAGCATCAAAGGCATCTGCATTTCTTTTACTGAAAGATTCTGCCAAGAAATAAGCAACTGTATTCCCCTTAGAATCTTGCGCATTAATGTCCGCACCTTTTTCCAATAAAAACTCAACTACATCTACACTGTTATCATGGGCAGCAAGCATTAAAGCTGTTTCACCATCAGTATTAGCTGTATTGATATCCTTTACATCTTTAGATAGTAATTGCACCATGGCAAGTTCATTTCTAGTAGCAGCATTTAAGAATGGCGTATTACCCTTTTCATCTGCCTGATTTACATCTGCGCCTGCATTTAAAAAAAGTTCAAATATGGCAGCATCTTTATTACTGAATGCTAAACGGTGTAATGGAGTACTTCCATTTTTCTCAACAATATTAGGTTCCAAACCTAGACCTTTTAAGTATGTATAGACCGGTAACCCATTACTGAATCCACGACCACCTTGTGATGCAAACATAAATGCATTACCTCCATTATTGTTCAGTGTTTTATAGTCCACCCCTTTCTCAACAAGTAATTTTAGAAAATCTATATTACCTTTTTTAGAAGCATAATTGAAAATTCCGTTACCATCATTGTCTTTACTATCTAAGGCCAAACCTTTGCCCGTAAAGAAATTTAATTCTTTTTCACTCTTCAATGAAGGTGCGGCCATTAGTAATAAGTTGGCACCGTGGTCATTTTTCTCTTCAGCCAAATTCACACCCTTTTTCTCAAAAGCAGAATAGATTGCAGGATTTGTAAGTCCGGCATTTGCTCCAAAAGCAAGAGGTGTAAAACGGTGGCTATCTAAAGCGGTTACAGAAGCACCGTTATCTAATAAATACTGCACCAATTCGGCATCTCCAGAATAACTTGCCCAGTGTAAATAAATACGGCTGTCATGGGTTTTCTTATCTACACCATTACCCTCTAAAGAAAGCAAGTATTTTATCACTTCGGTATCTGCCTTTGTGGTAATTGCCAATGCAGTTGCATCAAAAGCATTATCGTCAAACGCAGTAGGATCATTTCCTTCTGCAATCTTTTGTTTTACGGCCGCAACATCTGGATTGCTTTTCCAAAATTTGCGATTTAATAATTCATTCTTTTGTTGTGCAATACCTGTGAAGCTTACAAACAACAGTGCGGTTAAGGCTATTAGTTTTACAGTTTTCATATTCTTATTTCTTTACAAATGATTCTATTACTTCTTCAATTTCCCCTTCTTGATCATAAGTATCATCAAAAAGGTATTTATACAATACTTTATTATCAACCTTCTCTTCTAAAGAAAGATCAGTGTTACGCCCGTATACATTATCCCATTTACTTCGTACAATTGACCATTTATCAGTGTGTTCTTTCCACCAATTAGCAGCAGCCGCACATTTGCTATCATCAACCTTTACATAGGTATTATATCCTTTTTCCTTAGCAACGATAACATCTGGCTTACCAGCTTCACGTATTACTTTGGTATTATCTTGATCATGCAACCAACCATAATCAGTAATCTCTTGTCTATTTCCACGAACGGTTAAATTATAATCGCTTCTTGTAGTATACTCACGTCTAGGCAACGGAGCATCGGCAGTATTCTCCCAATAGCTCTTACCATCTACATGAACCCAAGTAGAAGAACCTTCATATCTAGGACTGTCATCTACTTGATATACTTTTTGTGTCCACTGCCCTTTCACCTCATTTGCTGGCAATTTGGTAAATGTCCAACTGTTATTGGCGTTGTAAGAGTATAGATCTGTGTTTTCAAATAACCAATCTTGCCTCCAATGTTTAACTATATGTGGTTCTGCTGGGTTACCTACTTGTAGTAAATGTTGAATAGAGATTTTATCATTCTCATCTGTTACCAATTCTGCCCATTCTAGACCTTTATCTATTTTGGTTTTAGACGGTTTATACAAAGAATCTGAACTGTAATTAAACGTCTCTGCAAAATTGAAGGTTACTTCATAACAACCACACATGCTTTTTATAGCCTCGCGGTCTTTTTTCTTTTTATCCTTTTGAGAAAAAGCACTCATTGAAACCAGTAGTGCCATTACTATAGTGATCGGTGTTCTCATTACTTGATGATTTAATGTTTTAGGTTCGAGGCCAAAAATAACTATTTTTATTTATTCTAAATAAGAATTGTTTATATATTTGCTCCGTATTAAGAATAATTCTAAATAAGAATAATGCGATTTCAACTTACCACATGCTTACTACTTATAGGATCTTACTTTGCCATAGCACAGACCCGAGTTGAAAATCCGACCGATTCTATCCTTGCCCAGCAACTAGATGAAGTAATTGTAACCGCAACAAGAACAGAACGCCAATTATCATCGTTACCCCTACCAGTAACCTTAGTGGGTAAAAAACAAATTATAAAATCTGGTAGCGTCCGTTTAAACGAAATATTGAATGAGCAGACCGGTATAATAACCGTAGCCGATGAAAGCGGGTTTCAAGGTGTACAGATTCAAGGTATCGCATCAGACTATATTCTTATTTTAATAGATGGTGTTCCCCTAGTTGGTAGAAGTGCCGGTAATTTTGATTTAAGTAGGCTTACCGTGGGCAACATTAAACAGATAGAAGTAGTAAAAGGTCCGTCTAGCAGTTTATATGGATCTGAAGCTTTAGGCGGAGTCATCAATATAATTACGGAAAAGCCAAAAACAGAAGCGTTGACCGGTAATGCATCTTACAGAATTGGAAGCTTTTCTCAGCAAGACATTAACCTAGATATAAAACAAGCATTTAAAAAATTTCGCTATGGTTTCTTTGCCAATAGGTTCTCTAGCAATGGGTATGACCTTAATGAAGATGTTGATGGTAATACGGTAAATCCGTTTACAAACTACACCTTAAACGGGCGATTGTATTATGATTTTAACGACAATTTATCGCTGTTTGCCTCTGGGCGTTTTTATGATCAAAACCAAGATGCCGGTTTTACATTGGATAGCATTCAATACCAAGGCGATACTAAAGAACAAGAATGGAACGCGCATACCAGATTAGACCATAAATGGACCCCAAATCTTACCATGGCCTACGAGCTTTATTATACTAATTACGTAGCTACAGAATTATTGTCAGATCCTATCTCTACAGCTATTTTAAGTGATAGTGATTTCAACCAGAAATTATTTAGACCAGAAGTTCGTGGTAGTTATACATTTTCATCAGAAAACAATACAGAGACAACGGGGTTCCAAAATGGAACTTTAACTGCTGGTATTGGTCTTCAATTAGATGAATTGGATAGAACTTACTTTGATAACACCATAAACTTCAGCTCCCAGTATGCATACGCGCAATACGATTTTGACCCAATAGAAAACTTAAATGTTATTGCAGGTGCCCGGTTTGATAATCACTCTGAATACAACAATCAATTTAGTCCCAAACTGGCACTACGCTATCAATTAAACGACAACCTATCTATTAAAGGTTCTATAGGTTACGGTTTTAAAGCACCAGATTTTAGACAGCTGTATTTTGATTTTACAAACTCCGCCGTTGGCTATACGGTTTTAGGGTATAACGTAGCATTAGATAAACTGAAAGAACTAGAAGAACAAGATCAAATACTTAATGTGGTTGTGACCCAAGATAACCTAAGCAAACCCTTAGAAGCAGAAAGCTCTATTGGATACAACCTAGGTTTCAATCTAAAACATGGTCGTGGAAATACAGAAGTCAATTTCTTTAGAAACGATTTTAAAAACCTAATAGACACCCGCATTATTGCAAGAAAAACAAACGGACAAAATGTGTTTAGCTATGTCAATTTTGATGAAATATACATCACAGGTTTCGAAATTAATTCTGCCTACAAACTAACTAATGACCTAAACATAAGTGCTGGATATCAATTATTGTATGCTTTTGACAAGCAGAAAAAACAAGATATAAAAAATAACCAAGTGTTTGTACGCGACCCTAATAATGGGCAGACCATTGCATTATCACAGACCGACTATTTTGGTTTGGTAAATAGATCTCGCCACAATGCAAATTTTAAGGTCTACTATGATATACCCGTTGCAAAAACAAATCTAAACATTCGACTACTGTACCGTAGTAAGTATGCGCAGTTTGATACCAATGGTAACGGACTCATAGATATCTACGATAGCAGTTTTATAGATGGCTTTGTTACCGTAAATGCGGCAGCCAGTAAAACATTCTACAACAACTTTACACTACAGGTAGGTGCCAATAATATTTTGGACTATACCGATAACAATATCCCGACGATGCCGGGAATTCAAGGATACGTAAAATTAAATTATCAATTCTAACCCACCTGCCAATGAGCAGGTTTTAATTACAATTACCATGACGAAGAACATTTTAGCAGTAGCATTTTTAGCAGTGGCATTCGCCTCTTGCAGTAACGACGATGACAACACCCCAGCAGAACCGATACAAACGGAAACTGTAAGCAACCTATATGCACCACAAACAGGTGGACAAGGAGAAGCTGTTGGCGGGGAGTTTACAAAATTCGATTTTGAAACAGGCGCAATTACCACTAGCGATACAGATTGGGATATAGCCTTTAGAGGAACAACCATAGCCATAAACGGCGGCGCAGAAACCGGTACTGCAGATGAACCTGTACGCAACGGAAATGCAGGTGTAGCCATAGTAACAGGTACATTGGCAAGCGTAACTACAGCTGACGGACTATCTTTTAACCAAGATGCCGATGCTGCATTTACCATACCTACAGGTAGTGACAATGGATGGTACAATTACGCCGGACCACCATCACACGTTATTACACCAATACCAGGTAAAATATTTGTAATTAGAACAACAGAAGGTAATTATGCCAAAGTAGAGATTATTAGCTACTATGAAAACGCCCCTGCCGAACCAGATGCGTTTGCAGATGCAACACCTTACTTCACCTTTAATTATGTATATAACCCTAATATAGGGGAAACTTCTTTTGAGTAGTTTGTTTTAATTTAAGTTGTTTATAAAAGCTCGTCTGTAAAGGCGGGCTTTTTTTTGCTTTGTGAATATCACATATTAATACAGTTTAAAACTAGTAGGAGTTTTCTTCACATGTAATTTGGTATATTGCCAATATGAGATATATATAACATATGTTTTATATATCTCATATTGGCAGGATATATAACATATGTTATATATTTAATTGTTGTACACAAGCTAAAAAAAAATTCTCGCTTTAATATCAAATGTCTTTTCTAAATCAAATTACTCATCCTGAAAAACTAGTTGAAACTAAGGTTAATTTCTTTGCTGACTATTATAACTTTGCGGCTGCACAGATTGAAAAAAGTGATTACATTGATGTTGAAAATCACCTTTCCTTAGTTGAAAAAATGATTTTTCAAATTGTGCATAACAATAATAATTGTTCTAAATATATTGATAGTTATTTAACTCATCCTTTTCTTCAAAAGGATAATAAATACTTTAAAGAATATAAAAATCATTCTCTTGTTTCTAACCTTTTTGAAGAATACAAAAAAGAAGGTAAACCTAACCAAAAAGTTAAATGGATAAATGAAAATCAAAATTTCAAATCTTCTTTAATTCGTTTTAGTATAGAGCTTAAGAAGGTTATGTTCAAAAAATCGCTTAAAGAAATAATTAGCTTTCTAAAATGTATTCACAACATATCTGAACATCAAAGTGATTTAATTCATCACACAAATATTTTAATAAGTGAGTTCCTTTTAACAAATAGAGCACAAGACGACATAATTGAAACTTTCTCAAGGATAATTACAAAGGACATTAACAATTTTCCTTTTCCTAAATCTTTTCTAAAAGAAAATAAAGACAACCTATTAGAAGCGAAAAAAGAATACATCGAGAATAGAACATTCGACCAACAATTCGAAGGAATTTTACATTTTTTGAAAGAAACTAAAAAGCAAGAATATTTTGTTTTTAGAATTTATAATATACAAGCAGAGAGAACATTTAGATTTAAATATGACCAAGTAACTTTTTATCACCCGGAAAATGAAAAACTAGAGACTCTTAAAGTTCATGTTAAAAAGCAACCTTTTTCTCAAGATTTCTTTTTAAAGAAAGATATGATTTTAGCAACAGTAAAAGTAAGCTCATCAAGTAATAGAATTGCAAAACAAATTGCTATCAATACTATAAAAAGAGAGCTAGAATTCTTAGACTATAAATGCGGAGCAAATTCTTTATTTGAAAACCACTCTTATATTGTAACGACTGATTTTAAAAATTTAAGCTCGAAATGGAGTCGAAAAGAAAACAGCCACACTATTTCGCAATGGAATAAAAAATCACTTGAAAACAATCCATTTTTATTATTAAAAAAAGTCAATCAGAAATGTAGAGAGCATTTTCTGAATTATGAATACTTGCACGTTAAATCTCAAATTTCAAGAAGTCCAGAAGATTATTGGCACTATTTTGAAACTTTACTGAAAGTCGTTTCAGAAAATACAACTAACATAATAAATATTATCTCTTCAATTCTAGTTCTGAGTTCCAACAAAACTGAAAAATCACTTATCCGTAATTATTTGATTAATTCAGTAATAAATTCTTCCGCCAGTCAATTAGAAATGTCGCAAAAACACTTTGTAGAAATTAGAAATTCAAATAATTTTGATTTTCAAATAATAAAAAAAGAAGTCAACCATCCTTTTGTTAATTACTTATTTGAAAGGCAAAATTTAATTACAAATAACAAAAAATTAAAGTCATATTACACAAGGCTTTTATGGGACTGCTATTCGCAAAGGAATTCAATAATGCATAGTTACCATAGTAACGAAAAAGGGTTGATTTTAATTGATTCAAAGTTGCCTAAACTAGCTTTAAGATTTAGAAAAACTTTAATGGATGCGATGTTGGAAACGAAAGAATTAAGTTTTGTAGAGTTAATTGAAAAACTTACTCAAAAATAAAAAAGCCTGTGTACAACAAAACCTATAAAAAATAAGGGCTTCGGGCTTAATCGCAGGGTTTGTGTATATTTATGATGTCCGCAAAATCTTTGGGATTTTGCTTTAAACAAAAAAGATAAAACAAAACAAAAAGATTTAGCTATGTGCGTGGCGGAAAGTAAATGCTAGTTTGCTCCCGTACTGTTCATAGCCAAGCCGTTGGCAAACATTTTAAAAGAACTCACGAAACTAGAAATATTTTCGGCTACAACTATAAAGGATTTGGATACATTAATCATAAATAACACGGATAAATTTGTCTCATTATTTTAATTAAAAAAATAAAATATGAATTTATCAGGTAAAACAGCAATCGTAACAGGTTCAAACACAGGTATTGGATATGAAACCGCCGTGGATTTGTACAAAAAAGGAGCAAAAGTATATATTGCTTGTCGTAATCAAGAAAAAGCACTTAAAGCTATCCAAAAAATGGAGATTAACGAAGGAACAGGCAAATTAGTTTATGAACAGTTGGATTTGGCAAGTTTGAGTTCTGTGAAAGCATTTGCAGACAATGTGATACAAGCTGAATCAAGTCTCGATTTGTTGATTAACAACGCAGGAATAATGATTCCACCACAATCAAAAACTGAAGATGGTTTTGAAACTCAGTTCGGAGTAAACTTCGTTGGTCATTTTGCCCTTACGGGTCATCTTTTTAATTTATTAGAATCAACAAAGGGTTCGAGAGTTGTCACATTAAGTAGTATTGCTCATAGAGGTGCTGCTATCGATTTTGATAATTTCCGATTAGAGAAAGAGTATAATAATTGGAGAGAGTACGGACAAAGTAAATTGGCAGATATTATTTTTGCGCTAGAATTTAACAAACGATTGAAACTAAATGGGAGTCAAATCAAATCTTTAGCCGCACACCCAGGATTTAGTAAAACAGATTTGCAAGTACATATGGATAAGGATATGCTTGCGTCACTTGAACTAATGACTGCCAAAGAAGGTGCTCAACCTACATTAGCCGCTTGCTTGCGTGAAGATGTAAAGGGAGGACAATATTGGGGACCAGATGGTCATAATGAACAAAAAGGAAAACCAGCTTTAGCAAAAATTGATGCAGCAGCTTTAGATGAAACCTTAAATGCTAAGCTATGGGATTGGGCTAAAGAAACAACAAAAGCAGATTTTCCTTTTTAAATAGTTTATGCAACTAAATTGTATGATAAAAAAGCGCTAATAACCGTAATACTATTATAAATGTCTATTCCAACAAGGTTAAAAACAATAAGCGAACTTCATCGATTCAACAACATATCTTCACCTAAACATCCATTGATTAGTCTGATAGATTATAGCGAAATAAAACCAACACCTATAAACAATGAATTAAAGTGGGTTCAAGAATTTTATACGATTTCAGTAAAACGAAATGTTGTTGGTAAATATCGTTATGGTCAAGAATCATATGATTTTGATGAGGGATTAATGACTTTTTTTTCACCAGAACAAGTAATTTCAGTCCAATTGATAGAAGAAGATTTGAGCAATAGAAAATCAGGATGGATTTTAGCAATCCATCCTGATTTTCTATTTGGCACTTCTCTCGCGAAAGACATAAAAAAATATACGTTTTTGAATTATTCCGTTCGGGAAGCGCTTTTTTTATCTGAAAAGGAAGAAAAAAAAATCTTTGAAATACTTCAAAATATAAAGAGCGAATATCAAGCGAACCTTGACCAATTCAGTCAACAAATCATCATAAGTCAATTAGAATTATTACTTAACTATGCTGAGAGATTTTATCAGCGTCAATTTTTGACACGTAAAAAATCCAATCACCAAATATTGGATAAATTGGAAATTCTATTGGAAGAATATTTTAAAGAAGATAGTGTTTTTGACAAAGGCTTGCCTACTGTTCAAGAAGTATCACAAAACTTAAATCTTACAACAGATTATTTAAGTACTATGCTAAAAAAATTAACAGGACAAACAACACAACAACATATTCACAATAAATTAATTGAAAAAGCCAAGATAAAGTTATCTACCACAAATTTGTCTGTAAGTGAAATTGCGTATGAATTGGGTTATGAACATTCACAATCATTCAACAAATTATTTAAATCCAAGACCAATCAAACACCATTGGAATTTAGAGCTTCATTCAATTGAACAAAAAAAACGAACGCACAATAACGTATATAATTTATTGCTTGGGCAAGTGCTTATTTGGAAAATTCCTTCGGAATTTTCTCGCGTTCGTTTTTGTATACTAAATCAGTTGCCGAAACAAACAACTAACCATACACAAAACCGTTACCTGCTACCTCTAAAAATCAACCAAAATGATAAAACGAAAAGTATTACTTACATCAGTTTTTATTATTGGAATGATTTTATTGAGTTCCTGTAATAAAAAAATAGTAAGTCCGGCTAATTCCAATGCGAATACAGACTCAAAAACTGCTCAACAAAATCCTTATTTAATCTTAATCTCTCTTGATGGTTTTAGATGGGATTATGTAGAAAAATATCAGCCCCCACATTTGAGTGCATTCATTAAAGAAGGTGTTAAAGCAGAATCATTAATACCCTCATTTCCTACCAAGACTTTTCCAAACCATTATACTATTGCTACTGGGCTTTATCCTGAAAAACATGGAATAATAGGGAATATATTTTATGATTATAAAAAGGACACACTCTTTAATAAAAGAAGTCCGGGAATGGCAGAAGATGGAAGCTTTTATGGAGGTTCACCAATTTGGGTAGCGGCAAGTAAGGCAAATATTGTCACTGCCAGTTATTTCTTTGTAGGTACAGAAGCAGCTATTCAAGGAATAAGACCTACGTACTATTATACATTTGACAATAGCGTTAAAAATGATGAAAAAGTTAATCAAGCAATACATTGGTTAAACTTGAAAGATAAACGCAGACCACATTTTATTACTTTATATTTTAATGATTTAGATAAAATTGGACATCAATTTGGTATCAATGATGAAGAATTAAAAAAGGCGTTATTTGATTTGGATAGAAATTTAGGCGATTTGTTTAAAAGAGTAACAGAAACCGAACTTCCTGTAAATATTATGATAGTCTCTGATCATGGCATGGGAAATCAGTCTACTGACAAAATTATTCCCATAGATTCCATCGAAAACGATGACTTGTTCATGACGATTGAAAATGGTACAATAGTAAATATTCATCCTAAAAAAGATGTTGAAATAGATTCTGTACTTCAATATTTAAGAAATAAGGAAAGTAATTTCAAAGCTTATAAAACTGAGAATACACCAGGTTTTGAGTATATCCCAAAAAATAAAAACTGGGGTGCAATACAATTAATACCAGACTACGGTTATCATTTTTGGAATCAAAGACGCAAAGACGCTCTAATTGAAGAGGGTGTTACAACCTTTGGAGTTCATGGGTATGATAGCAAATACAAAGAAATGCATGGGATATTTTATGCGATTGGTCCAGCCTTTAAAAATAGTTACGAAATACCTTCCGTAAAAAACATTCATCTCTATCCATTAATGTGTAAGATATTAGACCTAGAAATTCCAAAATTAATTGATGGTGATATACATCAAATCGAAAGCGTTTTAAAAGAGTAAAAAACAAGCAAGAACTATAAAGTAAAGGCAGCAGATTAATGATGGAAATAAAATGGACTCCATGCTTCATGATGACTTTTACGAAACATATTGGGATTGGAAAGAAAAACGTATAAACCCAGGTTGGAAATTAGATTTATTGGATGAATAATAAACACTGTATAAAAAAGCCTAAAATTCATTGTTTGCGGATTTCCCAAACGGAAATCACGCGCTAATAGCTATCTTTAGATTTGGCTGAATTTTCCTTCGGACAAATCATTATTCGTTTACAAAGTCTACCAAGCATTTTTGATTTAGCTTTAAAAAAATATAAAAAATTGAATTGTAGATGTATCCAAAATAATTGTTTGTCTACTACCCTACTTACCATAAATTAAACATTCTAAGATATTAAAAATGAAACCAAAATTATTAAAAACAAAAATTCAGCTTGAAAACGATCGTGTATTGCTGCTCCCTTTTGAGAATGAACGAAATGAAGAGCTCAAAGAAATAATTTTCGATAAAGAAATCTGGGAATTTATGGGAATGAGTGTAAATAACGAACAAGGCTTAAAGAATTACATTGCTAAGACGATTAAAGACAAAAATAGCGGCTTATGCTATCCGTTTCTAGTTATAGACAAACTAACCAATAAAGTTGCAGGAAGTACAAGATACGGCAACTTAAATACCTCTAGCCAAAAATGCGAAATTGGATGGACCTGGTACGGAACAGAATTTCAAGGCACAGGTATAAACAAAGCCTGCAAGTATGAACTATTGAAATTTGGCTTTGAAGAAATTGGCTTTAGAAGAATTCAGTTTAGCGCAGACAAAGCTAACTTAAGGTCCTTAAAAGCAATTGAAAAATTAGGCGCACAAAAGGAGGGTGTTTTTAGAAATAACTATATCGCATCAAATGGAGAAAGTAGAACTGATGTCTATTATAGCATCATTAAAAACGAATGGAGCGAACTTAAAGATGAACTCTTTTCTGAATTTGAAACCTATTAAGAGCTTAGTATTTTAAAATAAAAACTAAATACAGTTACTCCTAAAATGCATTGTCATTGATTTTATTAAACAGAAAGGGTTTCTGAAAAATACCTTTAGTTTCTGCTAAATTGATTCTTGAAAAGAATTATAACAGTAAACAAGAACTTAACTCTTATACCATAATTGACTTTTATCAACATTTAATTTAAAAAGCACTATAAATGAATACTTATATACCTTTATTCTTTTTTCAATATTCATTATAATGCCCCTTTTTTGACACTTGCTTCTGTATATATTATAAAGGAATACAAAATTCATTACTTAGGTAATTCGTAGTTTTGCTCTTCAATATATAATTTATGACCTATCAAGATGAATTTCTTATTTTCTGGAAACAAGTAACAGAAAGTGTTGAAGAAGGTACCTTTGCGAAACTAACCATGGCAAAGACCATTGGTAAGCCTAATTTGAGAAATATATTCGTAAGACCCATCTATTCTGAAAATGGCTTTAAAGTCTTACTTAAATTACGTTACAGATCTAGAGAGACCGAAGATCAAACCGAAGAGCTCACTTTAGATGAGGCTTTTATTATTTTGAAATCTCATCTTAAAACATCTTTCTTGACAGTTGTATTATTCACCACAACAAAAGATGTGCTTTTCAAAGTAAATAAAAAAGGGGTTGGAAGTTTTACTGAAAACCCTCCTACTTTTAGCGATATTACTCAAGCTAAAATGGATGATTAGAGTAGTCGAAAAAATGATAAAGAAGATAAATCTTTAGAATTTCGCTTTCGACAAGAAAACGAAAAAACCCTACCGAATATACCCCTTCGGTACGGTTGTTCAAAACAAAAGAAACGCTATGTGCGTGGCGAAATGCAAACGATAGTTTGTTCCCATACCGCTTATAGCCAAACCGTTAGCAATAATTTACTATTTCAATAAAAACTCTCCTGTAAAATGCTGCTGTTGTTTTTCAGGCAATGTATGAAAACCAACTGCTTGCATGTCGCGGAAGAGTCGCTCAAGTTCAAATATTCGGTAGAAACTTTGTCCGCCTACTGTTTCCATTGCTTTATTGACAGTTTCTGTACATGCATTTGCTACCAATGTCTTTCTAGTCAATATTTCAACACCTGTTTTTTCTTCAGCCTGAAAATCTAAATCATTAGCTATTTCAATCATATCTTTATGAAGCACTTGAGCCAATGTAAGGCTATTATAAATTTCTCCAAGCATCAAAGTACAATGAAGAGGTCTGCTTTGTTTTGTTTTTGACTTTTCTAACGTTATTTTCATCGCCTTTTCTGCGATGCCTAAATAAGGTGCCATTATTAAAGGTAATGCAACAGTTAAAACAACATTCCAAAACATAGGAAATTCACCTTTTGCTCTTTTCATTACTATAGCGTCTTCCGGAACAAATACATTATCAAGCACTACGGTCTGTGACCCTGTACCACGCATTCCCAGTGTGTGCCAATCATCTAACAGTCGTATTCCTTCAGATATCATTGGTACCGTAAAATGGAGTACTTGCCACCCCTCTTTTGGATCATTGAAAGGAATACTGGTCACCAAAAGATCGCCTACTGCAGATTGACTCGCAAATTGTTTTTTTGCCGAGACCAAATAACCATTCTCAGTTTTTTTCATGGTGCCATTAGAATCTAACCAGTCACGAGCACCGGTACTAACCAACACTAACTTATTATCTACTACACTTTTTAGAAACTCTTCTCCAGTGCCATCTTGTTTATATTTCCAAATATTTGCGGCTAGTAAGTGCTGGTGCATTGAAAGTGCCAAAGCTGTAGAAGAACAATATTGCGCTATTCTAACCAATATAGCACACATGTTGGTAAAGGAAACTCCATAACCTCCTAATGCTTGCGGTATCATGGCTATTAGAAATCCATGCTTTTTCAATAATCCATAATTATCGGCTACAAAAGTATCTACCTGATCATGGGCTATTCCATTTTCAGTTAATTGATTACCGAGTTGGTCTATTAGCCCCAACCATTTCTTTAAATTGTTTTCATAAGTATTCATAATACATCTGAAATTTTAATCAATGACGCCTTTCAAACAGGCAATTGTGCTTTTTGAAATTTTAAAGGAGTAATACCATTTTCGCTTTTGAATACTCTGGCAAAATGGGCTGGGCTTTCAAATCCACTATCAAAAGCCACTTCATATACTTTTAGGTTGGTATTCTCTAATAATCGTTTCGCATGAAGAAGCCTTTTTTTAGTGAGCCATTTTCCTGGTGATGTACCATAAGCACTATAAAAATCGCGATTAAAAGTACTTAAACTTCTGTGCGATAATCTTGCAAAATCTTCTAGAGACAAATTATACACAAAATTAGACTCCATTATATTTTTGAGGGATGGTTTTACTTCTTGGGCTATCTGTTTAAAATAGCTCCCTATTTCTGGGTTATAGGGCAAAGACAAAATATTGACCAATAATTCTTGAAATTTAATTTCCATCAAATATTTTGAAGGCTTTTCTTCATTAAAAAAATAATCTAATATGGAAGTAAAATACGTAATTAACGTTCTATCCATTTTCAGAGGAATTGCACTATCACTTTGAAGACTACTTTTTTGATTGGCTCCTATTTCAGGTTTTTGTGACATAAAATCCTTGACATAAGAATCTGGAATAAAGATTACTATGGCACAAAAATCCGAATCAAAATACTTCTCAATAATATTTGCCCCTTTTTTAACAAAAAGTACCTCATTGGCATGAACCATATAGCTATGCTCTAGCGTTCGCCATTTCTTTTTACCTTCTAATACGTAAATAAAATAATTAAGATGGTTCCAAGTAGTGAATATGGATTTTGTCTCCGTACATCTATATTCCGAAAATAGAAGTGACGACACTTCTATTTTCTTGAATGTAGGTGTGTTTTTTGCAATGTCGTAACCGTTACCCATAATTTACTTTGTAAATATTTCACTTTGAAAAGTACAATTTTTCAATAGAACTAACTCATAGTAAACAGATTATACTGATACAACTTATCTTTTCACCAAGTATACATCTCAATTGTCTATTATTTTATCATGAGATAAACAAGTTTCTCGTATCAACTTAATACAAAACCAAAAATAGATTTTTAATCGATTTCTGCAGGTTTTAAAATAAGATCATTGTCCGATGCCAATTTGGCAAATTCCTCTGCACTTAAGGCATTAGACGGTTCTTGCCCTGGCTCTACCCCTACTTTCTTGAAAAAATTCAATAGACCGTGTTTAGCATTTGGCACCGTTGCAAATACCAGTTTTAAAGGTTCATTACCAGTGTTTTGAAATGAATGCCACTCACCAGGTGCAGTATACCATACATAGCCTTCTTTAACAATTGTTTCTATACGAACATCGTCCTTATAACTAATAACGATACCTGTTCCTGACAGAAAATAAGCGATTTCTTCCGTTTTGTTATGCTTGTGCTCTGGTAAGGCTCCACCTACACCCAACTCGTATTTTGAAAAACCTGAAGAAGCATCAGGGTGACTTTCAGGGTCCATATAAATTTGAAGCAACCCACCTGACCCAAGTTTGTCTTTGCTCTCTGGAAATATCCACAATTGTTGAGCGTCCTCTGGCTTTACTATTCTCTTGCTAGTATGTGAATGCGTGGAACTATCATGAATATGAGATTCTTCTTTTTCGTCAAGAGAAAGTTCAGCTAGTGAGTCATCTTTCTTCTCAGATTTATCCACATTTTCACCACAACCTTGAGCGATGGTAAATAATATAGTAATGGCAACTAATTTCATTACTTTAATGTTCTTTTTGTTTTTAAGCATGGTCGAAATATTTATGATTATTATTAACTTCTTGTTTCACAAATCAAAACTAGAGAGAATATAAGTACTTTAACTGACTAGGGCTTTCAATAAATTGACTGAGTATGTCAAAATGATAATTTTGAAAGAATAACACTTAGAACATATAAAATTGATATTTTCAACTTAGTCAAAAGGTCGTTGCACGTTTGCTATGTCTAAATTTTCTTCGGAAATTTTTAGCATGTAAATACGGAACTTTTCATATTCTAACACGTTAGCTAACATTTTGAAAAATTTAAAAATTTTAAAAACATATCGAAGCTCAAAAAGCAATTTGCAAAAAGTATAGTTCGGACTTAATACCGATTAATGAACAGCTGTTTATTGGATTAGGAACTGATTTAGAATTTACACCGATAAACGGGTTACGTCATCCAAAACACGAAACAATGAATGGTTGGTACATTTGGAGCGAAGAATGGTCAGATTCTACTGATTTTTTCAAACCTATTCACGCTGAACATTTAATCGAAATGCAACCCGCAATTTTAAAATATCTAAGCCTTGATATTGGTTTTAGATTTCAAATCGATGATAAAGGTTATGAAAATGTATGGTTTGACGAGAAAATAACTCGGTTGGAATAAATGTACTTGAAAACATTACAAGGATGTACTTCTTACTCAAACGCAACTGTTGTGCTGATGGTCTTACCAATATTGAGGGGAAAACAACTCGGACAGAAAATAGGTTGGGTAACACTACCTAAACACAATGGGGACCTTAGGGCTAAACCGAAAGGTATGTGTATATTTATGAAATCGCTAATCCCGATAGCTATCGGGAATGGATTTAGCTATCTACAAGAAAAAATAAAACTATACAATAAGCTTTCGCTTAGTGCGAAAACGGAATCCTAAAGTTTACTTGCCTTTGAACTACGCTTTGCAAAGGCGTCGTTAAACATCTATAAAAACAGAACTTCAAAGAGTTAATGTGCTTTTTTACCAAGTGTATTCTGGTGGTTGTATATTATTCATTCGAAGATATAAATTTGCTTTGGCCCTGTGGTTGGTCATATGATCTTGTACATAAAAAAAGGCAAATGCCCTACTCACAATATTACCACTATGATACATTACACAAGACTCATCTAATTGTTCCTGTTCTATGGTACCAATTACATTCGTAGTATAAGCAAACCCATTTTGTAACAATTCAATAATCTCAGCCTTCGTCATCTTCAAAGCATCAGGTGTATTGGGTTTTACTTCCATTCCTTGCACATAACGTTTTGTAAGTAGCTCCACTGTATATCCAATATGTACCATTTGTTCACCAAAAGACTTACTTACAGCTGTTGGTTTATACGAATACAGTTCTTCTGGCATTGCTTTAGCTACATCTAATGAGTGTTCACTAGCTGCAAGCCAAACAGCTAAATAGGTTTTAGTGAAGGGAGTTTTTGGAACAATTTCAGTTTGCCCATAAGTCATAACCGTACAAAAAATGACCACTATTATTAGAACTAAATTTTTCATAATTAAAAAGAATTAAACGATTACACAAGATAGATATAAGCTTTTAAATATCTTTCAATTACTCTTATAAACCATTGCGGTCTAATCGTTAAAAGTTGGAATTCCCCTTACTTATAAACAAAATAACAAGCAAGATTTTGAATATTCAGCGGTCGAAGTTTCTTGTTTTTTTTAAAAGCTAGCCAATTAAAAACCAAACGAACACAATCTACCCTATATATCAATGGTTTACAGTAAATCTCGTTAGTAAAAATTAAATAGTAATTGAGTACTCAACCACTTAATCACTATTCTCTATTTATATAATTATAGTATCTTCAAACTGAGAACTAAACATACTAGACTAACCGCTACCAAAGATTAAAAATTAACACTCATTGAGTTCTCTTAAACCAAAACCATTGACTACAATACAGAAGCTCATATTACGATTTGTATTTCTATATTTTCTCTTGTACATCTATCCATACGGATTTGAGTATATCAATGAGATTGATACAAATAATTTTTCATTTTGGAAGGGAATTACAATAGGGTTTGGAGAAATATTTTTGGGTTGGGAATACAACAAAGATATATTGTTAAACGGTTTGGACTCTAAATATGATTTTACCAGGTTTCTTTTGGTTGCTGTAATTTCTTTAATAGGTGCATTAATTTGGGTATTCATTGATTCTAAAATTAAAAAAGAGTACAACAATAAACTTAAAATACTTTTACAAACAATACTTAGATATCATATAGGTCTTACGCTAATTCTTTATGGGCTTTCAAAAGTGTTCTTACTACAGTTTGGCACAATGGATATTGATAGCTTAGAAACTCCAATTGGCGAACATAATGGAATGAATTTGGTATGGGCTTTTATGAGTTATTCTAAATTCTATGGTATTACTGCAGGGTTGATAGAGGTTGTAGGCGGCTTGCTGTTACTATTTAGAAGAACAACTTCTTTAGGTGCTTTTTTGTTGTTAATAGCGATGACTAATGTTGTATTAATGGATATCGGGTACGACGTCATTGTTAAGATGTTTGCGATTCATTTACTTATTATGATTGTGGTTTTAATGTGGGATGATTTAAAACAATTATATGTTTTTTTCTTAAGAAATAGACCCTCCACTGCGGCTATCTACATGCCTCTTTTTGAAGGATCAAAAAGCAGAAACATTAGATATATCACTAAAGGTGCATTATTGCTATATGTTTTTGTCTCGTTTAGCCTTGACTTGACAGAAAGAATAGAACAACAGCATAGTAATCATTATGAAAATTTTACAAGTTCACATGACATTGAAATATTTGTAAAGAATGGAGATACAATACCTAAGAATAAAATTAATGGTAATCGCTGGAATGTTATAAGGATAAACGATTTATCTTATTTACCCGAAACCTTAATGGTTTTAAATGAAGATAATACAACCGATCGTTACAAGTTTACAGCAGATACATTGACCAAAAAATTACATTTAACAGATTTATATGGTGATGACCAAACCTCTCACGAATTAACTTACAAAGCCCTTGAGAATAAAGTTTATATTTATCAAGGCATATTTAAAGGGGATTCCCTTTGGATGAAAACAAGCACCAAAACTCTTAACGATTATAGATTAACACGAAATAGAATTCGTTGGATTAGAGATTTGGAATAAATTTCAAATTCTACATAAAGAATAGGTTTAAAGAACGATTGAAAATAGGCTACTAATTATTTAAATAAAAAGTTATGGGTAAAAGTCAAGATGCAAAGAAAAATGTAAAAAAGGAACCAGTAAAAACAGCTAAAGAAAAGAAAGAAGCAAAAAGATTGAAAAAAACAAAGTAAGAATGGCAATTAGCTCCTTTCCATTCCACTTATTATTTTTATTCATAGTTTACATTAAGAATGCTACATGTGCGAATTTATAGAGATATAGGTGGCTCCATATAGGAAATGATGGTGAAATTATGTGGAATAGAACTTGAGAAGAAACAAGCTGAAAATCATTAGAAAAAAAATGTTACGGTATCTATTGTAGCTCTTTTTAATGATTTTCTGTGTATTCACTTTTGTTTTAATGAAACTGAGACATTTAGTATATGAAACGATTGATTAATATTAGCTAAAAAAGATAGAGCAATTTGCGGTTATCTCTCGAATCATTATACGTTTACAAAATCTACCAAATATTTTGATTTAGCATTAAAAATAATGAATTGTAGATGTATCGAAAATAATTGTTTGTCTACCACCCTACTTACCATAAATTAAAAATTATTAGAAATTAAAAATGAAACCAAAATTATTAAAAACAAAAATTCAGCTTGAAAACGATCGTGTACTATTGCTCCCTTTTGAGAATGAACGAAATGAAGAGCTCAAAGAAATAATTTTCGATAAAGAAATCTGGGAATTTATGGGAATGAGCGTAAATAACGAACAAGGCTTAAAGAATTACATCTCAAAGACGATTAAAGACAAAAACAGCGGCTTGTGCTATCCGTTTCTAGTTATAGACAAACTAACCAATAAAGTTGCAGGCAGTACAAGATACGGCAACTTAAACACCTCTAGCCAAAAATGCGAAATTGGATGGACCTGGTACGGAACAGAATTTCAAGGTTCAGGTATAAACAAAGCCTGCAAGTATGAACTATTGAAATTTGGCTTTGAAGAAATTGGGTTTAGAAGAATACAATTTAGTGCAGATAAAGCTAACTTAAGGTCATTAAAAGCAATTGAAAAATTAGGCGCACAAAAGGAAGGTGTTTTTAGAAATAATTACATCGCATCTAATGGAGAAAGTAGAACTGACGTCTATTATAGTATCATTAAAAACGAATGGAGCGAGCTTAAAAATGAACTCTTTTCTGAATTTGAAACCTATTAAGAGATTAGTATTAAAAAAAAACGGATACTTTAACCCCTAAAATGCATTGCCTTCGAATTTATTAAACAGAAATTACGTCTAAAAAATAGCTTTAGATTCTGCTAAATTGATTTTTGAAACGAATTATAACTGCAACACTAACTTAACTGTTATTCTATATTTTACTACCGTTAAAATTCAATTTAAAAAGCACTGAAAACGAATACTTATATTCCTTTATTCTTTTTCTCAAAATTAATTATATGATCCATTTGGGGTATTATGTATACTGCAAAAAACAGTTCTTATTCTCATCATTTTGTAAAGAATAATTTGTCACTGAATAAAAGCTTATGACATATTTATTATGGACAGTGCGAAATAATTGAAAATAAGATATTGGCTTCAGGTGATTTAAATTCTGCTAATGAAATCTGTTTATGAGAATGAACAATTAGCTACAGATATACGTAATGTTGCTCAATTTTTTTTAGAGTAAGTCCATATCAACAAATACCAAATATCTTAACAAACAGATTTCTAACCAACAAAAATCCCGATAACCTATTCTTCTAAATCATCGATTTTGAAAAAACCTGTATATAAGCGCAGCTACTGATTTAAGTCATACATTTTCAACAGACTACAAAGTAACTTGCGGTACTATTTATTTGTTTTTCAAACAATTAAACTACAATCATGAAAAAGAAGAAAAATTTTATCCTTAAAACTTTAGTAGTCATTCTGTCAATTATAGGTGTTGTAGCAGCAGTAATTTGGTTTTCAATGCCTACAGAGCAGCGAAACATGATTTTGTTCATGATGTCTAAAGGTGAAAGCTATGATAACTATCAAGAATATCAAGTAATTGAACGTAATGAGGAAGCCTTAGCTCCGGCATCTTTTGAACCTAGTGTGGTTGATACTATTTCTAAAAATAGCTATACAGTCGCAATCACAGAAATGGTGAAAAATGAAAAGTCACGTATGCTTAAAAAAGGCATGGTTCAAACTTTAGGTATAGATGATTACACAGGTTGGCAGGTACTTGCAGATGAAGGTGCAGCGGAAGGCGCTTATCCGTTTGGTCCATCACCACTTAGCTATTACACTGCAGGTATCTCTTCAAATTTACATACACAACTGTTGAAAACGGCAAAAGAAAAAGATGTGTTATTAAATAATATAAAAGTAGAAGTATTAAATAAATTTCGTTGGAACAAAATGTCATCAAGCAATGGGGCAGGATTTTTAGATGTAACTACTACCAATATTATTATTGATAGCGATGTATCTCAAGCTAAAGTTCAAGATGTAATCAACCTTGCCCTCCAAGCATGGACAGCAGGAAATGCCTTAAAAAATGAAACAGTTATAGAACCGCACTTAGTAATTAACGGAAATAATTTTGACACTTATAAGGCAACACCAGGTACATCTGCCTCTGAAATTTCTTATGATGTAGATTTCTTATTGACCTCTGTTACCAGTAGCGCTACGTTACCAGAATTTTTAGAATTAGAAGTACCTAAAAACGAAGGAGTTTTTGAAATGCTAAATACTATGGATGATTTGGAATTTGAAATATTCGCTATTTCTGAATCAACAAATAATAGTGAAAGACCTTATCTAACTAAAATCACTATTTCAACACCTTCTGAAGAAACATGGGAAATATATGCAGATGAATTTAGCGACAAAAATGATAAGCCTCTTGCACCTACCTCGCTTGAATATTTCACTTTAGGTACTGCGCTTTGTTTAACTTCACAGACGACATTAACGAGTGCTATGATGAATTTACAGTATACTGATTACCGAGTTGAAGACCAGATTGATTTTAAACAAGAAGCTATAGATTCTACAAAAATGGTTGATCACATTGGTACAGTTCATTCATACGTTCTAGTAGCATCAAATGAATCTCAAGAAAGGTTAGAGTATTTTTATAAGAAATCTTTATCGTTATGCTTTGCAGGCGAAGGATTAAAAAGTGCAACTGAAATGAACACTCACTTCTATTTGAACGGGCAACCTATTCATTAAAGCTGATCAGTTTAGGAAACAGGTTCATTTATTAAGCTGTTATCCCACGCAGCAAAAACTTTATGCTTTTGCTGCTTTTTTTATATCAAATTCCTCATCATAGACTACCCCTAGCCTATAATATCAACATATTTTAAAAGTTTAAATTATGATAAAGTACCATCTAGCTTATCAATGTAATTCATGAAATCAAATAAAACATTTCTACTTCAATAGTAACTTTAGGGGTTGTATATTTATGAGATAGCTAGATTTCTGATGAAGTTTTAGCTAGAATATAATTTGAGAATATGTCTAATGTGAATAATTTTATAGAAAAGGAATTTGGGATTCAAGTTACTGATTGTAAACAACTTGACGGTTATGATAATTTAAATTACAGCATTAGCACCTCAGATTCCTCTTATATTTATAAAACTTATAAATACTCAGAAGTATCATTTGACATGGTGAAAGCAGAGAATGATACCCTGTTATTTCTACAAAGTGATTTTAAAAATAAAGTTCCAAAACCAATTCCGTTTAAAGATGGTTCTTATCTAGGTACTTTTTCCATAAAAGAGCAACCTTCTATATGCCGTATGCTATCGTTTTTACAAGGTGATTTTTTAGGTGATGTCTCACACACAGTGCAATTAATTGAATCTCTGGGTGCATTTCTAGCGGAATTAGACCTAAAATTAAAAGAGTTTAAAAATTATACGATACAGAGCAGACAATGGGAATGGGACCTTCAATATTTTGATCTAAACAGAAAGTATATAGATGATATTACAAACGCCACTGATCGCAATATTGTCCGATACTTTTTTAATCAATTTGAAGAAAATATTAGACCACTCTTTCCTGAATTAAGAAAACAGATTATACATAACGATGCTAACGAATGGAATATTCTGGTCCAAAACAACAAAGTTACCGGCATTATTGATTTTGGAGATCTAGCTCATTCTTTTCTTATTAATGAACTAGCAATTGCCATCACCTATACGTGTTATGATAAAGAGAATCCGTTAGAGTGGGCTGTAGTATTACTAAAATCTTATCATGAAAAGCTTCCGCTAGAAGCTAAAGAAATAAGTATACTATACTACCTAATAGCAGCTAGGTTATGCACCAGTGTTTGTAATTCTTCACATGCACAAAAGGTGAATCCAGATAATAGCTACGCATCCGTAAGTGAGCAATCTGCTTGGAAAATGCTTTACCGTTGGTTGACCATAAACCCTATACATGCTGAAAACGAATTTAGAAAAGCAGCTAATCTTCCTTTTGAAAAACCTGTATCAACTTCTAGTCTTCTAAAAAGAAGGCACGAACATATAAGTCCTATTTTATCTACCAGCTATAAAGACCCCATTCATATGGTTAGGTCTGCATTTCAATATATGTATGATGCCGAAGGAAATACGTTTTTAGATGCCTATAATAACATTCCGCATGTTGGTCATTCACACCCAAAAGTCGTGGAAGCAGCGCAACGGCAAATGGCGAAACTAAATACCAATACACGCTATATTTATGACGAGTTAGCAGATTATGCAGAAAAATTATTAAAACATTTTCCGCCCAATCTTAGTAAAGTCTTTTTTGTGAATTCAGGTAGCGCAGCGAGTGATTTAGCGGTACGGATGGCAAATAATCACACCAAAAGTAACACCATGATGGTCATGGAATCTGGTTACCACGGCAACACTCAAATAGCCATAGACATTAGTGACTACAAGTTTAATAACCCTAAAGGGGAAGGTCAAAAAAATCATATAATCAAAGCAACCTTACCAGATACGTACAGAGGTAAATACACAGCTGATATTGCAAATGCAGGAACGCTATACGGTAAAGATGCAGTTTCCCAAATAGCACAAAGTAAACATACTATATCTGCATTTATAAGTGAACCAATTTTAGGATGCGCAGGGCAAGTTCCCCTAGCAGATGGATATTTAAAAGAGGTGTACCCTGCTATTAGAGCACAAGGCGGAGTATGTATTAGTGATGAAGTACAAACAGGTTTTGGAAGATTAGGAGATCATTTTTGGGGATATGAAGCCCATGGTGTCATACCAGATATAGTAATTTTAGGAAAACCCATAGCAAACGGTCACCCAATGGGAGCGGTTGTTTGCACACAAGAAATTGCAGCATCTTTTGAAAAAGGTGTAGAGTTTTTCAGCTCTTTTGGAGGTAATCCAGTTTCTTGCGCAATTGCAAGTGCTGTGTTAGATGTTATAGCAGAAGAAAAACTACAAGAAAACGCAAAAGTTGTTGGCGATTATTATAGGTCTCTTCTAAAAAATCTTATGCAAAAATATAGCTGTATTGGCGATGTACGGGGCTCAGGACTATTTATAGGTTTTGACATCGTAAAGGATAACACCAAAACACCAAATACTGCATTAGCAAGCCATATAAAAAATGAACTAAGAAATAGACATATTTTAGTAAGCACAGACGGTCCTTACGATAATGTTATTAAAACAAAACCACCACTTTGTTTTAGTAAAGAAAATGCAGAGAAAGTAGTTACGACCGTCAGTGATATTCTAGATGCATATTATAATAATGGGGCAATTTTTGATGTTTAATTAAGTATGAAGAAAGCGATGTACTTGGTTTTAATTTGTTTTGTAATTGCTTTAACAGCAAATGCTCAAGATAAGTCATACTATGAATTTGATTTCTATGGCAATTGGACGCTTGACCTTAATGAATATGAATTAGAAGATGATATATATACATTTTCAAAAAAGAGAAGTCATCAAATAATCAAGAAGAAAAATTAAATATAATAGTCACCTTTCTTGAATCAGGCAAATGCAGAGTAAACTACGATCTAACTTCAGGATTTTGTGGCAATGAAACATTTAAGGATTACAGCTGGTCTTTTAACAAGGATTCAGATATAATAAATATTTATCATTCTAAGGAGTTGTTAAAAGAATTCAAAGAACAAAGTCCTGAAGATTTTAAAAATCTCGGCTTACCCGAAAAATATAATTCAATGGAGCTCAAAATAGTTACACTTGAAAGTGGAGGAATAGGATTAGAAATTTTAGATTGGGAATGATTTAGTATCAGTGCAATTAACTTCTTCTCTCAAAAGATTGAAAATTAATTATCTCTTCAATTAAATTAAATTGGTACACTTCTTGAATCATAATTTATTCATGAAACGAATAATATTATTATTAATAATTCTTTTTAGCCTATCTATTTCTGCACAAAATCAGAGAAATAAAAACATTGACATCATAGGTTGCTGGACAAAATCTATAGTTCCACATCAAAATAGAAATTTGAATGTTTATGGCAATTGTAATACCAGTTCAGGTTCATTAAATATCGATTTTAGAAAGAGTGGTGTTTATCGACTTTATTCGGCGAATTTAAATAGCCCACAACGTTGCGGAAACTACATTGTAAAAAAAACTAACCAATGGGGTAAATATGAATACAAAAGAGAAGAACAAACGATAGATATTTATACTTACGGGGGTAAATATGAATTTACATGGCAATTGCATGAAATGGATAATGGTCAAATTGGGTTTAAAAAAATCTAAGGTTGATCAACTTTTTAATTAACAAATCTGGCAGTTCTCTAATTCAGTTTATATCAAAAAGAAAATTATAGCTATTAAATACGTGATTTTTTAAGTACTTATATATGTCATAGGCTACTACCCTTTTCATTTATGCTACTTCTGTTTTAATATTGACTTTTCAGAAACTACAATAATTATAATCAATAACATCGTAAACCTTATACGTCACAAATCTTACATTAGTTAATAAAGTAAACTTCAAAAATTGGAGCACAGCACTTGAAAAGTTCTGGGATTTAAGACAACCTTGTTAACACTACAAAAAAATGTAAGACAATTCTACCAAAAGAAATTACTATTTTGGCTGAAGAATAATTCTAAAGAACAACCACGGTTAGTTAATAAACTAAGCACAACCACCAATTACTTGAATATTATGAGTGAAACGCAACAAAACGACTCCCAAAATAACAATGGTCAAACCATTATAATTAATCAAAACAGTAATAGTAATGGTGTTGGAACTGCTGGTTTTGTACTATCTATATTGACACTTATTATAGGTTGTATTCCTATTCTTGGTTGGTTCGTTTGGTTTTTAGGATTACTACTTTCTTTTATTGGTATTTTTAAAAAACCAAGAACTCTTGCTATGATTGGTTTATTCATCTCATTAATAGGCATCATTCTATTACTTTTTGTTTTTGCTAATCTTGCATTATTTGGAGCTTCATCTGCAGCTCTTGATGGGTTGTAAATTCACCTTAGAATAAAGTTTAGCAATGCATTTTATAAGAAAAATCATTAACCTTTAAATATATTTTTTCTATTACTTAATTATTAAGAAAATTCAATTAACAACAAACCCCTTAAACAATGAAAAAAACATTTTCCCTATTATTCTTTGCTATTTGCTTGCAAATGAATGCACAACAGCGTGTATCTGAAATTAAAAATTATAGGTATGAACATAGTACTCAAAAAGAAAGTCTTGAAGGCAGGTCGACATTAAGTTATGAAGGTGATAAATTAAAAAAAATAACAACTAAAAATCAAGATGGCAGCATTGATTACAGTTTTACTTTAGATTTTAAATACAGTGACAATCATATTGAAGCCACCAATCCTGAAAACAAGATTAGGTTTGAAATGGACCTTGAAAACAACAAACCAATTTTGATTAAGCAATATTATTACAGTGTCAATCTTGAACTATCTTATGATGAAAATGGTAAAATAGCGACGTTAAAAAACATCAAATATCACGGAGCTAAAAAACCACAAATAAGTAAGTGGTTCTATAATTACGAAGGCGGTAAAATAATCGAAGCTTTCCATGCCGATGCAACTAAAAAGAAAAACTTAAAACTGAAAGATGTCAAAAATCCTGCATATATCTATACGTATGATGGAGATAAACTAAAAAATATCGCTCAGACAGTAGAGTCGTTTAAGTTTGAGTATACTGATAATAAAAAAATTATCTACTATCAAAGAGGGCAACGTAAAATTGAATACACCTATGAAAATGGCAATCTCGTTGAAGTCATTTCTTATAGTCAAAATGATGAAGATTATCGAAGAATTAGCAGAGCTGTTTTTACTTATGAAAATGGTAATGGAAACGAAGAGCTTTATTTAGATTACCAAAATGATAATATCTTTACATACACGTTATTACCAGAACACAGATCAAGATAATACTACAGGCTTTAAAATACTAAGTCATGTAATTATAACTTTTATTACATGACTTAGTTAATCAATCAAAACTAAATGACATTTAAGAATCCAAAATCCAATATAAGCTATAAATATGCAATAGTCGCATTAATAATAATTGTTATCATCATAATAACAAGTTTGGTTTTAGATACACAACAAGGATCTGACTTAAAATCAATGTTACTAGGTATTTTAATTTTAGCCATTGCTTTTACTGCGGTTATCGGTTTAGGGTATTCTTTTATGGGTATTAGAGAGCCCAATACAACAAAGAAAATAATTGGACTTATAATCAATTCGATAATTACAATTTCACTTGGTTTACTATTTCTATCTTCAGTCATAGAAATTCTTCCTTACTTAATTTAAAAATCAACAATATCGCTTTCTATTCCATCATGTAGAAGATTTCTATATTTATCATTTATAGCTTTTAAAGAAAAAAAAATCCCTTAAAATTTAGAAAATGAGTTTATTTCAATTCTTTGGTCGCAAAGACAACAATAAGAATGATCCTTACTGGGCGTTTAATGAAAAAGAACATTTTAAACCAAAACTTAATAAAGGTGATTACTTTAAGTTAAGTGGTTTTGATTTTGGGTGGTTTGTTCTTGAACCATTATCAAATTTCGTACAAGATAAAGAACATGAAATTGAGCGTGGTAAATCATTATCATACGGTCAAAAAGCACTCTATTATTGGTGGTATTTAGACGCACAGGTTACAAATGGTGGCTTTGTACAATTCTACTATAACGGGTATGGTGATTATATGCCAACCATTATAAAAGGTCTAAAATATATTGGTGATATTGATATGGCTGAATTGGTACAAAAAGCAGAAAATATTTATCAAAAAAATAAGAAACTAATGAACAAAGCTCAACAAAGCGATTTGTTTGGTAGCGACCTTTATGAAAGGTTGGATGAGCTTTCTTTACTTGATGATAAATATTATGACATGAACAGTAATACCATGTCTTTAATTGAAGAATACATACGTAAACACCCCAATGAAATCTGCATAGACGAAGACGGTTTATCATTCGATTTAAATTTTTCTGGCACGTATACAACCTATTACAGCGACCAAAATTTAAAAGAAGAATTTAGTATTGAAAAAGGCAAAATTCACGGAGCTTATAAAACCTATTTTGAAAATGGAAATCTTGAGGAGTTTATAGAATATAACGAAGGTAATAAAACCGGTATTTACCAAAAGTTTTATGAAAATGGAATCTTAAAATATGAAGTAACTAACGGTGATAAAGAGAATATATTAATACACAAATGGTTTTATGAAAACGGCATACCTAAAAAATTAGAGACAAGAAAAGCTGATACCGACAAAAAATTTGGTGAGTATAAAGAGTGGTACGACAACAGTCAATTAAAGGAAGAAAGTAATTTTGCCAATAATATTACAAGAATTGGTAAATGGTTTCTATACTGGAAAGATGGTAGTAAGAAACTTGAAGGTGAAGCTATAAACCAAAAAGTACGTTTAATAAATTATTGGAAAGAAAACGGCGAGCAAACACTAATAAACGGTACAGGTATTCATTATTCAGAATGGATATCTCGTTCTAGTACAAATATTTACGAAACAGCATATAAAAACTACTTAAGAGATGGTGTTTCTAAAAGTATTACAAATGGTAAAGTTACACTATATCAAGAATTTAAAGATGGAAAAGAACATGGGTACACTAGGTCTTTCTATAATAACGGCAATTTAAAGGACGAAAAGTACTATGAAAGTGGAGAGATAGTTTCTGAAAAAGATGTACCCCTATTTATTGACCCTAAAGTAAAAACGACCATCGTTTGTAAAATGGAAGACCAGTGGCTTATAAATAGAGAACTAGAAACTGCAGACTCCTACCCCATTATCTTAAATAAAACAGCATTAGAAGACTCCTTTAAAGCATCGGTTTCTGTATTTGATGGCTATACACAAGATTACGAATTAAGCTACAACTATTTTGTTTCAATTGATGAAAATGGAAAACCAATCAAATTAAATTTTTTAATGGCAGACAATGGTTTTCTAAAAGAGGAAGTAGAATCTAACATTCATAAAATGAAGTTTAAGCCAGCTATAAAAAATGGTAAAGCAGTAAATTCATATATGATCATTCACTTTAAATTAAGGCTTAGCTCATAATGCTTATTAGATGATAGATAGATTTAAATATGAACTTCCATTCGATAATTACGTCTTTAAAAAAATAATATGAATACTTTGTTTGGTACTAGATTTAGATACCTTTGTATTTATAGAAATCTTACTGATTAGTATAATTACTTCATTAAAAGTTCTCCGCTTTTAGTACATGAAGTTAAAATAGTTATTTCTATTAGTTTCGTTTTCTAATACCGAATTAATTAATAGTTGAATGTTTAGACATCAAGGCAAAAGCAGAAAATTAAAGCACAACCTGCAAATTGCCACTATTTTATCTTTTGTTGCAGGAATTGTAAATGTTACTGGTTTTTTGGCATACAACCAGCTGACTACCAATGTTACTGGGCATTTTGCATTGTTTATGAACGATGTGGCTAATTTAGAGTTCTGGAAAGGCACTGTTTATTTCCTCTATATTTTTTCTTTTCTCTTTGGATCGTTCTTTTCTAGTTTTCTGATTGAAAAATTTAGAAAGAATAAAAGACTAAATGTTTTTGTACTACCAACCGCAATAGAATGTTTAATACTAATAGCCATACCGCTTTATAGCGATGCCTTTGAAATCACTTATCCAGATTTAATTATCTGCGCGCTTCTCTTTGCTATGGGGCTTCAAAATTCTTTCGTTACAAGAATCTCAAATGCAGTGGTAAGAACAACACATTTAACGGGACTATTTACAGATTTAGGAATTGAGCTGTCGCAATTATTTTTTCCAGAAAAGCATCCAAATAGAGAAAAATTAAAATCTAATATTAAACTCCGTCTTTACATCATTTGCTTCTTCTTTCTCGGAGGTATTATTGGCGGATTTCTGTACCTGCAACTCAACTTAAAATTGAATGCACTCATTGTTGGTGCGCTAATTTTATTGGCAAGTTTGTTTTATGATGATTTTAGATATCAATTTATACGCACCAAAAGAAAATATACGCAGCGTTGAGTTTTAATTACCCTTTTGAAAAATTCAGTTATATTTTATAAAAAAGGATTGCGTAATTTTAAAAGTATTCTATAATCCTTTGAGTATTAATAAAGCTGAAACTAAATACCATAAACCATGAAACATCTACTCTCTACATTCCTTTTTGCTGCACTACTAATTTCTTGTAATTCATCTGATAAATCTAAATCAACATCTGCAGAAAGCACAGATGTAGACACAACAACAGAAGCCGTTGCGAAAATAGAAAAGCAATTAAAAACCATAGAAACAAATGAAGACCTTATTGCTACGGCATTGATGGCAGCACCTGCAGAAAGTAGGGCTACAAGTAAAGTAATTGGTTATAATATGGCTGGTGAGTTTGTAACTTTAAAGGAAGGTGATAGCGAATATATTGTACTTGCAGATGACCCAAAGAAAGATGGTTTCAATGCTGCTTGCTATCATAAAGACCTAGACCCTTTTATGGCAAGAGGTAGAGCTTTACGTGCCGAAGGCAAATCAGCAGACCAAATATTTGCGATTAGAGAGGCTGAAGTAAAATCTGGTAAAATTAAAATTACTCCCGGTTCCACCTTACACATTTACTATGGCCCTAATACTGCTTATGATGTAGAAACATCAAAAGTAGATGGCGCAAGGCTTCGTTATGTGATATACACACCATTTGCTACATCAGCATCTATAGGCTTACCAGAAACTCCGTCTGCACCCAATCACCCATGGATCATGAATCCTGGTACGCACAGAGCTCATATTATGATTTCTCCGTTAGAAAATGAAGTAGAGTAATAACAAAGCGAGTCAAAAAGCGTTAACCATATATGGTAAAACGAATACTTAATTACCTCGGCTGGTTTATTGTAGCCATACTTCTAGGGTTACTACACATGCGCATTGTTTTAGGTGCACCACCAGAATCTGACGATGACAAATTCTCGTTTGCAAGTATGGTATATGAATGGGCTTTAGTACAAGTTGGCGCAATCGTTGGCTGTATAATTGCACTTATATTCATTTTATTCGACGTATTTTATTTGAACAACAAACTTCAAGGCAATAGCAAAGCAACGTTATTTCGTTTTATTATTATTTCTTTAATAGCTGTTATTGTTGGGGTCACGCATTATATTTTAGAAAAAGTAATCAATGTTATTTAGTTAGACCAGAGTATAAATAACACTACAAACAATATCTTCGCAGTATGAATACACTTGATATTAGAACAGTAGATGTTGTTCAGTATTTACAGCCCTTACGTGAAGGTGGCTCTATGCCTGCCATTGTAAAAGCCGACGATGATTTTCTCTATGTACTGAAGTTTAGAGGCTCTGGGCAAGGTAAAAAATCGCTTATTTCTGAATTTATTGGTGGCGAATTGGCGCGTGCAATCGGTTTAAAAGTACCTGAGTTGGTATTTATGAATTTAGAAGATTCTTTTAGGCAGACCGAACCAGACGAAGAAATTCAAGATTTATTGAAGTTTAGTGTAGGGCTTAACCTTGGTTTACACTTTTTATCTGGCGCTATTACTTTCGATCCTTTAATTTCTACGGCAGATGCCATGACAGCATCAAAAGTTGTGGTCTTAGATAGTTTAATAAGCAATATTGACCGCACGGCTAAAAATGCAAATCTATTATATTGGCATAATGAATTATGGGTGATAGATAACGGAGCAAGTTTCTACTTTCATCATAATTGGGAGACTTGGGAGAGTCACCTTACCAGAACATTTCCGTTTATAAAAGACCATGTGCTTTTACAACAAGCCACTGCCCTATCTGAAGCTGCTGCAGAAATTCAAAAATTTATCACGTTAGAAAAAATAACAGAGATTGTAACTAAAATACCTGAAGATTGGTTGACGAGCGAATCTGATATTTTAAATGCGGATGAAAAAAGAGCAGCCTATATTAAATTTATAACCACTAAGCTATCTATGATCGATGTTTTAGTAAAAGAAGCAGAAGATGCAAGATAGACATACCTTCAAATTTGCGATAGTTAGGATCGTACCCAAAGTTGAAAGAGAAGAGTTCTTTAATGTTGGTGTGATTTTATTTTGTAAACGGACAAAATTTTTAGATATCAAATATCATATCAGTGAGGATAAGTTAAAAGCCTTTTCTCCAGAAATAGAATATGAAATACTGAATGATTATTTAAAAGCCTGGAAATTAATCTGTGAAGGGAAGGAAGCTGGCGGACCAATAGGAAAGTTAGATTTACCTGATAGATTTGGATGGTTAACAGCATGCAGAAGCACAGTCATACAAAGCTCTACTACCCGATCCGGACTTAGTACCGATCCAGAAAAAGAGCTCGAAGATATATTTAATAAGTACATATTGTAAAAATTCAAAAGATGAAGAAAGCGATATTACTATTGCTATTAATTATTAGCAATTTTATTCAAGCCCAAAACGAATTTGAAACCAACTTTAACGACACCAACAGACCAAGTAGTAAAAGCTTTTACGTAACATTTACTGATGATAAAGGCAACTTAGATTCTATTCCTGTTATCATAATTAAAGGTAAAAATACTGGTCCGGTTTTTACCATGGTGTCTGGAGTTCATGGGTATGAATATCCTCCTATTATAGCGGCACAAGAACTACTGAACGAATTTGACACCAGTAAACTTACGGGGACAATAATAATGCTTCCAATGGCAAACCCATCTGCGTTTTTTGGTCGTACTCCGTTTGTAAATCCGAAAGATGATATAAATCTGAATAGAACCTTTCCTGGTTATAAATCGGGTTCAATTACAGAACGAATAGCAGATTTTATTACGAATGAAATTATAGCAAAAACCGATGTATTTCTAGATATACATGGTGGCGATGCCAATGAAGATTTATTACCATTTGCATGTTACTATAACAATACCGACAACCCAAAAGAAACGGCTATGGCAAAAAAACTAGCTGAAGCAAGCGGATTTAGTTATATAGTATCTTATCCATATACCCTTAAAAAAACAGAACCTGCCAAATACGCTTTTAAACAAGCTGTGCAAGATGATAAAATTGCGTTAAGCCTGGAAAGCGGCAAACTCGGTCAAGTACAAAACGAAGCGGTAGATCTAATTAAAATGGGAGTATACAATATGTTATCAGAAATGAACATGTATAATTCCGAAAAAACGAGTGCTACAAGTTTTAAAAGCATTACGGAGCAATCCTATTTAAAATCTGAATACCAAGGTATATTTATAAGTAATTTTGAAGCAGGAGATACAGTAACAGCAGGGGAAATTGTTGGTCAGATACAAGACATTTTTGGTACACCCTTAACAGTACTAAAAGCACCCAATTCTGGTATTATACTATACAAAATAGGCACACCACCAGTAAATAAGGACGAAACAGTAATGTGTATTGGCTATGGAATAAAGTAGAAATAGAAGTATTTCATATAAAATAGGGTCAATTATTAACGCTATTACCGATCACTCGCTTAAATTTCAAATAGAATAAGTAAGTTTATCAAAATATACTGACCTACATACCTCATAAAATTATTTAAATCTCAGATAAATGCAATCATCAGAACTACAGAGAATAATTCAAGGCATTCCAAAAACGGAACTTCACTTACATTTAGAAGGGAGTTTTGAACCAGAATTAATGTTCCAGATTGCAAAGAGAAATAATATTACGTTACCATATGACTCTATTGAATCGGTTAAAGAAGCATACAAATTTAATAACCTTCAAGAGTTTTTAGACATCTATTATGCTGGTGCGCAAGTACTGTTATATGAGCAAGATTTCTTTGATTTGACTTGGGCATATCTTACCAAGGTGCACAGCGAAAATGTAAAGCATGTAGAAGTGTTTTTTGACCCACAAACACATACAGAAAGAGGTGTAGCTTTTGAAGTTGTAATAAAAGGAATTCACCGCGCTTTAGAAAAAGGAAAAAATGAATTACATATTTCCTATAAACTCATCATGAGCTATTTGCGTCATTTAAGTGAAGAAGACGCTTTTAAAACCTTAGAAGAATCATTACCGTTTAAAGACATTATTGATGGCGTAGGTTTGGATTCATCAGAAATGGGAAATCCGCCAAGTAAGTTCGAAAAAGTATTTAAAGCATCTGCAGAGCAAGGCTATAAACTAGTTGCCCATGCAGGTGAAGAAGGTCCGGCAGATTACATTTGGGAAGCTTTAGATATTTTAAATGTAGAACGTATAGATCACGGTAATCGTTGTCTAACCGACGAAACTTTGGTAAAAAGATTGGTAGATGATAAAATTGCCCTTACCCTCTGCCCTACTAGTAATGTTGCCTTAAAGGTGATTCAGAAGATGGAAGAGCACCCCGTTGCTAAGATGCTTGATAAGGGACTTTTAGCCACAATACATTCAGACGATCCTGCCTATTTTGGTGGGTATATGAATGAGAACTACTACCAAACTGCGAAAGCGCTTAATTTAAGTTTAAAACAAATAGAGCAATTAGCTATTAATGGTTTTGAAGCAAGTTGGTTAAGTGTTGCATCCAAAGAAAAACATATAAAAGAAGTAAAAGATTATTTTAAATCGCTTTAATCTGCGAGAGGAATAAATATTTCAAAAACAACACCATTACCAAGCGAACTTTCTACAGTAATATGTCCGTTATGTGTAGTAACAATACGTTTTACAATGGCGAGTCCAATTCCGGTGCCTTGATATTCTTCGTCGCTGTGTAAGCGCTGAAAAATTTTAAAGACTTTACTTTCATATTTCTGGTCAAAACCAATACCGTTATCAGAAACTATAATATGAGAATATCGCTTTTCGCCATTTAAGTGTAAAAGAGGATAATCTGCTCCGTGAACAACCTTGCCCTTCACTCTTATTACAGGCTTTTCTTCTTTTTTGGTAAACTTAATAGCATTGGTAAACAGATTGAATAGCAACTGCTTAAACTGTATTGGTCTAACTGTAACATCACAGTCTTTTTCAATTTTAAGTACCGTTTTATGCTCCTTAAGCTCTTCACTTAAAACATCCTTTACATCTAAAACAAGCCTTTTTAGAGACATAGTAGTTAAACTGTTATCTATGGTTTCGGTAGCTCCATATACAAGTAAATCTTGTATTAAATTACGCATACGAGCAGCAGACAAATCTATTCGTTCTAATTTGTGCTTACCAGCAGTAGATAAATTATGAAACTCATTATCACTAAACTGAGAAATGAACATTTGTATTTTTCGTAACGGTTCTTGCAAATCGTGACTACAAATATGGTTGAACGAAGCCAAATCATTTATCATCAACTCTAACTTTATGGTCTTGATTTCTAATTGATTGGTACGTTGAAAAACCTTTTTCTCAAGTTTTTTAGAAAATTTTTTAAGTTTTTTATGAGCTCGTTCAAGTTCTAGTTTATTCTTTCTAAGTTCCAGTAAATTAATGACCTGCTCAGACAAAATATTAAGTGATTCTTTTTGGCTCTCAGTTAACTTTCTTGGCTTATTATCAATAACACATAAAGTACCCAATGGTAAACCACTTGCATTCTTTAAAGGAATACCGGCATAAAAAACAATGTTGGGATCACCGATAACTAAAGGGTTGTCATGAAATCGTTCATCTTCACGAGCATCCTCAGTAGTAAAAATGGGGTCATTACCTGTAATAGCGTGTGCACAAAAAGCATCTTCAATAGGTGTTTCAGAAACTCCTAGTCCGTAGTGAGATTTAAACCACTGTCTTTTATCATCTAAAAGTGTAATTAATGAAATTGGTGTCTGACAAATTTCAGCCGCTAGCTTGGTAAGGTTATCATAATCTTTTTCAGGCAGTGTGTCTAAAATGGAATATGAATTAAGAAGCGCAAGACGCTCTTGTTCCCTATCATGAATTTTGGCTTTTATCATAGTCTATCTAAGAGAAGTTGTTTTAACAGCAGCAAATATAAGACGCAGGTTACTTTTGATATAATAAATATAATATAATCCTTTTAAAAAAATTAACCTATGAAAATACAGAGCTGGCGAATGAAATTGGATTTTACAATTATGGTAAAGTACTAAATTGTGATTCACTTCGTACATCCCTTAAGCACTGGTCCTACAAATAAAGCCCACATTGTAAAATCAGATTTGGAGCTTTTTTCTTTCATTCTATTCATGAAAACTATGTTTTCATGAATCAAATACGGTATGCAACCATTTACTTCGAACATTACCCTATCATTTCTTTTTCTGTAGATTTAAATTTTGTTTAATATTTAACATGATTACTTAAACAAATTTAAATACCTTTGAGTGTTGAAATTTTTACAAACATTTTCTTTAAAACATGAACAAACTAGCCATAGTAAGATGTGAACATTTTAATGCAGCACACAGATTGCATAATTCAAATTGGAGCGATGAGAAAAATAAAGAGATTTTCGGAAAATGTAATAATCCAAATTTTCACGGGCATAACTACGAACTAGAAGTTAAAGTCATTGGTTATTGCAATAAGGATACTGGTTACGTAATAGATACCAAAATTTTATCTGATTTGATTGAAGAAAAAATTTTAAATCGATTTGACCATAAAAATCTAAATCTAGACACTGAAGAATTTAAAACCCTTAACCCAACTGTTGAAAATATAGCAATAGTCATTTACGATATTTTGAAAATTGAGATAGAATCAAATCTAGAGTTAAAGATTAAACTATATGAAACACCAAGAAATTATGTTGAATACCCTTACTAAAGAAAACAATTTAAATGGATTTTCAGAAGAAGAAATAGGTGATGACCATATCTACACAGGTCTTGAAACTCCAATGAAAACAGATGCTTTCAAGATATCTGACGAAGAAAAAAAAGATAAAATAGCAGATTTATTTTCACAAATAATGGATGTTATGGGGCTGAATCTTGAAGACGATTCTTTGAAAGGAACACCTAATCGTGTTGCTAAAATGTATATAGATGAAATCTTTTCAGGTTTAAACCCTGCTAATAAACCTAAAGTAGCATTATTTGATAATAAATATCAGTATAATCAAATGCTGGTAGAAAAAAATATAACCTTTTATTCGAACTGTGAGCACCACTTTGTACCGATTATAGGTAAAGCTCATATCGCGTATATTTCTTCTGGTAAAGTGATCGGACTTTCGAAGCTTAATAGAATTGTTCAATATTATGCCAAGAGACCGCAAGTACAAGAGAGATTAACAAATCAAATAGCTGCTGAGCTTAGACAAATATTAGAAACTGAAGATGTAGCCGTAATAATAGACGCCAAGCATTTATGTGTCTCATCGAGAGGTATTAAAGATGATACTTCTGCGACAGTAACTTCTTTTTATGGAGGTATATTTAATACATCAAGTAAGATTGCAGAATTACAAAATTATTTGAATTAACAAACTAGCTCGAACTTATAATAACAGTGGCAAGTGTAAAGAAAAAGCATTACAATTTTATAACTGAATATCATTCTAATCTGGTACTTAGTTTCCTATAATTCACTTTAAATTAAGTCAATGAAAAAAGTAGAGAAAGCAAAAACAGCTCCCATCAAAAAAACCATGACTACCAAAACTTCTATTTATGACATAAAAATAAATTCACTTGAAGGCAAATCCATTGACCTTTCTAAATTTATTGGTAACCATATATTATTTGTAAATGTGGCTTCAGAATGCGGCTTCACCAATCAATATAAAGATTTACAAAAACTAAGTGATACCTATAAAAATCTAACTATCATAGGGGTTCCCTGCAATCAATTTGGAGGACAAGAGTCTGGTGATAGTTCTCAAATTAAAACCTTTTGTGAACGTAACTATGGTGTTAATTTTTTACTTACAGAAAAAATCGAAGTAAAGGGTAACAAACAACACCCTTTATATGAATGGTTGACAAAAAAAGAATTTAATGGCAAAAAAAGCTCCACTGTAAAATGGAATTTTCAGAAGTATTTGATTAATAAAGATGGAGACTTAGTTGATTATTTTTATTCAATAACGAAGCCTTTTAGTTCAAAAATAATCAAGCATTTATAATGTCAATTAAAATACTACGAATACTTATTGATTTTGGATTAGTAGTACTCATTTGGATAGTGCAATTAATCATTTATCCGAGTTTTAAGTTTTACAATCATAAGAACCTAGTCTTATGGCATAAAAAATATACTAGGTTAATTGCCTGTATCGTTGGTCCGTTGATGGTTGGTCAATTAACGCTATCTATATACCATTGTATTATTGAAACCCAACCCTATCAGTTGATAAAATTATTTTTTATAATCATTATCTGGGTGATTACAATGTTACAATTTGTACCACTTCATAACCGCATTACAAATAAAGATTTTGACCACAAAGTACTCATATCGCTCAATAAAAAGAATTGGTCAAGAACTATACTATGGACATTGATTTTTCTTTTAGAATGTATTTTTATTTAAATAAATATCATAAAGAATAACCATTAGATTTTAAAACTGTGCTCTTAAAAAAGCTTTTAAAAATCATGCTATTTGCTGTTCACATGAGTTCTTAGTAGTCGATATTTTTCTTTTTGCACGGCAGGATGATTTTTATGTTCCCAAATTTTCTCTCTTGCAAGCCTTGCACTTTCTTGTAAATCAACAATTGGTAATGGATAATCTTCACCAATAATAACTTCACAGAAAGATTGTTCCATAACTGTCATTTTCCATGGTTCGTGAATGTGCACTACAGGAACGTTTGCAAGTTCTGGAACCCACTTTTTTATAAAAACACCATCAACATCATGTTCTTGAGAGTTCTTTACAGGGTTATATAAACGTACAGTATTAATACCAGTTGTACCGGCCTGCATTTGAAATTGAGGATAATGAATACCTGGTTCATAGTCTAAAAATAGCCTGGCCAAATGATAGATACCTTCTCTCCAATCTTGATCTAGGTTGAGTGTCAAAAATGAAACTACCATTGCCCTCATTCTAAAATTTATCCACCCAGTCTGCTCTACAGCTCGCATACAAGCATCAATTAAAGGATAGCCCGTTAACCCTAACTTCCATGCTTTAATATAGGTATCGTTTTTTTTATGCGTTAACAGTTCATAACCTTTATTGATACACGCTGTTTCATAACTACATGCTACCTCAAATTTCTGAATAAAGTGACAGTGCCAAAATAATCTAGTTAACATAGCTGAAAATGCTCTATTATTTTTGGTTCCGTTAGGGTGAGTACCTACAAATTGAAATACTTGTTTAACACTTATATTTCCCCAAGCTAAATATGGTGATAATCTGCTACACCCTTTTCTACTTTCTGTTGGTTTTGAAATATGCTTCTGATAATTACTACCTCTTTTGGTTGCAAAAGATTTTAAATAGCGAATAGCATTCTCTTCGCCCCCAGGTTGAAAATTACTATTGGTTTTTTCTATATTAGTTTTAAACTCTTGTGGTAATAAAAAGGGATGTTTTAATGGCTCTAAATCAGATACCGAATACTTATTTCTAATTATAGGTTGATGCATTTTTAAGTGCCATTGTTTACTCCAATCCTCTCTATTTTTAATACCTCTTAAAATACCGTCACGCTGAAATTCTTGCCAAATTATACTGTATTTATTGCAAATTTGTTTTACTTTTTTATCTCGCTGCCACGTTAATTTTATTCCACTTTCGCAATAGCTAAAAAGTGAATTAATTTTAAAATGATTGTTAAGGTATTCCAGAACACTTTCAACTTCACCATAAAAGAGCGTAACACACCTATTATATGGCTTTAACGTTAAATTCAAAGCTAAAATAGATTGATAAATAAATTGTAAATGCCTTAAACTTGTATCTGGATATTGAATTAGAGATGGTTCAAATAGATAGATAATTATATATGGAATACCTGCTCTTTCTGCATGAAGTAAAGGTTCATGATCTTGTGAACGTAAATCACGTTTCAACCATACAATATTCAGTTTTGTTTTGCGCAAGATTAATTTGATTTTTATTTATTTAAGAAGAAATAGCTACATCCTATTTTTGTATATCTTAAGTATGTAGTGACAATTAATAGTTATAAGAATGTAATAGCTAATTAAAAAACTAGTTTTAGAACCTATTAAATAAATCTAACGCTTACTTATTCTATTACCCGAAATAGCTCTTTGACGTGAACATTTAAATCGTGAGATTTCTGAACTGCGCTTTTTTAAATGCTTTTGACTTGTACCACTATTAACCCTTTTACGCCATCGTTTAAAACTAGACTCTTTTAGATTGCCGCGCATTACTTTAATAACATCTTTTTCAGGTAAGTCAAACTGAAACAATATAGCCTCAAACGGTGTTCTATCTTCCCAAGCCATCTCTATAATACGATCTAATTCTATACTATTGAATGATTTTATATCCATATACTTTACCTGTAAATTTTATTTGTCTGTTCTCTTTTTAAATAATTTGAAAATTTTTAAAAAGTATCATTTCTTAACAATAAATAAAATTACAAATTTGTTTAATTAAACTGTAAATATATTAAACAAAACTTTATTAAACTTTAAAACTACTGCCTTACCAATAGATTAAAAATTGAATTATACTTAAATAAGAAAGACTTAATAACCAAAGAGAGAAATTAGCTTATTAAGCAATTTTTGGGATAGCATTTTTTTATATAAAGAATACTTAATAAGTAGATTTTGAGAACCATAATATCACAAACAGGAATACACAATATGCATCCCTCAACCTACGAACCTGATAATAAACCTCAAATTGCAAAAAAAATTAGGTCTTTTTTCTTTCACTCCATTTATGAAAACTATGTTTTCAACATGTCTTAAAAGAAAAAAGCCCAATATCTTAACGATATTGAGCTTTGCTCTAAGCGGAGAAAGAGGGATTCGAACCTATTGTGTTAAATTTTATCCTTAACCCCTATAAAACCCTAATTTATATATAATTTAGCATAAATATTAGCGCCAATTTCATTAACAATATATAACTATATCTAAAAGAATTGGCAACGAAATTGGCAATAACAATATTTATGCATTACTCTTTCAAATTACAATATCCAAAAAAAGATAAGTTATCCCCTATTCTGTTTAGTGCATATTTCAAAGAAGAGGGGAAAAAATTTGTGTATTCTACAGGAATTAGAATTCATCCATCTGATTGGGATTTCAGAAACATACGTCCAAAAAATTTGACAGGTAGAGATAAGGATGTATCCAATAGAAAAATAATAGACAATGAACTTTCCAGATATTCTAATAAATTCACTGAAGTAGTAAATAGATACATTTCTATTAGAGAAGTACTAACCATCGAAAAAATTAAAGAAGAATTTAATCTTGAATTCAAAAATATCTCCGGTAAAACGAAAGACATATTTAATGCATATAGTATTTTTTTAATTGAAAAAAAGAATGACAAGACAGGAGCTGCCAATAGTGAATCTACAATCAAACGTTATGAGTACAACGAAAAATTATTAAAGTCATTTAGCAAGGAAGCCAATTATACTATGCGGTACTCTAACATCAATAAAGACTTTTATAATAAATTCATACAGTATTGTGTTGAAAAAAAAGAACATTCAGCAAATACACTTAGCCGAAATATCGGGCTTTTTAAAACATTCATGTATTGGTCTTTGGATAACAAGTACACTTATAACCAAGATTTTAAACAATTTCAAAACATAAAGAGATTTGCTACAGATGAAATCGCCTTAACCAAATCACAAATAGTCGAAATTTATTCTTTCAATTTAGGGAGGAACAAAAAATTAATAAAAATTCGAGACCTCTTTGTTTTTGGGGTATCGACCGGGATGCGCTTTTCCAATTATAGTAAAGTTAGAAAAAGAGATGTTTCAAACGGTCATATCAATGTTATTGATGTTAAAGACAAAACAAAATCTTTAAGGATACCGTTAAATAGTTACTCAAAACAAATTTTAGAAAAGTACGACTATAACTTGCCACAATATTCGAATCAAAAATTTAATGATTACTTAAAGGAACTGTTTATAAAACTTGGTTATAATGAAATGATAAAAAAATCCATGAAAGTTGGAAATGAAATCATTGAGACCGAATCTCCAATGCATGACAGAATCTCTTCACACACAGCCAGGAGAAGTTTTATTACCATAATGAAAAACGAAGGTATTCCGGATAAAATCATCATGAGTTATACTGGACATAAAAGTTTAGAAGTATTCAATAATTATTACCGACCAAACGAAAATCATCGAATAAAATTTATGGAAAACGTATGGAACTAAATTTTAATAATCTTGAGCATATTGATTATAAAGAAGAATTTTTAATTGAATATACTTCAGCTACACCTTTTTTAGATATCATAACTTCCAATATTTATATCATTTATTTAGTCATTAAATATGGGTCAATTAAAAATTACGTTTATAAAGTCTATGAAGATCTTAAAATTGAAACATTCAAAGAGACTGAAAATGTAATTTATAAAATGAACCTAGAAGATTATGAAAATTATAAGTTGGACTTTAATATCCACAAATCTCTTTTCAAACACTACTACCTATTAAGCTCTTCTGCAAAAAGAACATCATTTAAAGAACATGAGAATTGGATTTTAAAAGTATTATTAAGTGATATTAAAAATGCCAATGATGACAGAATGCAATATTTATTTCTGAGTGACTTAAAAAAAAACACAAAAAAAACGCTAAAGTATATTCATATTATTGGCTCTTACGAGAAAGGCTTGACTTATTCACTAGATAATATTTTTATTGAAAAAACAAAGCTGATAAGACTTATGGAATTATTAAAAAAACATGAAATAATTAATAATCAAAATAGAATAGTTTTAGGAAAAGAATATTATGCTGTTTTAATTTTTAAATTAAAAAGTATGGGAATAATAAATTTTCCTTCAAGAGGGATTGTTCATGAGATTTTCGAAAAGCAATTCGGAAATTTTTCATATGGGACATTATGTAAGGTTTTGAAAACTCTAGAGGAACCAGAATCCAACAAAGGAGATAAACTATTTTCCAAACTAGAACAATTTTACTTTTTAGATGAATTAAATAAGGTTAATTAAGTTAATTTTTTTGAGATTCTTAAGAATCTCAAGTTTTAGCAGAAACAACCAATACTTTCGACGTATCAAACTATAATTAATAGATATGAAAAACGTCACAAACCCATTCGATCCAATTTACAATGAACTAGCTCAAGTTAATGAGAAACTTGATAAACTATTAAACCCACCTAAAGAAGACTTTACCAAAAAGTACTATACAGTCAAGGAAGCATCTATTATTCAAAAATGTACACCTGCTACCATAATAAATAGAATAAATAGAGGAGAGATTATTCCTAAAGCAAAGGTAAAGCCATATATAATACCCCATTTTCAAATTTTCGACTCGGAAAATCAAAAAAAACACTTTGGATATAAAACACGAAAAGCATAAAATGCTCTAACATTTTATGCTTTATTATTTTATTACAATTGAAGCCTTAACCTCCAATCGTATAGGTCAAATATACGATTTTATCAAGTACACTATGACCACAAATGAAATATTAGGAAGTGTAAGTTTAGCTGATTTAGAAATGGACTTCCTCAAAAACACTGAAGACAATGAAAATATTTTTCCATTCGATATTTTTCCCAATGCTATTCAAGAAATTATATTAGAAGCTAATAACAAATTTCAATTTTCTATAGACTATTTAGGCTCTGGAATATTGTCGGCAGCTTCAACAGCTATAGGTCTAAAATACCGATTATCAGTAAAAGAAGATTGGAATGAAAAGTGCAACTTATTTATGGTAATAGTTGGAAGACCTGGTGACTCAAAAAGTCATGCTCTTAAATTTTGTTTTAATCCTATTCATAAAAAAGACAGCGAATATTATATAGAGTATCAAGAACTATTAGATGACTTTGAGAAAAATAACACTTCTAAAGAGGACAATAAAAGTCTTAAAAAACCACTTCTAAAAAAGAATTTAATAAGTGATTTTACACCTGAAGCTCTTCTATATATTCTTCAAAATAATCCTAATGGAATATGTATTTATGTTGACGAACTGAGTGGGTGGTTGAAAAATTTTAACCGATATAATAATTCTGGAGAAGCAGAAACCTATTTAAGTATGTGGAGCGGTTCACCAATTTTCTTGGACCGCGCATCTGGTAAAAGCATGCGAATTGATGAACCATTTATAGGGGTTATTGGAAGCACACAAATAAGTGTATTAAAAGAATTCGCAAGGGAAGGCAGAAATTCAAACGGGTTTATGGACCGTCTTCTTTTTGTCTATCCTACCAATCCAAAAACTATAAAATGGAATATTAACAAAGTAGATAAAAGACTGTTGAATAACTATAACAACATTATTACATCACTATTAGATTTAGATAATAAAAAAGAATTACTTCCTATTGAACAAAACGCCAAGGAGTATTTATTCAACTGGCAAAACGATAGACCAGAAGATTTTTTGTTTGATTATGAAAGAAGTATTGAAATTAAACTTCAACAATATGTTTTACGCTTCTCTTTGATAATACAACTGTTATGCTATGCTTGTAAAGAAGGTGATAGAATCCAAATAGAATTAAACGCTATTAAAGCCGGTATAAAATTATTCGAATACTACAAAGTAAATGCTATTAGGGTTAGAGTACAGACTAGCACAAAAAATTACTTAGAATCTTTAACTGAATTGCAAAGAAATATTTATGCAGAACTAGATAAAGAGTTTACAACCGCCGAGGGATTAAAAACTGCCTGTAAAACAGGAAAAAATGGAAAACCAAGGATTAGTGATAGACAATTCAAAACTTATCTAAACGATCGAAAGTTGTTCAAGAGAGTTTCCAGAGGTAATTATAAGAAAGTACTATAGGCTTCACTTACTTCATTTACTTCACTAACAGAAGTAAATAATTGAAAAACAGATTAATACAATATTTTATTTGTGAAATATTAATGAAGTAAGTGAAATCCAAAATGATAGTTAGTGAAGTAAGTGAAAATGAAATGAAATTAAATTAATTCTCTAAACCCCATATATCAGGGCTTTGTGAAGTAAATGAAGTAAGTGAAGTGTACAGGTATATATTAGATAAAAGTAGCCGCAAGTATATATGTCCAAAATGCAATAAAAAAAGATTTGTTGTATATCTGGATATAGTAGACCAAAAAAATATTTCTGAAATAGTCGGAAGATGTGATAGAGAAATCAATTGCGGTTACCACTTAAGTCCAAAAATGTATTTTAAAAATACATCCAATACATATACTCCACATCTAACTAGTAATTATAAGCAAGTAAAAAAGGATACAACATATCACAACAAAGTGGATTTAAAACAGAGTTTAAGATTTAATACCAATAATAATTTCATTGAATATTTAAAATCAATATTCCCAACTGATAAAGTTGAAAACATAATTAATTTATATCAAGTAGGTACTGCAACATTCTGGAACAATGCTACAATTTTTTGGCAAATAGACAATTTTAAAAAAATACGTAGTGGCAAAATGATGATGTATTCTAAAAACGGTAAACGTTCCAAAATAATTAACTGGATGCATTCCTATCAAATCAAAAATAATCAATTAAGGGAGTTCAACTTGAGTCAATGCTTTTTTGGACTACACTTGATTAATAAAAGTAACAATGCTATTGCAATAGTCGAATCTGAAAAAACTGCCTGTATAATGAGTATCCTCTTTGACAAATACATTTGGTTAGCAGCAGGAAGTTTAAATGGTATAAACGAAAAGAAATTAAGTCCAATAAAAGACAGAAGAATTATTCTTTATCCAGACTTGGGTGTATCCAGAATTAACGAAAATCCATACACACAATGGAAGAAAAAATCAGATGACTTATTTAGGAAAGGTTACAATATTAGCACATCAGATTTATTAGAAAGTAAGGCTACCGAGGAACAAAAAACTAAGGGTTATGACATCGCAGATTATTTTTTAAAAGTCAATAAAGAAAGAATAATTATTAACGATATAAAATCTGAAAATCTAAATAAGTTATTAAAACTAAACATTCAACTACAGAATCTAATTGAAGTATTTGACCTAGAATTAATGCGGTAATCAAGTTTAGAGTTTGAGTAAGAATTCAAGATGTGTGTGCTGGGCCCACAATCTTGATTTTTCTCCCGATGGTCGCAAAATAAAATAGAAACAAATGAGAAAAAAAGAAAGGGTAATCACCAAATTCAGATGTACTATTTACGAAAAAAAACTTTTGAAAATTAAGGCGAAAAACTCGGGGCTATCCTTGAGTGAATTTTGTTTTAGGGCGGCGTTCAATAAAGAAATAACCGCAAGATTAACCGAAGAGGAAATTGAAGCATTCAAAACCATTTCAACCTATAGTAGAAATTTCACTTTGATAGGTAATATGTTTCGAAAAAGAAACCCTCAATTAAGCGATGAAGTATATGCTCTATCTAAGGAGCTTAAAGAACATCTTAACAAATTCAAAAAATGATTGGGAAAGGTAAATCCATATCACATACAAATGCCTCAATGTCGTATGGTATGAATCAGGAAAAAGATGCATCTATAGTATTAAAAGAATATCTAGCAGGAGAAACTCCACAGGAACTTACCAAGGAATTTGAAATCATTCAGAGTATGAACGAGAATTGTAATAGAAATACATTAAGCTTTGTTTTAAGCCCAACCATTGAGGATGGTAAAAAACTTTCTAAAAATCAACTAGGTACTATTTCTAGAAAATTTATAGAAAATATGAATTTAACCGAAAGACAGGCAATCGCTTTTGTTCACAGAGACAAAGCACACACTCATATTCATTTGTATGTCAATAGAATCGATTTTAAAGGTAAAGCATATCCAGATAGTTTCATAGGTAAACGTAGTAATGAAGCTGCTAGACAAGTAGCTGTTGAAATGGACCTAAAAACGGTAAAAGAAGTACAAGCTGAGAAACTTAAACCATTACAAAAAGTTAGAAATGAAATACACTCAATTCATCTTCAAATTTTAAAAAAGGAACACCCCAAAACTTTTAACGATTACATAAAAAAAATGGCTTCAAGAAATGTAGAAGTAATCCCAAGTATTAATAAGGGAGGAAAACTACAAGGTTTTAGATTTGAGTACAAAGGTATAAACCTCAAAGGAAGTGAAGTACACCGTTCCATGAGCGGTGGTAAGATTGCAAATGGCCTATCCATTAATAGTAGCGGACAAATACTTCAACATTCTAACAAAGCTGTGAACATAGCAGGTAGAGTCCTCGAATTAAGTACTAACATGATAATGGGTTTAACAAAAAAGGCAGTGAAACAAATTATAACTAAGGGAATTGAAATAGGATTATAACCATGGCAAAAATTGATGATTTAGCAGAGCTTTTAGTAGAGGAATTAAGCGATTTTAAGGTACAACTCCATAGAATGGAACAATTGTCTGAAAAATTAAGAACTACTCCTGTATCGCCAGATATAAAGGAAATGAAGTCGGTCTTAAACATCAATCTGAAACAGCAAGAAGAACTATCCACAGTACAACACAAAAAAATTTCCGAGTTGACCAAGAGATTATCAAAATCAAACCACTACCCTACTTGGCTTTTGGTCTTATTTGGAACACTGATCTTGTTCTGTTTTTCATTGACAAGCTATTCAATTTACGAAATCAAGGATGCATCAAAAACAAATAACGAATATTATGAAAAGGGTCAAAATGAAGTGATAAATCACTTCAGCACCTTCTTGAAAGAAAATAAAGAAGCCAACGATACTTATCAAAAATGGAGCAAAACTAAAACTGAATAACTATGGCAAAAATCATTTTAATTACACATCAAAAGGGTGGAGTGGGAAAAAGTACATTAACCTACAATCTTGCTCAAAATTTAAGTGAGCATTCAAAAGTTGCTATTCTCGACATCGATGCTCAAGGCAGTCTATCTCAGCTTTCAAAAATTGTTAATTCGTTTCAAATAACCACAGATGAAAATATTTTAACGATTGACAACAATTTAGATTTTATTTTTATTGATACACCTCCTTACCTATCGTCAAAGTTGAAAGGACTTATCAAAATTGCAGATTTAATATTAGTACCAACAAAAGCCGGAATACTTGATTTGCTAGCTATTGACAATACGATAAGTTTGATTAAAGACGAAATGAAAGAGAACAATACCATGATTATCTTGAACATGGTAAAAGCTAATACAACCATTACCGAAGATATCTTGAAAAGCCTTGATTCTCATAAAATAAAAATAGCGCAAACAATGATAAGTGATTTGGTAGCATTTACTAGATCTCCTTTGCTTAAGGGTGTTACAGCCGATAGAAATGCGCAAAGGCAAATTGATAGCTTAACAAAAGAGGTCTTAACAACTTTAATATAAATCAGGAAATATATAATTATATAAATCTATACCATGTCGAAAAATGAGTTTTATAGTTTAATAGCCAAAGCGCAAGCTTCTAAGCCAAATACATCCATTCAAAAAGTAGTTCCAGAAATATCAATTACTAAAAACGAAAAGCAATTTTCTTTTTATATTGATAAAACAATTTTGAGAAAATTAAAAACTAAAGCTTTGGAAGAAGATAGGAGTGTTAAATCTATAATTAACGAAAGCATCCATAATTATCTAAATCAATAAATCTGGATATTTATAACCGTCTACTTTAGAAAATTTAAATATCAAATAAGTTTACCCGAATAATATTCAGATATTGCAAACAACTTATATTAGAAGGTATAATGAACATATGTTCATTATACCTTCGTTGGCAAACATTTTAACAAACCTTTAATTAAAAAAAATGAAAAACTTAATATTTGTGTTTGTAGTGTTATTATCATTGAATTGTTTTTCTCAATTTGATGATTTCAATAACTTTTCTAATTATGACGCAATAAATGAAGATGAAGGGATTAAATATTTTAATGAAAAAAATCAAGGCAAAGACAGCATTTTGGATTATGTTAGTATACGATGGCTTTATCGGAAAGATAAACTCAAGTTATTAAACAATGTACTTAAAAATTATTCATTTCATAATAACACGTTAAAATACTTGTTCTCAGCAGTAATTGGTGATATTGAATCATTCGATAGCAATCAAAAAGGTTGTTTACCTCCAAGATTTACTATGAAAAAGGAAGATTTAAAAGAACGGAATGAGCTACTTGTATTGATACATTCAAAAAAAATGGTTTTAGAACATCCTTATTCTGGTGCAGTTAAAAACGGTAATTTACCCTATTTAGAAATGTATTTAGAAATGTACAAAGATGAAATTACAGATAAGATGTTAGACGGTTTTTTAGTGGAAGCTGTTCAACACCAATATATAGAAATAGTCAATTTCCTTATAGATTATGGAGCAAATCCAAATGGAACAAATTATTACAATGACCAATTCTATGCAATTTATAGAGCTGTAAAATCTCCTGAAATTTTCAACTTACTCATATCTAGAGGTGCTGACGCCAATCCTGAGGGCTATGGCGGAAATACTTTAGTACATGCATCTAGAGAAGGTTGTTTGGAGGTCATTGATTTACTTTTAAAAGCAGGTGCAGACCCAAACAAAGTGTTTGATAATGGGCGTAAAAAAACTAGTGCATTAATAGCCGCAAAGCAATGGAATAATTTTAATTCTAAAGAAGTACTAAAGTTATTAAAATCGAATTAAAAAGATTCAGTTTTTACCGTGTCGGACTAATTTCAATGAACTGATTTTAGCGATAAACTAGAAAAAAACGATTTGCCAACAAAACCTAAACGTAATGCGGACTTTAGGGCTAAATAGAAAGGTCTGTGTATATTTATAAAGTCGCTAATCCCGATAGCTATCGGGAATGCCCCGACGCTTCGGGGTAGCTTTAGAAAAAAAATAAAACTAAACAATAAGCTTTAGCTTAGTGCAAATACGGAAACGAAGAGTTTCCTTACTTCCGCACTACGCTTAGCTCAGTCGTTATGTGCAATTTGACAAAAAAACTAACTTAATGATTATCAATAAATATAATACGGTTGGAATTGTTTCTGATGCGGATAAACTGAAATTAGCAGCAATATTATTTGATTCTATTATTCCAATAGGAAAAGAACATAATATTCCCGAAAAATTAATTTCTAAAATACCAATTGATTATTCTAAAGTTGAAAAACTAATTGAAATTGATAAAGAAAAACACGGTAAAGGAGATATAACTTATTTAACTGACAGAATACTTCCTGAATATTTTGAAAAACAAAATGTTACTGATATTGAAAGAGATAAAGTTATAGAAATCCTTGAAAACGTATTTAACGAGGGCTATAAAAAAGTTGGAAATTTATCCGTTTTAGAATTATCTAAACAGGTTAATAAAGAAAATAATTTAGGGATACCAATATTCGATGAAAGCATCTTGTTAGAAAAACTAATCGAAGATTACAAGTTTCAAAAATCAACGAATAAACTCGAAATTGAAATTATTAATGCACCTGTAATTAATACAGAGTCATTAGAATGGAATCAGATATTACAAGCAAAACAAGATTCTGATTTTATCGATAAAGTCAAAAGATTCGGGTTATTTATCAACAAGAATTATCAAGGAAAAGACATATCATTTATAAGCGATGACTTACAAATTCAAACCGAAGATTATAAAAACGCTTGTAAAAAACACGGAATAGATTTGGTTAATGGAACCTTAAAATCATTAACAAATTCGAAATCTCTTTTTGGAACTTTAGGAATCGTTTTTGGGTCTATTATGTTAGGAACACCAGGAGTTGCGGCTATTGGAGGTTTAGTAGGAGGATTTTTAGAAATAGGAAAATTAGGAGTTAATATTAAAGAGCATAATGATAAATTCAATTCGTTTGTTTCGGCTTCACCTATTTCATTAATAGTTGAATTAGAAAAAATGCAGAAATAAACTGCACATAACACCGTGTATAATTCATTGCTAGTACTCGCCTACTTACGAAAATCCTCGCGGATTTTCTATTCGGTTTGTATTTGCTAAATTAGTTGCTGAAACACGCAACGAAATCATACACAAAAACGTTGTACATAATTAGAAAATGAACTACATAGAAGCATTTAAAAAACTACAAGAGTATTCAAAGAACTTAGAAAGTGTTGAATATGGAGAACTGATGGATATTCTTAAAAACTCAATCAGTAAAATTCCTATTCCGCTAGCAAAGCTCCGACCTGAAAGTTCTATTGAAAGAGCCAGAGCTAATAACGGAACTCCTCTTTTTAAATCCATCGAAGATTTAGGATATATAAAGAATGAAGAAGTTATTAAAAAGCTTAGCAAATTTGGAAGAGCAAACAAACCACACGAAGTACTATTTTATTCAGCTATTCAAACATCTAAACTTGACAAAGCACGTGTAACAGCAATTGCTGAAACTTCACGATTATTTTTAGACAACAACTCTGTGCAAATGGATGGAGAGCTTTTTACAGTTAGTAGATGGAGAAATAAAAAAGAACTAATTATCGCAGAAGTTGTTTTTGCCGAAGAGGCAATTAAAAATAACGAAGACATAAAAGCTTCATATGAAAAACAAAAACAGCTTGCAAAAGAATTACAAGGTGTTGATACAGGATTTTTTGAAGATTTCTTAATTTTTATAAGTAACGAATATGCTCGTATTGCAGAAAGTCACAACGATTATAAAATTTCAACTGCTTATACAGAATTAGTATTGACACACAAGGATGTTCAAGGAATTACTTATCCGAGTGTGCAAACTAGCTATGTTGGAGCAAATTTAGTCTTACCTACAAGTATAGTAGATGAATTTTTATATCCAGAAGTTGCTACAACTTCAATGCTTTATAAAAACAAAATGAAAATGACGATTGGAAATGGCGGTCACTTTTGTAAAAAACTAGATAATGAACTTGTTTGGGAGGAACTAGACAAAAAATATATAACACCTAAAGAAGAACTTTTAAAAAGTCTAATCGAAGAATAACTATGTACAACAATGGCTATAGTTAATACGGGTTTTGGTGCTTAACCTAAAGTGGAGTACCTTGAATAAAGTCCGCAAAATTTTCAATTTTGCGTGTCTATTGAAATAAAGAAAAAATTAAAAATTTGGCTAAGTGCTTAATCGAAAGTTCATTCCTTCGAAATCCCGTACTAACCATAGCCGAAACGTTAGCACCAATTAAAAATTAAAACAATGTATAAGGCTTCCTTTGATAATGACCTCCTTAATGACTGGTGTGACTTTTGTGAAGAAAAAAAGGAATTTGATAGCTTTCATTTTTCAACTTTGTTAATGGAGACTCTTTTAGAAGGATACACTCCTGAATTTGACAAATTCATTACGGAAATCACAAAATACTTTGACAGCTCGATTTACAAAAATATAAAGTATGCTTTCAGCAATGAGAAAGAAAGTCAAGGTAACGTTAAAGATTGGGTAATAAATGATTTAAGAGAAAAACGAAAGATTATTGAGCATATACCTGATTCTAAAGAACTGAAAGAGATAATAGACTCTCCTAAATTTCTATTTGTTACTGATAGAGATGAACTTTATGAAGCTAGAGAGACAGATAACAATACAATATTGTATGAAGGAGTTGTAGATTTCGTCATAGAAAATATTGATAATGACAAACGATTGTATGCACTAAAAGAAGTTCTTTATAATATTGCTTCGGATAGCTATTTAGTAAATGCACTTCTTTCTGGATTAATTAAAGCTGATGTCGATTTAGTAAACTACTTAGACATCTACAAAAATGGTTGTGATTACGCAGTAGATGATGAAAAAATCCTAATCTATGAATTCAAACCCTCTAAATAATAAAAGGTGCTAACACTATATTAAGCAAATAGGACAATTAGTGTTCAACCCAAAGTTTATTGTCTATTTACAAAGTCGCCAAATCTTTTGATTTGGTATTAAAGAAGAAAAATTAAAATAAAATGCAAAAGTTTTGGCTTGTGGCTAAACCGAAAATAATCGCTTGTTTCAGCCCTACTTGCCATATACTAATCGTTGCAAACAAGCTAAAAACTCTATTAAACTAAAATGTCTAAGTCAAGAGAAATATCATTTGAAGAGTTTATAAATCAATTGGAATATGACTTGTTTATGGTTGGTAAATATAAGATTGATACTATAAGATATTATTTAACTACAGTAGATAAATACTTTATTGCAAGAAGCTTGGAAATAGAAAAGGAGATAAGCGAATACCAATCTAACAATGATATTCTAGACCCTTCGAGAATGACAATTTTTATTGAGGATTATCAAGACTTTAATAAAGGTTTTAAAAAATTAAAATTGGAAAGTACTTTTATCACAACATACTCACTTTTTGAAAATTATTTAAAGTCTTTGACAGAGAACTATATGAAATACTTTGAATTTAATATCTCTGCAGATGATTTATCTGGAACTAATTATATTTCTAAGTCAAAAAAATACTTAGAAAAAGTAGTTGGACTTGACTTATCAAAAACCGACAAATTATGGTCTTCGATAACTAAATATCAGAAAATACGAAATAAAATAGCGCACAATAATTCTAGATTTGGTAATAACCAGTCTGAATTAACTAAAGAACTATCACAACTTGAGGGAATAGTAATCGATAGTAACGGGTGGATTAAATTAAATGACAAAATATTCGTGTTTAATTTCTTGAAAATATTTGAAAACTATATATATCAAATAATAAAAATTACAATTGAACATGAAAAAAATAAGCCGGTAGGCAACAAAACCTAAACGTAATGCGGACTTTAGGGCTAACCGGAAAGGTCTGTGTATATTTATAAAGTCGCTAAATCTTATAGATTTAGCTTTGGACAAGAAAAAATAAAACTAAACAATAAGCTTTATCTACAATTTTCAAAATATAAATGTTTAACAAAATTTTTAAATACTTAAAGGAAAACTTTACAATAGATCAAGAAGGTTTAATTGAACTAGAAAGATTCTTTGACTCTTTAAATAAATCTACAGTGAAACTGGAGATGAAAATGGAACAAATTGGAGAAAAATATAAGTTTTCAAAATTAAATGACTTAAAAACTCCAAAGGAATATGATAGAACTAATACACTTTATTTTTGGAGAGAGTTATGTGAGTTTCCAATGTCAATTGCTCTTGATGAAGAGGAAATAGATAAGGAATTTATGCTGTTTATAGATGAAGATGATATTTATAGCCCGTATTTTGAATCGGATAATGGAGATTTAAGTAATGTCTGTTATGACATATACCATAGCTGGGTAGCATTTATTTTCCAGAAATTAAAGTTATACAATAATGGCATCCCAATGGGAATAACTGTGAATAGTGATATTGTTTCTTATTATTTTAATGACTTTTCCTATTATAATTTCTCCAACTATCATCAACTTTATGACACAAAAGAGGAAGTTTCAAGACCATATAAGCGAAATCTGACAATAGAAGAAATATTTATTAGAACACATTTTATACAATTTCCTTACAAGAGAATAACGCTAACTTCTTCTAATAAAAACATTAAACAAATTGCAGAATTAGTAGAATCTAAAATTAAAATCTCACAAATTGACTTGCTTACAGGTGAGACTAATAATCAAGAAGAAAAAAAGCTTGAGTTAGGAAGTCAATATGAAAGGAAGGAAGGATCAGATATTGATTTCTTAATAAGGTTATTCGAGTCAACAGTAAACGGAGAGATGATATTTGACTTGAATGAAAGTAATTATGAAAAATAAAAAGTAGATAACACTATATAACAAAACATAGTTGCTCTTCGAGAGAACAACGTTTGTTATATTTATCTTTCTCAGCAATAAAATGAAAAAAATAAAATTAACGTCAGTTATCATATTGTTATTTTTTCTAATGGCTAGTATGGTATATAGTCAAGATATTAAATTGAGCTATGACATAACTATCACTGATCTAAAAATTACTGACTCAACTATAATAAAGGAAATCCCTTACTATCCTAATTTAAAAATAGTTCGTATAAACTATCAACACTTAAGTAAAATACCATCAGAAATATTTGAACTCAGGAAACTTGAGGAGCTTCACTTAAATAATAATGAAATAACCAATATTCCTGATGAAATAAGTAACCTAACTTCACTTACGAAATTAGATATATCCAACAATAGAATATCATCTATTTCAAGTGCAATATCTAAACTGACATCTCTTGAATATCTAAACTTCCGTACCAATCGACTTCCAAGTTTTCCAAAGCCTATACTTCAACTAAAAAATCTCACCTACCTTGATATCACCTCTTCGTTTAAAGGAGAGATACCTAGTGAACTGTACGAATTAAGAAAATTGAAATTCTTGTCTATGGGGAGACTAAACCTATCTAAATTCCCTGATGGACTTTTCAACCTTATAGAGTTAGAAGAGTTGGCTTTGCATTTAAATTACATCAAGGAAATACCAACAGATATAGTAAAACTCAAAAAACTTAAAAAAATTCATCTATACGATAATTCTATTCAAATTATTCCACCTGAAATCAAAGAATTAAAAGAGCTTGAGTTTTTTACTATTGAGAACAATCACTTAACAATCCTTCCGATTGAAATAGCGAAATGTCAAAGACTCAAAGATTTTCGTGTTTATGGGAACAACAATTTGAAGCCAGATAATTTGCTATCAGTTTTTTCTCAAATAGATTCATTGGAGAAGGTATCCTTCACACGAATAGATTTAAGCGGACTAAGTACTGATATTAATGGATTTAAAAACTTAAAATCTCTGACGCTTAGAGAATGTGAACTATCAGAATTACCAAATTGGGTTATAAACATCCCAAGTTTAGAAACTCTCGATATCAGTAATAATCGAATCAACGTTGTTCCAAAGGATATTTCAAAACTAGTGAGGTTAAAAACACTGTATTTGAATAGTAATACCATTAATGATTTACCAGATGAACTTTTTACAATTGAATCCTTGGAGTACCTATCTTTTGATGATACAAATATTACCCAAGAACAACGTAAACTCATATTTAAGAAGCTTCATGAAAAAAGCTGATAACAATATATATGAACATCATGCTTCTAATGTCACACACCAGATGTAATCATTGCTAAGCTGATTTTTTAAATCAAAATATAAAATATATAGATTTAAACTAAATTTGAATAATAATAAATCAAAACTTATAAGGAACAGTAAAGAATTATAAAATACAAAAGCGTTTAGCTTTTGATTTGGGACTAGAAAATCGCCAGTTTTAAAGACTACCAATATCAAAGCCAAGACGCCCACGTTCTGCGTGGGCTGTTCTTGTTTGGTGGTCTGGGTGTCTGGCGATACCTCTGGTTCCTTCACGTTCAGTTCCACGCTTTTTTTATGGATAACAAATATGAAATTGAAATAGTAATTAATGAAGAATTAAGTGAAGAGAATCTTAATATCATTAAAAGGTATTGGTTTTTAGATAATGACAAATTCATAGAAACACCTTCTAAAATCGGTAAAGCTTTTGGGTTAAGTGGTTTCGAAGTTTCAAAAATCGCAAAAAAATTTAGTTACCTAAAAATCACTAGAAGTTGCTCTGACTGTGAATCAATTGAAGAGCTTAAAGCTGATACTATAACTATTGCAAAGGCATACTTAAAACCTTCCTGGATATGTAGTAATTGTATAAAGGAAAATCAGCAAGCAGAATCCGAAAGACTAGCACATGAACAAAAGTTACTTCTCGAAAACAGAGCAAACAAGTTCGCTAAAGCAATATCAGAGCAATCATGGTATAAATTGAACAGAAAAGATTTAAAGCTCTTGAGTCAAATGCTACAGGCTCCCTCTACCCAAGTTTTGATTAAACGTCTAATTGAATTAAAAGAAAAAAAGTATTGGAGTATTTTATATCGAGCGGACGAGTACGGTCTTGTTGACCTAGTAAAGAATAACAAAAATTACATTATTGAACATTATCCGTTACATAATCTTGAAGACCACATAAAACCCTATATAAATCCCTCTATAAATCCACAAACTACGACCAAGCAAACACTTTCAAAACTTAGTTTTAGGATGTTAAAAAATAAAAAACGTAGCTCCTCGGATGACCCTTTGAATAACGGAACCTTCATACCTGAACAGGACATAATTATAAAGGCGGGAGTACTTCACTCGTATCTTCTATATCCAAGAGAAAATGGGGATGTCCACCTATCAATTACTCCTGTTGATCAGATTGGTAGATATAAAAACTATCCTAGGTCAGGAGGTCCAAAACCTATTGGAGACGTAATTGACGAGTGGAATGATTAAGTCTAAAACCAATTAATTCTTATTTTCCACCAAATAACCTAGACCAAAAACTTCTTTTAGGCTCGACCTGTAATTCAGGAATTTGTTTTTCAGTTGTTTTAACTTCCTTTTTAATGTCAGTGACTTTCTCCTCCGGAATAATTTCTTTTACAGGCAGAATCTCCTCTTTTATCTCTTCTGGCTCAGAAATATTATTTTTGATTATTTGATCAACCAAAACCGAAGGTTCTTTAAATACGGATGTTTCAAAGTTATTATCCAAGTCATTTGTTTTTTGAAATAATATTAATTCCATGCCTTGTTGTGTTACGAAATAATCATGACTAGCAAACTTAACACTACCCAAACCGTATACATGCCCAATGTTGTTCAATTGATTATCCCAAACCAATTTGTTGTCTCCCATCTGGGTAACAATCAATTTATTTTTCTCAATAAAACTTACACCACCTAAAAAATTTCTTCTATTTATAAATAATTCAGTGCCTTCGTGCTGAACTACGTGTGGCTTAAAAACTTTTACAACAGTTTCTTTTATCGAAGTCGTTGAACTAGAGCTTTTAAACATATCCCAATATACTTTATTCGGAATTAATTCTTTTCTCTCCAGTTTATCCGTATCCCAATAAACATATTTACCATGATCGGCCCCTCCTATAATAAATTTATTATCCGGTGTAAACTGGGTATATCCCATACCGAAATTATGGTTTATATCATTGTAGAAAGCTTCTTTGTAACCTTTTAAATATGTGGGATGTGCCCATAAGGCTTTCTCGCTTTTCTTGCTTAAATCGAAATATTGAGATTTTGTTGAATAAGAATGTAAGACGACTAAATTACCATTGGGTGCAATTGTAATTGTATCATTACCATTCCCAAATTTCATATTCCGAACAAATTCGCCTTTAAAATTAAAAATGTCATAAGAGTTTTTCTCCCCGGTAACAAAAACCTCTTTACGGGGAAGGTTTATTTTTTTAGCATACCCCTTAATTGTTAATTCTGATTTTAATTTCCCCTGCCCATTGTAAATAGACAATACACTCTCTTTATAATCTACTGTAAAAAGAGTAACATACTCTTTAGCTTTTTCGTTATAAACTATATCATTTAATGCGGGTCTAATAGTTTTGTTTTTGTATTTAGAAAAATCAATATTATAGGGTAATTCTATTACTTCTAGACTTTCCGTATTAATTAAGATATGATTGCAAACGAAGGTTTTTATAGAATCAATCCATGTAATAACATAAGATCCTGGATATTCAACTCCTTTTGGATAATTGATTTCAAACTCTTTAAGTTTGATACCTTCAGAATTCATAAGGACAATGTTCTTTTTATCAAATACTAAAAGGCATAACCCTTCCTCATTTATAGCATGCCCATTTAATTCTACCAAACTTAAATCTAAACGTAGCTGTTCAGAATAACCAAGGTCAGTTGTTAATCTTACTTTTTTATTCTGATTATCTTTTATTTTGATATCTCTTTGGTAAGGATTTTCAAAATTAACTCCCACTAATCTTTTTGTTCTAAGAATTAAAAATTCCAATATTTTAATTGTATCTCTTGGAGCAACACCGTATTCTATAGTCGATTCTTCAATAGATGTACATAGTTCGTTGTATCTCTCTTTTAAAGCTTTTTCTGCTAACTCCTTTTTGTCCGTAAAGACTAACAATTCAATATGACCATTGTCTGGATAATTCTTATTTTCCCAAAGAGATACCGAGTCACAATTAGCATCCAGTTCTTTAAAAAGACTAACCAACTCGATTTTGAGTTGGCTTAAATTAATTCTATTTTCCTCATCCGGTCCACTTAAACTACTTGAAACAGCATTTTTAAATTTTCTACTTTCAGTTGGCTCAAAAAAGTCACTTTTCTCCAATAAAATAAAGTCGACAATTTCAATACCATGAATAACCTTTATAAAATGACTAAAAGACCTATCATTCTCTAATTCTTTTTTCTTCCATTTATCAAATTGGCTAGACTCAATACTAGATCGTAAATGAAATTTAAGCTTTAACTCATCTTTTTCATCATCCCATTCCAAAGGGGAATGGGGTGTAGATAAACTAAGTACTTGCTCATAGATACCATGAGATTTTCGGAAACAATTTTTACTTTTAAAATACTTAAAACCATTCTCCTCTAAAAAAGGCATAATCCCTTTTATTATAATTTCATCTCGTAGTTTCTTTATTGAGCTTGCTCTAATCATTTTAAAAGTTTTAAGAAAATAAATGGTTATTTGTAACTACAACGGAGACCGAGTATTACATATTATAAATTTATCGAATCTAAAAATATGCGATTTTATTTAACTGCATAAATCCATATTTCACACACTACATTATATATCTTGATCTTTGCTTGCCCCTACTCTATAAATTCACCTCGCACTTCATAGTATTAGTTTTGGTAAGATTTGGGTTTTGATTCTGACCCCCAGACATAACTCTTCTATAATTATAGATTTATATAATTGTAGAACCCCTAAAAAACAAAGCTAATCCCAGTTAATGAATAGCAAATTTCATTTAAGAATTAAAGGATATAATCCATAAACATGGAATAATTACAAATAATAAGTACTTTAGTGAAATGAAAATCCACATAAAATCTTTTTTCGGTGATGACAGCAAAGCAGGTTGTTTAATTTGTAATACGACCCATCACAAAGGAAAGGCACTTTGGATAAAAGAAGGTTGTTCGTGTGGTAATATCCAATTTTTCGATATTACTCCTGATTATGTACGAATTTCTGTAGAGTGGCCTATGTTAACAGTTGAATCTTCCAATGATTGGAGAAAAGAAATTCTGCAACAAATACACGAACACGGAAAGCCTTTAATGTTTAAGAATATACCTAACAAGGATATTGTAGATGATATTCTAAAATAAAAATTATGATCAATAAAGTAATAATAGCGGGCGGCAGAGATTTTAATGATTACGAACTATTGAACAAAGAAGCTTCTTTGTTTCTTTCTGAAATAGAAAACGGGGATGCCGTTCAGATAGTTTCCGGAGGTGCTAAAGGTGTCGATTCCATGGGTGAGCGTTTTGCTGAAGAAAATAGTTTAGATGTAATTGTTTTTCCTGCAGATTGGACAAAATACGGAAGAGCTGCAGGTCCAAAAAGGAATGCTCAAATGGCGGAGTATGCTACACACTTGCTTTCTTTTTGGGATGGTAAAAGCAGAGGCACAAAGTCGATGATATCGCTAGCTAAAAAGAATAAAATAGAGGTTAAAATTGTGGCCATATAGTGCAATGGTTACCTTTCAAACAATCCTTAATATTAAAAAACAAGAACATGCTTACAGCAGAAGAATATTACATCAACAAAAAGGTTCGTGACGAGATTACTTCAGAACCTGAAACCTACAGGTTCAACCTTTCACTTATAGACAGCGAAGCTAGTGTACCCTTAATCGATTTTGCAAGATTGACACTTGAGGAATATGAGAACTTACGCTTAATGTTATCCGTGAGCGAAGGAGTAGACGAATTTATAATTCACTCTTATTACTACCTATTGGACCAGGTTAGCTATTACGAATCAATAGCGCTACCAAACCAAATCGCCACTGAAATGGCAATGGAAGATCTAAGGGTACTTTTTTCAAATTATAACGAAAAAAAATTACAGTTATAACAGTTTGGATTGTTACACTTCAAACAATGGTTAAGTATCAAGTGTTACCTTTCAAAAAATCCCAAATTATTCATTTTCATATAGTGTTCTCGTAAAGGAATTCTGCGGTGTCCAACCCATTATATGATTCTCGGAAAATTGTCACAGAATGCATAGATAAAGAACTTGAAGCAACTAACGACCAAAGACCAATTGAAGAAGTAAATGGGTATATACGATTTTAACATTCTTACAGATCACGATAAATATGACACAGTATTTACAAAAGGAAAATTTGTTGATACTGTTTTAAGCGGCAACGTCAAATATGTTCTCTATTCACTATCTTATTTCTGGGTGGAAGTTCAATACAACTCTTTTGAAAATAAAATAATAGGTATTTCTAGCTTTGTTGCCGGAAAAAGTTTAGACCGGTATAGTAACCTTCCTAAAATGTTTTAATTTTCTACACCCTCCCCTTTTGGTTGAATATCAGGAATATACTCTTCCGTTGATAGTAAATGTAGTAGTGCCCGAATAGGACTTGCTAAATAAATAATGACATATTCTCGCAATGTAGATGGACCTTGATTATATAATTCATTTTTTGATTTATAAGCATGCTTTATTTGGATATTTTTCAAGTGTTAAGGAACACAAAAGATAAAATATTCCTTTTCAAGGTATCATCAGTGAAAACTTATTCAAACTTTAGGTATAAGTCAATTTTCGTTAAGTATGTTTTTCAATTATGGCTAACGTTCCCTGTTTGGTGTCGTAGCATCCCTCAGAGTACTATTCACTATACACATTGTTTTGGGCAGTATTTTTCTATTATATTAATTGTTAAAAGTTCAAGTTCGTGGGTAATATTTTCTATTACCTCAATTTCGGAATCTTCTATATCACGATAATTATGAACTATAAGATTTCGGACATCATAGATTAAATCACCTAAAGAATTTTTAATTTTTTTGTTATGGGCAATAAGTAAATCCTTGCAATCTCTTTCAAGGTCTACTACTTCAAAATCGCATTGTTTTTGTTTTAAACAATCTACCACTTTTCTGATGTTTACTCTTTCTTTCCCGAGTTCATTTATTTTTTCAATGAAGTCATTTTTTAGAATATTATTTTCATTATACTCTCCGATTAGTTTGTTAAAAACAACATCAAATCTTTCCGTTAATATGTATTCGATAATTTGGTACAGAATATGAAACCTAACTAAATGATGTTCTAATGATTTTAAATGCTTTGAAAATAGTTCAGTAAAAAACCTATCACTATTTAGATCTCTTTGCGACTTAAATAGATTTAGTTTTTCTTTACCTCTGAATTTTAGGCAGAAGTTATTTTTTGAACGTAGAGTTAATTGATTTTTGAAATCATTGTGCTTGTAGTAGCCATACTTGGATAGACTAGGAATGTAATTTTCAGGTGAGAAGTCTTCTATTTCTGAAGTATTTTCATTAGAAAGAATTAAAACAATAGGATTGTTAGGATAAAAGTCTGAAATCGAATATTCTTCTTTAATTTCCTTAAGAATTATATTCTTTTCTTTAGCTAATAGTAGTAATTGAAAAGCTACGTATTTATACCTGTTTAAGAATGTATTATCAATAAAATCGTTTTCTTTCCCCTCTAGGTTTGACAAAGGGAAAATCCATCCAATTCTAATTTTCTCTTCTTTATCGTAAATTTGGAATACGTCATTTTCGGCATTCAAATAATTGTTTTCGAAAAGAACTAATTGAAAATTTTCATAGTTAAAATCTTCCTCTAAAACTGGACGATATTCAACGATAATTTCATTTTGCTCTTTAGTATCATAAACCTTAACGAAAACATTTATATCCTGTTTTATAAACTCCAGGTTAGATAAGGCCATTCCCTTGTAATAAATAGGCATTCTATTGTGTTTTTCTTAAGTAAGTTGAAAATGCTTCATCAATGGATTTATTAAAGTTTAGATAGGAGTCACCTTTTTTATCAAATAATTCTCTAAACAAATGATGAAAAAACATACGCTGATCATTACCAATTTTCTTAGCAACTCTTCTAATGTAATCTAGTCTGGCGATATAATTATTGAATGTATCATTAATATCTCCTAAGTCTATATCTTTATATAAATTGGGCACATCATTTAGTTTATCGATTGACTTAAAATCAATTAATTTTCCTATTGCAGAACCAAAGCCTGTCATTAACTGAGTCCTTTTGAAAAGTTTTTCTGAATTCTTCCCAAATGGCTGCCCGGAGAGTGTTGTTTCTATACTTTCATCATCAAATTCCCAATTATCAGATTTATTAATTAAGGTTTGAATTAAGCGATCAAATGCTTTTAAATAGTCAATAAAAAGATCGCTGTTTTGATTTTCAGTAGATAATTTTTCAAGGCTTTCAATATTTTCTAGTACGGAATTTCTATCCATTGGCAGATAGTCTCTGTCTAGATAAGAATTGAATCCTTCCACAATTTCTTTAAATTTATATTCCTTATTATGTCTAGGTGTTCTATCTTCTGATTCCAATAATAATGTTATACCGTCTAAATCTTGCTCTAAATAATCTGAGTATAGAATTTCAATTTGATGTCTCATTGACATAGGGGTCTGACCTGTATTTAGAGTCAACATTCTATATAGAATTCCAATTTTATTGATTCCAAGATATACTTCGATTCTCAATTTTTGAGACTTAAGTTTTTTCAATTTATCTTCATCTTCAGAAGATTCTAAATCTCGAAATAAATCTCGTATCGTAAAAGTACGTTGCAGACCATCTAAAATTATTAATCGATTTTGTTCTCTTAGGATGTATTCAGTTATAACATCTTCTTCAAAACCCTTCTTAGGATCAAAATCTTTATCGGATAAGGCTAAAACTATTGGTGGAATAATACAACCTTCTAATAAATCTTTCTTGAGCAGGCTGTAAACTGTTGAAGATGATTTTACTCTTCGTCTTTGGAATTCATTTTTGTCCAAAACTGACTTAGACATTTGATAATAGTCTCCTAAGCTTATCTCAAACAATAAATTGTTAGCTTGAATTCGATTATCAAAAATGTTATTTATTAATTTCATAATCTGTTTTTTTTGTTGCCCACAACGTTTTTGTATACGAGGATTTTCCGAATAAAAATCAGACCTTACAAACACGAATTGACCTTTAATTAAGCACTAACCAAAATTATTTTTATACAGTGTTGGGCTTAGTTTTTTTCTTCTTTTCTTAGTTCATAATATTCGCTAAATATTTCGGCACATATATAACCTGTAGCCATTGAGAACTTTAACCTTAATTCATATTCAGGATTTATAAATCCCTCTCTAGCAATCTGATTTACTGAATTAATATACTCTTGGATTAGTTGTTCATTAACCTTTAAAGTATGAGCAATTCCGTTTCTTATTTTATTCAGGAGTTTAAGAGATTTCACTAAAGCCAAACTTTTCCCGCCAAATTTCCCAAAATGTTCTATCATTCCAATTTTCAAACTATGACTATATCTTTCTTTGAAAAAGTTTGCTTCAAAATTATTGGATAAATTTTCAAGGTAACAGTTAATAGTAAATTCCGTAATTATATGTCCTTTAAGAATTAGTAATTCTAAATCATATATATTCTTAAAATGACTTAATGTAAGTTTCTCAAATTCTTCTAAATTATAATCTCTTATTTGTTCCATTTCTTTGGTTCCGGTAAATTAAGCTCAACGTTCTGATTTATGGCAAGTAGGGCGGTAAGGAAAGTTTTAGTTTCCGTCTGGTCTACGAGCCAGAGCTTTTTGTTTTGTAATTATTTTTTCTTTTTTAATTTCCATATACAAAAGATTTGTTGGACTTTAAAAATGCGCCCAAGCCTTTAAATATAGCTCATTACTCCCTATTTGCTATCGCCTGTATTGGCAACTGGCTTTTTTAGCACTTCTTCAATATCAATTACCTGCACATTGGAAATTTCAAATACCTCCCTTAAAGTTTTTATTTCAGTACGATTGATTTCTCTTAAGTAGTCCGCTAATTTATATTGAACACCGCCGCTTTTAGACAAAACCCTTTCCCAACTTGCTCGTCCACTTAAGTATTTCAAAATACTTTCAGCACTAACAGCATACAATTCTTTCTTCTTATCTGTCTTCAGGATTGTTAGATTGACGAAATCGGCAAACACGTGCCGTTTTCGCATTCCATTCTTCGCTCCTCCGTCTTGCCATTTCGAAAACTTAAATTCCGCAACTCTTTTGTCCGTTTCCAAATCAAATCCATCTCCCTCTGCTCCGGCTGCAAGAGATAGGTTTGTCACTATTTCATTTTCAGATAAGATTTTTGGTAATGAATTTATTATTCCAACAGCGTGGACGATTTCATTTATTTGTGCACTAGCTTTTTTAACTACTAACGCAGCATCAAACAAGTCCTCACTTGCAACAATCTCCGATTTGGATTTGCCGATTGTTTCGGATTTTATTTTGGACAATTTTCCTTTCAAAGAGTCTCCTTTGAAGTCCAAAACTATTCCTAATGCTCTGTCAGTTTTCAAATTATACAATATTTTTTTAGCTTGTTGCCAACATTTCATATATGAAAAGTAGCGATAACTTTTCGGATAATACACAAACCGTATTTTTAAATTTTACTAATTATTTTATTTTTGGAAATTTATTAAATTTAAAATTTGGCGACTTTCCAAAAATGCTTAAACCATCGTGTTTACAACCACTTGCGCTATTTTTTTATATACATTATTATGACCAATGATTTTATTGCATCATATATTTGATATTGAATTCTTGTTTTTCCAAAATCAGATAATTGTCAAATAATTCTTTCTTGTCTTTTGGCCAATTTTTCTTATGCTGTTCTATAAGTTTAGGATAATAATCTTTTTTATAATCATAAATTAAAAGTTCTTTATCTATTTGAGATAAAGCTCTTTTCGCTAATTCCTTGTCAAGAGAAAGTAAAATTCGTTTGGCAATTGGTTGTGCTTGCCAAGCTCCAGAATCAGTCATTCTAATTAATGCCTTAAAGTATCTATCTACCAAAACCTCTGGTATAGATTCCTGTATTTTAGTTAAACAACCTGTTATTTTATTTACTTCGGCAAATTGATTTTGTTCTAAAATCCCTATAAGTTCTGTAAAAAAGGCTATTCTTAATCCTTCGTCTGTGGTTTTTAAAATGTCTATTGGAACATTGCACATAAAATCTCTTTTCAAATCAATGTCCATTAAAATGGTGACTTTTCTTAAAATTTGTTCTAATATTACCAATGACTTTTCGTTAAAATTTTCACTTATAATAATTGCAAATAATGAATTTAGAGATTCGCTATTATCAAACTTTTCTGTTAGAGTATCAATTACAAAAGCTTGCTCTCTTTCGTTTAATAATTGTAATTTGAGAGGTATGTTTTCCGGTCTGGTTGACTGATTTAGGGCTAATTCGATTATTACCTTAACTTCCTTTGTCGGTTTATATGTATTAATTTCAATATTAGAATTATGTTGATGTACAGAATTTGAATTTGTTCGGAGTTGGCTCGTTACTAATTGGGCTTGTAAAACTCCATTTTCTACAAGTTCATAAACTTTGTCTCTCCGAGATTTTAGTTCAATATCTGTAAATTTATTCCCTTTTGGATGTCGAACGTCATAACCTCCAATTTCTTGATGACAATCAAAACATAATGGTATTCCATTATCATCAGCGTTACTACCTCCATCAGCTTCTGCAATAATATGTGCTGCTTCTATATTCGTTCCGCAGGGCTTATAGCATAGACAACATATTCTCGCTGACTTTATGAACATTCTTGCTTTTGTATTTGCGTTAAATGGCATATAGGCTGGTCTTAATGGGCATAACGTTCTCGTATATAAAAAGTAGCGCTAAAAATATTCGTTTACTTTTCTGATGAAACACAAGCCGGATTTTTAAATTTTGCTATTTATTTTATTTATTGATAATCGTCAAATTTAAAAATTTGGCGATTATCCAAATATACCCAAACCATAGTGTTAGAATAGATTTACGTTATTTTTTATATACATTGTTGCCAGCAATTCTTTTACATATAAGTTTTATCAATATACTCAGTCATAAAACTATTTAATTTTTCTTCTGAAAATTTCATTATGTCTTCGATTGTGGATAATTTTTTTATACAGCCTGCAATTTGTTCATTTGTTGGTTGGGCTTTGAACTTGTCGGAATATTTTTTTATGAATAATTCTGCTTGATTAGATAAAATATGCTTTACAGACTTATGGTTTATTTTATATAAAATCTTTTTTCTGTTATCATTGGAAATAATCTTTACAGAAAATGTGTCCTTTTCATAATTAATAAACTCAATGTAATTACTTTTCTCGTTATACCCATAAAATGACTCAAATGGAAAATCGGTATTCTCGTAAAGCTGAATAATAAAATCATTCATAATTATGATAGTTGGATTCGTGCCTTCCACGGGTGCTATCATATTTTCCGTTTTAAATTTTTCCCCAGGGTCTTCGTCATTATCATCTTTTAAAGTTTGAAGATATGTAACTGACATTGCTATTTTATCTAAATCCTCTTTATCTCTCTCAAGTATTTTATTTCTCAGTAGTTCAGATAATTCTTTTGATAATTTAAAAGTATCATCGCATTCTGAAGTTCTCCAAAATTGTAACAAGAAGAATAATCTTAATATTTGACTATCGTTTTTGTTTAACTCAATTTGGTCAATTCCATTTAGATTAGTATCCCTAAACTTTTGAATAATTTTACTTGCGAATTCGTCTTCAATTTTAGTGAATATATCCTCGCATTGTTGACAGAATGAATCGCTAACTGTAAAATCAATATTTTCTTCTGCATCTAAATTTTCTTCTTCGGTACTTTGGCGTCCTAAAAGATTTTCAAGGTTAGGAATCGATATTTCTTGTTGAAATTTATAATCAACAGTTGCCTTGTTAGGGTCTATACTCCAATAAGAACCTTTTCCTCTCAATTTAGAACCATCTTCGTTCAAAGCAGTTCTAATTACAAAATCAGTTAGATAATGTGTATTGCTCTTTGGTACTTTATCTAAACCACATAATTTACATTTCATTCGGTTTTTTTTGAATTGCTGGGAACTATTATATAACCGCAATTTATCAAAAAATAGCGTTTATCCTACCTGAATAAGTTGTATGTCAAAACTTTTGAAGATTTTATTTCCCTGCTTAAAATTAAGTGATATAGCGAAAACTCCATTACCGCCTATCTGGACCTGTTAGTCTCTTTTGATAAGTATATAGGATTTCAACAGGAAATACACCGCCTGAATAATAAATTTCTTTTAAAGAAAATCAGGGAAATAGTCATCGATAAAAATACGCATATACCAATCAGAAATAATTGCTCAGCGCCCTTGTGCTTTATCTGAAGGAAATTCACAAGGTTCAGTTGGATGTCGATGCCGCAAGAGCGCGCAAACCGCAGCGCATTCTACCCGAAAAACTATCGCTAAACAAGGTTAAACTCTTGCTTACAAAAACGGAAAAAAAACACACACAGAACCATATTGACCACTATTTACGCATTGAGTTTTCTCAGTGTCGAATTGATTAATCTTAAGATTGCTGATTTGGATAGCGATCGGAATATGATGATGATTAAAATACTAAGCGAAGGAGAGATCGAGTATTTTCTTTTCTCGATTCCTTAAAAAAGACTTTACGCAAATACTATAAGGAGTATCGACCCCAAGGTTTATTCCAAAGTTATAAATTAACTCTAAGCCTACTTTACGGTTTTCCGTAATTGTATATTTATATAAATGTATAACTTGTGAGAAAAATATTTCTTAAAAAGTTTATTCTTCTGTTACATTAGCTGAACAAGCATCTTTAAAAATTATATGGCATTATTTCAATCTTCCGTACTAAAATCACATCTAGCTTTATTAAACACATCTGAGGTAGAAAATGCTACCCGAGTATTAACGATTGAATTATAAAGAATGCTTTATAATTTTATGATTTAACTGAATAATAAACATAACTAATAATCAAAATTTTAAACTTCAATTAAATGGCTCAATTTTTAACGGGTGCAGATTTAAATTCAGAAATTGGAAATATTTTTGAGAATGCAAAAAGTCAAATAATTCTTATATCACCATATATAAAATTACATGATAGGTATGCTTCAATTTTAAAATCAAAATTCAATAATCAAAAATTAAAGATTACAGTAGTCTTTGGAAAGAACGAACATGATATGTCTAAGAGCATGAAAAAAGAAGACTTTGAATTTTTTAAAGAATTTCCAAATATTGAAATCCGGTATGAAAAGAATCTACATGCAAAATATTACGCTAATGAATCTGCTGCAGTTTTAACATCAATGAATTTATATGATTATTCTCAAAATAATAATATAGAAGCTGGAGTATTAAGTAAAAGTTCCTTAATAGGTAGTCTCACAAAGGATTTACTTAATAATGTAACCGGTGAGGATAGTTACGATAAAAAAGCTTCAGATTATTTTCAAAGAGTAATCGAACAATCAGAACTTTTATTTCATCGCAAGCCTAAATTTGACAAAGGCATATTGAGACAAACCTATATCAAATCAAAGACTAAAGAGGATAAACTATCTGAGTTTTTTGAGAATAGAGTGATTACAGCAAGAGTTTCTAAAAAACCTCCTGTCAAAAAACATACTATAGATGTTAATAGTGCGGTGTCTATGGGATATTGTATTAGAACGGGTGTTTCAGTTCCTTTTAACCCCAAAAAACCATTAAGTCCAGAGGCTTATAAATCTTGGAGCAAATTTGGAGATAGTGATTATGGTGAGAAATTCTGTCACTTTTCTGGTGAACCTTCTAATAAGCAGACGAGTGTTGCAAAACCAATTCTTAGAAAAAATTGGAAAGCTGCAAAAGATAAGCACAAACTTTAATTGAAAGACAAATAACAGCCTGTTTACAACGCATATGAAAGCAAACGAATTACCTATAATTAACTTTTTACAAGCACCTAACGTTCAATTTGTAATTCCTGTTTATCAGCGAAACTATGATTGGTCTAACAATGAATGTAAGGAGTTACTAAATGATATTATAGCTGTAGAAATTGCAAAAAGAGGTACGCATTTTATAGGTAGCATAGTATTCATTCATGAAGGAGCCTATAGTACTAGTGAAGTAAAAGAATTGGTAATTATTGATGGGCAACAACGTCTCACGACAATTAATATCTTATATGTTGCACTTTATAGATATGCAAAAGAAGCTAGTTTACAGCAAGAAGCTGATATGCTGTTAAACATGTTTCTAACAAATCAATATGTTCAAAATGAATCCAGTAAGTTAAAATTGAAACAGACGGATACCAATTCATCAGCTTTTAATGCCATTATGAATGGTACGGAAAATGAATTTAATCATTTTTCTAATGTAATCGAAAACTTCAGTTTTTTCAAAAGTGAAATTACTGAAGATAATTTTCAAAATATTTTAAATGGTTTAAAACGATTAATTTTTGTTGAAATTTCTTTGGAACGCGGTAAAGATGACCCACAGCGCATTTTTGAGAGTTTAAATTCTACAGGCTTAGATTTATCTCAGTCAGATTTAATACGGAATTATATTCTAATGGATTTAGACCCTAGAAATCAAAACAAAATTTTCGAACAAATTTGGAATCCTATCGAAGAAAATGCCAGGGATTTAATAAAGCAGAAGTCGATGGTTTCAGATTATATAAGAGACTATTTAACTTTACTTAATAAGAAGATACCAAATAAGAGTAAAGTCTATCAAGAGTTTAAAAAACTCTACTCAGTTAAGAATGAAGCATACCATCAAGAATTAGAGAATATAAAATCACTATCTGTACACTACAAAAAGCTAATAAACCCAACTAAAGTTCAGGATCTAAAAATCAGAAGAGAATTAGTATATATTTCTCGCTTGGAGATAAATGTTGCCTTTCCTTTTCTATTACAAGTTTTTGAAGATGCAGATAATGGTCTTGTATCGGATGAAGATTTAATTAGAATTTTAAAACTAATTCAGTCTTATACTTGGAGAAGGTTTGTAGTAGGCTTACCAACAAATGCCTTAAATAAAATATTTATGTCATTGTATTCTGAGGTAGATACTGAAGAATATTTTGATTCAATTGCCTTAGCTTTGATTAAGAAAAGAGGTAGTGCTAAATTTCCAACCGATGAAGATTTAAAGACTGCATTAAGAGATAAAGACTTATATAATATTCAATCAAAAAACAGAAAGTATATGTTTGAGTTGTTGGAGAATTTTAACAATAGAGAACATGTAGATACTTCAAATGAAAATATTACCATAGAACATATTTTTCCGCAAAATCCTAATGATACCTGGAGTACTGATATAGTGCCGGACGATTACTTTTTATTCAAGGAGAAGTACTTGAATACAATAGCAAATCTCACTTTATCTGGTAATAACGGAGCTTTAAGTAATAAGTCTTTTTCAGAAAAAAAGAATATGAATAAAAGCGGTAATGAACAAGGCTATAATTTTAGTAGACTTTGGTTGAATGATTATTTAAAAAATATAGATGCGTGGAATATTAAGCAATATAACGAACGCTTTGAATTAATTTACAATCGTTTTTTAAATATTTGGGAGCATCCAAATGTTACTGTCCCTGTGTTTGAAAAAACGGACGAGCAAAGCATATTTGATGCCGAATCACCTACCCATAAAAAATTAGAGTATTTTATATTTGAAAACACAAAAATAGATGAGGAAGTAATTTCTAAAATGTACGTATACGTTATCCAGAAATTATATGAGAAAAACACTCAGCTTCTTCTAGGTGCTACAGATATATTAAAATTGTCCAGATTACCTGAAGATTTTAGATCAGCACAAGATCTAAAAAATGGTTATTTCATTGAAGCTAATTTAGATAGTAATTCAAAGTTTAGTATTCTGAAGAAATTACTACCCTTATTTGAACTAGAAGACGAATTACTTATCAAGTATGCAGATATTGAAAATGATAGTTCTGAAAATAGATTTTCTATACGAAAAGAATTTTGGAAACAATTACTGCCACAATTAAAGAACACTCATTTATATTCAAATGTCAACCCTTCAAAAGATGGTTGGTTAAGCGCAGGTGCTGGTATTTCTGGAATTAACTATGCTTTTGTAGTTTCAGGGAAATATGCCCGTATTGAATTATCCATAATATCTTCAAGTAAGGAACAAAATAAAAAGTATTTCAAAAAATTGTTAAGTAAAAAGGAGAGTATTGAAAATGATTTTGGAAAACCTCTTGAGTGGGAAGAATTAGCAGAGCATAAAATGAGTCGAATTAAATATGAGCTAACTGGTGTTAATTTATTTGATAGAGATGATTGGGAAGAAATGACAAGATTTCTAATTAAATATTTACCAGAATTTGAGAAGTCTTTTGAATCTGTAATCAAGAATTTAAAATAGCTAAAATTATCTTTTGTGCAATTGGACAAAAAGCTATATGATATTGACGGCAATAATATTTTAAGAAGGGAACCAAATCAAAATTGAATCTAATAATCCTTATCTAATAGAAAAAAATAATTATGCTTCATTCAGAAAACACATCTATAATTGATAAAGCGTTTCAAGAATTAATAACTGACATAATAAGTTCTTCTCCGAATTATGAAGAGGTATTTAACACCAAAAATCTACCATACCATCATAATTATGCTAAATCCAAAGCACCTAATGTAATTCCAGAAATGAGATACTTCTTTAAAGGTCTGGATAATATAAAACATAATTCACTTTACTATTTTGAATTAAAAGACATAAAAACTGCTCATAAATTAAAAGAAAAATTAGATAATTACAGAAAGTCTATTGATAAATCATCAAATGAATACCGAGTAGTCCCAACAATGAATCAATATGATAATGCACAAAGTAAAGTTTTTTACTTAGGAGTTAGACAGGGAGCTCCAAACAAATCAGGTCTAACACATATTGTTGGAAGAATTAATCAGCATTTGGGATATTATAAAAATGGCAGTACTCAAGGACTTCAGTTATATCATTATACTAAAGGTCTAGATTTTGAAATAACTTTAAAGGTTTATGAATTTCAAAATTTAAATAGCGACTATCTAAATGTAATTGAAAAGAAAATGGCAAAAATATTAAATCCATTATGTGGTAGACATTAACTAAATGATTTTGAGTAACAATACAAACAGAAAAAATGAAAAATAAATATAATTTCTTCAAACTTTTAAAAATAACAATTGGTATTACACTAATTATTTGCTCTCTAATTCCTTTTATTGAAATTGTCCTTGCAATAATTGACAGTGAAAATAAAAAAGTAAGAATCTTTGCATACACCCTATATCCAAATTCTGCAATTTCCAATCTACCTTTCTTGGCTGCTGCATTTGCTATATCAGGGGCATTAATACTATCTCGAATAGGAGAGAAATAAAACCATTAATAGAATTTCTTCATGTTAGAAATATCATCATTGGCAACGAAATTGGCAATATCAAAAACAAAGCCCCATAAACATTGTGTTTACGAGGCTTTTCTGCGGAGAAAGAGGGATTCGAACCCCCGGAGGTGTGACCCTCAACAGTTTTCAAGACTGCCGCATTCGACCACTCTGCCATTTCTCCTGAGTGCCTCATCAGGTATTCCCTGAATGCGGGTGCAAATATATAAAGGTTTTCTTATCTATTAAAGCCTTTTCTTAATTATTTTTCAACTCATTTATTTCTATACTTTTCAAACGAAATGAAAAGGTTGAAATTCAGTTATTTATTACCTTGCCGCAATGGTAAATTCGCTAGTAAGCATATTGATTCCTTTTAAGAATGTTGAAGATTATTTTGAAGAATGTCTGAAATCCATCCAAAATCAGACCTATAAAAATTGGGAAGTCATTGCCGTTAATGATAATTCTAGTGACAATAGCTTATTAATTGCAAACCAATTTGCTGCTGAAGATGATCGATTTAAAATATTCTCTAATGATGAATCGGGCATTATAACCGCTCTCAGAAAAGCGTACACACATAGTTCTGGTAATTTCATCTCTCGTATGGATGCCGATGACCATATGACCAAAGACCGCATTAAAATAATGGTCGATTCTTTATTAAACGAAGGTCAAGGAACTCTCGCCGTAGGTAAGGTGAAGTATTTTTCTAAAACGGGAGTAAATAATGGTTATGATCGCTATGAGAAATGGCTCAACAAACTAACTGCTACCGGAGAAAACTTTAAAGAGATATATAAAGAATGCGTAATACCATCTCCCTGTTGGATGGTTCATAAAGAAGACTTTGATAAATGCGGAGCGTTTACGCCAGACCGGTATCCTGAAGATTATGACCTTGCTTTTCGTTTCTATGAATACAGATTAAAATGTATACCCTGCACCACTACCCTACACTATTGGCGTGATTACGACAATAGAACATCGCGAACCAGCGAGCACTATGCACAGAATTATTTTTTAGATATAAAATTGCATTACTTTTTAAAATTAGAGTTTAAACCAACAGACAACTTAGTGGTTTGGGGTGCTGGTAAAAAAGGAAAAACTATTGCCAGCTTGCTTGTAGAAAACAATATACCCTTTCATTGGGTTTGTGATAATGAAAAGAAAATTGGAAAAGATATTTATGGTGTATTGCTTGAACATTACTCAGCACTGCAAAATATAGAAAACACAAAGTGTATTATTACTGTTGCCAATGTAGAAGACCAAATAAGTATCATCGCTTTTTTTAAAGAATTGAATTTAAAACCGGCCGTAGATTATTTCTTCTTTTGCTAACTAATCTTCATAAAAATAATAGTTGCATTCTCACAAGCTTCTAATTTCAAAATAATTATCTTTGGCATAAGCAAAATCAGGAATGCAATTTAAATATCCAGAACTTCTTTGGGGTCTTTTACTACTACTCATTCCTATCATTATTCACCTTTTTCAATTACGCCGATTTAAAAAAACGCCCTTTACCAACGTAAAGTTCTTAAAACAAGTAGTTTCTGAATCTAGAAAAAGCAGCACATTAAAAAAGTGGTTATTACTTTTTACTAGAATGGGCATATTAGCAGCTTTAGTAATAGCATTTGCTCAACCGTTTATTGCCAATGACTCAGCACTTCAAGAAAAAGAAACTGTTTTCTACTTAGACGATTCTTTTAGTATGAACGGGCAAATTGAAAACGGCAATCTCTTTAAAAACACGATACAAGATTTCATAAAATACATACCTACCGACCAACGCTTTACCTTATTCACCAACAAACAGGTGTTTAAAGATGTTGAAGTAAAAGATATTCAAAACGAGTTATTGAATCTCAGCGTAGCTGCCAATCAGTTGGGTGTTGCCGAAATTGTTTTAAAAGGAAATACCTATTTCAGCGATAATGCTGCATCTCAAAAAAACCTAGTGGTTATTTCAGATTTTCAGCAACGCATGGGAGACCTTAGCAAGGTTGATTCTACAAAGAACATTAATATTCAGTACATAAAGCCCTCAAACGCATCAATAATTAATACGTCTATTAATTCTGTCTTTATTGCTGAACGCTCTAATGACAATATAGAATTAGTAGCACTACTATCAACCAATGCTAAAGATGAAACTATACCTGTTTCTTTATACAACGATAATAAGCTTATTGCTAAAACATCTGCTAAATTTGATACTGGTGGTTCCGCTGAAGTTCGGTTTACCATAAACGCCAACGAGGTTATTTTAGGCAAGGTAACCATCACAGATACCGGCTTGGATTATGACAATCAATTCTTCTTTAACATTGATAAGAAATCAAAAATCAAGGTGTTGGCAATCGGTGATTTATCTTCAGACTTCTTACGTCGTATTTACACTGAAAATGATTTTGACTTTACAGTAAGCACACTAAATCAATTGAATTACAGTACTCTAGAAAATCAAGACCTAGTAATATTGAATGAGATTCAAAAATTACCTAGCTCTCTTAATACAGCTCTCAAGGCTCTAAGTAGCAATGGCGGCAGTTTTGTTTTGATTCCCTCAGTTGATGGCGATATAGCTTCTTATAACGAATTAGCATCCGCATATTTTAACAGCAAATTCTTAAACGGAGTATCTCAAGAGATTGCAATTTCTGAGGTAAAAATAGCACATCCGTTATTTACAAATGTGTTTAATAAGAAGGTTAGCGATTTTCAATTTCCGAACGTAAAAAAATATTTCAAAATAAATACTAAAGCACCTATAGCGCTTTCTTTTCAGAATAAAGAACCGTTTTTAATAGGTAATAAAAATGGGTATTTCTTTACTGCAGCTATCAGTAACAAAAATTCAAATTTTGAAAATTCACCGTTAATAGTTCCTGCCTTTTACAATATGGGCATGAATAGTTTAAAGCTACCGCCACTGTATGCAACTATTGGCACTGACGTTGAAATAGAATTACCGATTACCTTACAGCAAGATGATATTATTAAAATTGCTAACGAAACCAATGAGTTCATACCACAACAGCGCGTACTACCTAAAAAAGTACAGGTCAATTTTATAGAAAACCCTAAAGAAGCTGGCATCTATAAAATCATGCACAATGATAAAAATAGTAGACATATAAGTTTTAATAATAACAGAGAAGAGAGTGCATTAATTTACACCTCATTACCAGAAAATAACAGCAATACATCACTATCAAGTTTCTTTTTAGAAAGTCAAAAAAACAATGCCATAAACGAGTTTTGGAAATGGTTTGCTATTTTAGCATTAGCATTTGTTTTAATAGAAACGGCACTTCAAAGATTCTTAAAATAAACTAGTAACTAACCAGCCATAACCCTATGAATATACTTTTAAAATCAGTTACGATAGTAAATGGGAACACAAAGAATCTTCATTTAAAGAAGCGGGATATTCTTATTAAAAACGGAGTTATAGACGCTATTGAAACTACTATTGAACCAAGTGGCAAAACAAAGGTTATAGACATAAAGAACCTACATGTTTCTTTAGGATGGTTTGATAGCGGCGTTAGTTTTGGCGAGCCTGGGTATGAAGAGAGAGAAACTATTGAAAACGGATTATTAACTGCGGCAAAAAGCGGGTTTACAGATGTCATCTTAAATACAAGCAGCTACCCTACACCAGATTCAGCTTCTGATATTGTCTATTTAAAAAATGCTGCCAAAGATCAATTGACAGATTTGCATCCTTTAGGTAACCTAACTGTTAAAGGTGATGGCGAAGTACTCGCTGAGCTTTATGATATGAAGAATGCCGGTGCACTGGGCTTTTATGACTACAAGCACCCGATGGCAAATGCCAACTTATTAAAAATTGCATTACAGTATGCTCAAAATTTTGACGGACTCGTATTTTCTTTTCCGTTGGATAAAAGCATATCTGGCAAAGGCATCGTTAATGAAGGCATTACCAGCACTAAATTAGGCTTAAAAGGGATACCTTCCCTAGCGGAAGAATTACAGATAGCTAGAGATTTATTTATTTTAGAATACACTGGCGGAAAATTATTCATCCCTACCATTTCTACGGCAAGTTCTGTTAAATTGATTGCTGTTGCCAAGAAAAAAGGGTTACAGGTATTTTGTAGTGCAGCAGCTCACAACCTTGTTATGACAGATAGTACCTTAGAAGATTTTGACACACAATATAAAGTTATGCCGCCACTGAGAACTGCAGCAGATGTAAAGGCACTTCAAAAAGGAGTGAAAAATGGCACTATAGATTTTGTAACATCTGATCATACACCATTGAATATAGAATTGAAGCATGTAGAGTTTGATAATGCTGATTTTGGTTCTATAGGTCTAGAAAGCACTTTTGGTATGTTGAACGAACTATTAGGTATTGAAGACACTATTGAACTGTTAACAAAAGGAAGATCAGTTTTCGGAATTAAAGAGCCAGAATTAACAGTTGGACAACCAGCAAACCTTTCTCTTTTTACTACAGATGACGCATATGAGTTTTCAGAAGATCAGATCCTTAGCTCAAGCAAAAACTCCATCGCAATTGGCAAACCAATGAAAGGAAAAGTAATTGGATCTATTGCAAATAACCAATTAGTATTAAACAAGTAATATGGAGAAAGCTCCCGAAATACCCGGAAAAACAACTGCCATTATAGCCTATCTTACAGTTGTAGGAGCACTAATTGCGATTAGTATGAATTCCGAACCAAATGACAAATTTGCTCGTTTTCACACTAGACAAGCTTTCGGACTTCATATTATCTTTATTGGTTTTGCAATATTAAATGCACAATGGGGTAATGAGTACGGCTTTTATGGACTTTATATATTCTATATCGTACTTTGGTTTTACGCCTTTTTAGGCCTATTGGCAAACAAAGAACAAGCAGTTCCCGTTTTGGGACCTTACTTTCAAAAATGGTTCACTTTTATAAAATAATATAATGACAACAGCTCCCCTATCTTTAGAACACATTATTAGACCTTCTAGCCTAACCAATAAAAAACCACCAGTACTTTTTATGCTACATGGTTACGGTAGTAATGAAGAAGATTTATTTTCTTTCGCATCAGAATTGCCAGAAGAATTATGTATCATAGCCGTTCGCGCCCCTTATATATTACAACCTTATGGTTATGCATGGTACGCCATCAATTTTGATGATGAAAAAGGAAAATGGAGCGATAATGAGCAAGCTATTGAATCTCGTGACAAAATCAAGAATTTCATTGTTGAAGCCTGTTCTACTTATGGGTTAGATGAAAATAATGTCAACCTTTTAGGTTTCAGTCAAGGTACCATTTTAAGTTATGCAGTAGCATTATCATATCCTGAAAAAGTAAAAAATATCATCGCTTTAAGCGGATATATTAATGTAGATATATTACTAGATTCTTATAAGGATAATAACTTCGACAACCTTAATTTCTATTGCTCTCATGGCGATATGGATCAAGTAATACCAGTAGATTGGGCTAGAAAAGCACCAGAATTATTAACTACGTTAGGTATTAAACATGTGTATGAAGAATTTCCTGCAGGGCATGGTGTTGCACCGCAGAACTTCTACTCTCTTAAGAAATGGATATCAGATAAAATCTAATTGCTTTGGGTATATAATAAGTGATCAATTAAGGTGAAATCTACACCCAGGTCATCTTTTAATTCATACATAATCAAAAGCTCACCCCAATATTTACCATCAGAAAAATCGGTAAGTATCCATTTATGGTTCAATACTTTGATTTTATTGATTTTGAAATCATTCTGCATTCCCTCATAAGGCACTAATGGGTTATCACCTTTTTGAGCATTGGTTTCTAATAATTTATCAGCAACATAAGCTGCAGGATTATTCATATTTAAATGCTCGAAATATGCAAGAGCGTCATCATTATTCTCCAATGAGAAATATTGCATATCAAGTACCTTCAAAGAAGATCTCTGAAGCGAGTCTTTTAAATTTTCCACCTTGCTTTCTAGCCTTGTAATTGTTTCAGCATTAGCTTTAGTCATATTACCACTGCTAACCACTAAGTATAAACAGATTAAGGATACAAATAGAAATAAATAAAGGTATATTTTGCTCTTCATAGTTAAATAGTAATTGTTAAATTATCGTACGCCAAATGTACATTTTTAGGCAGTATTTTTTCTACTTCTTCGTGAAAACCAAGCAAGTGGCTAATATGTGTTAAGTATGCTTTATCTGGGTTTACTTTTTTTATAAAAGCAAGCGCCTCTTCTAAATTAAAATGAGAAATATGGGGTTCTAGTCTTAATGCATTAACCACAACAACTTTAGAACCTTTAATTTTCTCTAACTCTTTGTCTTCAATAGATTTTACATCAGTGAGATACGTAAAATCTCCCAACCTAAAGCCGAATACCTGAAGTTGGTTATGCAAGACATTAATTGGCGTAACCTCGCTATTACCAATCTTAAACGGCTCGTTATTCTTAACTAAATTGATATCGACTGTTGGTGCGCCCGGGTACTTGTTCTTTTCTTGAAATATATACGCAAAACGGGTTTTTAAAGACTCCACTACCCTTTTATGAGCATAAATAGGAATATTACCCTGCCTAAAGAAAAAGGGGCGAATATCATCTAAACCAGCAGTATGATCAGAATGTTCATGAGTGTATAAAATACCATCAAGATGTCTAACATTATGAGTAAGCATTTGCTGACGAAAATCTGGACCGCAATCAATAACAAAGTTATAATCATCCCAAGAAAGTAATACCGACACCCGCAGTCTTTTATCCTTTGGGTTATCACTCAAACAAACCGGATGCGTACTACCAATAATTGGAATACCTTGAGAAGTTCCCGTTCCTAAAAATGTTACACGTAATTTGTTCATCATGTGCTACAAATTTAATTCCTTTTTAATAAAATAGGTAGTTCTAAATTATAAGATCGCTGTATTTAAAAGGGAATAAAAACAATAACCGAAACTTATACCTTTTTTTTACCGCTATTGCCCTTTGTCACAACCATTCTTTATAACTTTGTTAAAAGCTAAACAGGTAAAAAAATGGCATCGGTATTAAAAAGAGATAGTGTTTTTGAAAATATTCCCTCAATAAAAGCAAAAACCCTACGTATAAATCTGAATCCGGATATATACGGAACCTTCGCAGAAATTGGCGCCGGTCAAGAAACCGCACGTCATTTCTTTAGATCTGGTGGTGCCTCTGGTACTATTGCAAAAGCAATGAGTGCTTATGATAAAGATTTTAGTGATGCGATTTATGGTATTGAGACAGATGGGCGATATGTAACCCAAGCTAGATTAAAAACCATGCTTGATTATGAAATGCAATTGATGGAAGAGCGTATTAGTCGCGAAAACCACCCAGATAGATTGTTCTTTTCATATGCAAATACAGTTGCGACGATTGATTTCTCTAAACGCTACAAAGGTCACGGTTGGATCGGCATTAGATATCAATTAGACCCAACACAGAAAGAATTTGACGAAATTATTCTTCATATTCGTTTTAAACAAAACGAAGCACGATTACAACAAGAAACTTTAGGTATTCTTGGTGTTAACTTAATATACGGTGCCTTTTACAAGTACCATAAGCCAAAGAAAATGTTGAAATATCTATATGACCATATAGATAAGGATACCCTAGAAATTGATATGATCAACTTCTCTGGACCAAATTTCAAAGATGTTGATAACCGTTTAATGAGTTTACAGCTTATTAAAAATGACATGACAGATGCCGTAATGTTCGGTCCTGATGGTAATAACCTATTGCCTGCAGCCGTACTTTACAAAAAGAATATTTTAGCTTTACGTGGTAGTTTTAGACCTGTAACCAAAGTGAATTTAGATATGTTTGAAAAGTCTTATGACATTTTCATTCGTGATAAAGGTGTTGACCAAAACAACACCATCGTTATTTTTGAGATAACGCTATCTAACTTAAAAGCTTCTGGCGAAATTGACGAACAAGATTTTATGGATAGGGCAGAATTGCTATGTTCTCTTGGTCATTCAGTAATGATTTCTAAATTTCAAGAATATTATAAATTAGTAGAGTACTTTAATAATTATACCAAAAACAGAATTGGTCTGACCATGGGCGTAAATAACCTGGTAGACATATTCGATGAAAAATATTACCGTCATTTAAGTGGTGGTATACTAGAAGCATTTGGTAAATTATTCTTTAAAGATTTACAAGTATATCTATACCCAATGAAGAATCCAGATACTGGTCAGATAATGACAAGTAATAATGTTAAGGTTCACCCACGTATGAAAGAATTATACAAGTTCTTTAAATATAACGGCAAAGTTATGGACATCATAGATTACGAACCAGAAGTAATGCATATTTTCTCTAGAGATGTTCTTAAGAAATTAATGAACAATGACGAAGGTTGGGAAAAAATGCTACCAGAAGGAATTGCTGAAATCATTAAAGAAAGGCAATTGTTTACTAGAAAAGCAGATAATCAAGAAACCGAATAGGTATTTGGATTTTAAAAAAGCAGCAACAAAAAACGCCCATTTTAAATGGGCGTTTTTATTTTGTAAAACACTAGATATCAATTTAATAACTGCGCTGCGTGATCTTTAGTCTTCACCTTATCAATAACTTTAGTTACAATACCATCACCATCTACAACAAAGGTTTTTCTATGAATACCATCATATTCGCGTCCCATAAATTTCTTTAATCCCCATACGCCAAAAGCATTGATAACGGTATGGTCTTCATCTGCCAATAGTGGAAATGGAAATTCATATTTCTCTTTAAATTTTGCCTGTCTCTTTTCAGAATCTGCACTAACTCCTAAAAGTTCATAGCCCTCAGATTGTAATTCTTTATAATTATCCCTTAAATTACACGCTTCAGCCGTGCAACCAGGTGTACTTGCTTTTGGATAGAAAAAAACAACAAGTTTTTTACCTGAATAATCTTCTAATTTAATAGTATTACCATCTTGATCTTTAGCAGAAAATGAAGGAACTTTATCACCAACTTTTAACGTATTCATAAACGAAGTTTTATAAATTTGTGTTTAAATATTTTCAATCAAAATTAAACAATTAATGACGAAAGCCGAAAAAATCGCATTTACAATTTCTACTCTTCAAGAGCTTTATCCAGAAATTCCTGTGCCTTTAGATCATAAAGACCCCTACACTTTATTAATTGCAGTTTTAATGTCAGCACAAAGTACTGATGTGAGAGTAAATAAAATTACTCCCCTCCTATTTGCTAAAGCTGATAACCCGTACGATATGATTAAATTAAGCGTAGAAGAAATACGTGAAATTATAAAGCCTGTTGGTTTATCGCCAATGAAAGCAAAAGGTATTCATGGTTTATCACATATATTAATTGATAAACATAATGGTCAGGTTCCAAAAGAACTTGAATATTTAGAAGAATTACCAGCTGTAGGCCATAAAACGGCAAGTGTTGTAGTATCGCAAGCCTTCGGTATACCTGCATTTCCTGTAGATACGCATATTCATAGATTGCTATATCGTTGGGGTTTTACCAACGGAAAAAATGTGGTACAGACAGAAAAAGATGCAAAACGATTATTTCCTAAAGAAATTTGGAACGATCTTCATTTACAAATAATATGGTACGGTCGTGAATATTCACCAGCAAGAGGCTGGGATATGGAGAAAGATATAATTACAAAGACAATTGGCAGAAAAACAGTACTAAATGACTACTATAAAAATAAAAAAGCCCGCTAATTGCGGGCTTTTTTATTAATTCAAAAATGTTTCGAATTCTAAATCTTCGTATTCAAATTCAAAGAGCGCTTGTGAATAGCTCAACAAGAAATTGATTGTTTTAGGACATACTTTATTAAATCCTGTCTGTTCTTGGTAATCTGAGTAAATTTTTTCCATACTTCCTACGTTGTTACAATAAAATAACGCAGCAAATTTGGAAATATTGTTTATTTAATTTTTACCCTCTATTAATTCGTAAGAACTATATTGTTTTTTTCAATGATTTTTCTAAGGTTAATAAGAGCATAACGCATTCTACCTAAAGCTGTATTTATACTTACACCTGTATTTTCTGAGATTTCTTTAAAGCTCATATCCTTATAGATACGCATTAACAAAACCTCTTTTTGATCATCTGGCAATTCTTCTACCAATTGTCTAAGATCAGTATCTATTTGATTTTTAATTAGTTGTTTTTCGGCATTTAACTTATCATCTCCAATTACAGAGAAAATATTAAAGTCATCGCTGCCTTCAAACATTGGCATTCTTTTGTTTCTTCTAAAGTGGTCAATGATCAAGTTATGTGAAATTCTCATTACCCAAGGTAAAAATTTACCTTCTTCACTATACTTACCTCTTTTTAAAGTTTTGATCACTTTAATAAAAGTATCTTGAAAAATATCTTCTGTAATATCCCTATCTAAAACCTTAGAATAGATAAAACTAGTAATACGCTGATTGTGTCTGTTAATTAAAATTTCAAGGGCACCTTCGTTACCGCTGATATAATCTTTAACTAATTCTGAGTCTTCAATTTGTAGTTTCATACGAGTTACTTTCTTTAATTGGTTAAGCGTGGGAAATCTTTTAGTTAATTGGTTTGTTTCTTATTTCTGATATAAAACTAGAGAAAAGGGTCGCTGTAGGAAAAAGTATGTTGTCAAAACACGTATTTATGATGTGAAACATCGAAAAAGTATATTTCTACACAATAAATACAATTTCAGATAGTTCGACAGGGAAATGTAGGATAGGTAAAAATGACCTAAAAGCCCTCTATTATTAGCCCTACATTACTATACCTATATATAAGGTAGTATAGAAAACCTAGTTCTCCTACGAGTAATAAGTTGGCTACAAGCAGTAAATAGCAGTACTAAACCCATTTAAAATCAAAAAACCCCTTAGGCAATGCCTAAAGGGTTTATATATATTTGTAGGATTATTCTAGTTCAAATTACTCTCAAACTGCAATCCGTCTACTTCAGTAATATTTAAAGACTTAGAATAAGAAAGCAAAAACTGAATTGTTTCAGGCTTAGCTTTTACTAATTTAGTTTTATTCTGGTCTTTCGTGTATATCTTTTCCATGCTAGGTGTTGTTTAGGTTCATCTAAAGAACGACAGATGTATGAAGATAGTAGATCCACTCGACCTGCGACCTATTAATTCGTTAAAACTATATTATTGGCCTCTACCAGCTTTCTAAGGTTAATTAATGCGTAGCGCATTCTACCTAATGCTGTATTAATACTAACACCTGTATTATCAGAAATTTCTTTAAAGCTCATATCCTTATATATACGCATCTCTAAAACTTCTTGCTGATCTTCTGGCAACTCTTTGATCATACGAAGTAAATCAGAATCTATTTGCTCTTTGATCAATTGCTTTTCTGCATTCAACTTATCATCACCTAATAGCGAAAATATATTATAGCTCTCTTTGCTATTATACATTGGCATTCTATTATGCTTTCTAAAATGATCAATAACCAAGTTATGCGCAATACGCATTACCCAAGGTAAAAATTTACCTTCTTCATTATATGCACCTCTTTTTAAGGTACGTATAACTTTCATAAATGTATCTTGAAAAATATCTTCGGTTAGTTCGCGGTCACCTACTTTAGAATAGATAAAACCTGTAAGACGAGAATTATGACGATTAATTAGAGCTTCAATAGCTCTTTCGTCTCCTTGAATGTATTTTTTTACTAATTGGGAATCTTCAATTTGTACTACCATAACGTTACTTGTAGGGTTAAAAAGCAGCCCCAGATTCTAATGAATAAGGGTCTAATGGTTAAATTCTAACTTTTAAAAGTAATGTTGCGTTATAGGCTAATTGAATTTTTATGAGATCCCAAAGATATAAAAAAATAAATAGTCTTATAATAATGTGAAAATTTCTTCTACTATTTTTAGATAAACTGCATTTTTTAGTTCAGAAATAAGTCAAAGCGTATCTTTGTAGCCTTAGATATTTGTATGCCTACACTCACCGAAGTAAATCCGAAAGAAAACATCATAATTAAAGGTGCAAAACTGCATAACCTTAAAAATATTGATGTCGTTATCCCTAGAAACAAACTTGTCGTAATTACAGGTTTATCTGGTTCTGGTAAATCTAGTTTAGCTTTTGACACTCTTTATGCCGAAGGTCAAAGAAGATATGTAGAAAGTCTTTCTTCATACGCAAGACAGTTTTTGGGCAAGTTAGACAAACCCAAGGTCGATTACATAAAAGGTATAGCCCCTGCAATTGCTATTGAGCAAAAAGTAAACTCTACCAACCCAAGATCTACGGTAGGTACAACTACTGAGATTTATGATTACATAAAGCTATTATATGCACGTATTGGCAAGACCTTCTCTCCTATTTCAGGTAAAGAAGTAAAAAAGCATACCGTTACAGATGTTGTAAATCATGTAAAAACATATGATGAGGGAACCAAACTATTATTATTAGCACCAATAGTTATTCGTGAAGACAGAGATGCTTTAAAATCTTTAGAATTATTTTCTAAACAAGGTTATGCACGTATAAAGTATAATGATAAGGTTCTTCGTATTGATCAAGCACCTGAAGATATCGGCAAAAAGTTCTACTTGGTAATCGATAGAATTATTACCAAAGACGACGAAGATTTTTATAATCGTTTAGCAAATGCTGTAGATACTGCATTTTTTGAAGGAAAGGGTGAATGCATTATTGAAGAATTGGCAGATGGTAAACAAACACCTTTCAGTAATAAATTTGAGTTGGATGGCATGACTTTTCTTGAGCCAAATGTTCACTTATTTAGTTTTAACAATCCTTATGGTGCGTGTCCTAAATGTGAAGGCTATGGTGATGTTATAGGTATAGATGAAGATTTGGTAGTACCTAATACTGCGTTATCTGTTTTTGAAAATGCCATATTCCCGTGGAGAGGTGAAAGCATGAGTTTTTATCGTGATCAATTAGTAAACTCTGCTTACAAGTATGATTTTCCTATTCATAAACCTTGGTTTGAACTTTCTGAAGAGCAACGACAATTAATTTGGGATGGCAATGCACATTTTATAGGTCTTCATAAGTTCTTCGGAATGTTAGAAGAGAAAAGCTATAAAATTCAGAACAGGGTGATGCTCTCTAGATATAGAGGCAAAACAAAATGTAATATTTGTAATGGAAAACGTCTACGCCAAGAAACTAATTACGTAAAAGTTGGTGGAGCATCTATTTCTTCATTAGTAGGTTTATCTATAGAAAAATTGATTGTTTTCTTTAATGAGCTTAAATTAAATGAAAATGATGCTACAATTGCGAAAAGACTTTTAGTTGAAATAAATACCAGATTAGGGTTTTTAAATAAAGTAGGATTAAACTACTTGACCATTAATAGAAAATCGAACACATTATCTGGTGGGGAAAGTCAGCGAATAAATTTAGCAACTTCATTAGGTAGTAGCTTGGTGGGTTCTATGTACATATTAGATGAACCTAGTATTGGTTTACACCCAAGAGATACAGAAAACCTAATAGAAGTTTTAATATCGTTACGAAACTTAGGCAACACCGTAATTGTAGTTGAGCATGATGAAGATATCATGAAAGCCGCAGATATGGTCATCGATATAGGTCCGGAAGCTGGTACACATGGTGGTGAAGTTGTGGCGCAAGGAACATTGAAAGAAATTCTAAAATCTAAATCTCTTACCGCACAGTATTTAAATGGTAAGATGGAGATTAAAGTTCCAAAAGAACGTAGAACTTCTAAAAACAGTATTACCATTAAAGGTGTACGTGAACATAACCTTAAAAATATCAATGTCACTTTTCCACTAGATATGCTTACTGTAGTTACAGGAGTATCTGGTAGTGGTAAAAGTACCTTGGTAAAAAAACTGCTGTATCCTATTATATTAAAAGAAACAGGAGGCTATGGTGAAAAGGCTGGTCAGTATACATCTGTAGAAGGTAACTTTGAACATATTAAGCATGTAGAATTTGTTGATCAAAACCCAATAGGTAGATCTTCACGTTCTAATCCTGTTACTTATATTAAGGCATATGATGATATTAGAAGTTTATATGCTGGGCAAAAACTAAGCAAAATTAGAAACTATCAACCAAAACATTTTTCTTTTAATGTAGATGGTGGTCGTTGTGAGAAATGTAAAGGCGAAGGCGAAATTACTGTAGAAATGCAATTTATGGCCGACGTACACTTAGAGTGTGAAACTTGCGGTGGTAAAAGATTTAAGAAAGAAGTATTAGAAGTTACTTTCAATAATGCCAATATAGATGATGTCCTAAATATGACCATCAACGATGCTATTCAGTTTTTTGAAACTGGAGAACAGACCAAAATTGTTACCAAACTAAAACCTTTACAAGATGTAGGTTTGGGCTATGTAACCTTAGGTCAGTCTTCTTCTACCCTATCAGGTGGTGAAGCGCAACGTATTAAATTGGCATCCTTCTTAATAAAAGGTAGCACAAAAGATAAAGCACTGTTCATTTTTGACGAGCCAACCACAGGACTACACTTTCATGATATTCAGAAATTATTGAAATCATTTAATGCCCTTATTAAAAAAGGACATTCAATTGTAGTCATCGAGCATAATATAGAATTAATAAAATGTGCCGATTACATTATTGACCTCGGACCAGGTGGTGGAGAAAATGGCGGTCAGCTATTAGCCGAGGGCACACCAGAAGAGGTCGCGAAAAGTAAAAAATCGTATACCGCTAGCTACCTAAAAGAGAAATTAAATTAAAACATTTTAATAAGCACAATAAAAAATTTATACATAAACCCTTGATTATCAATAGTTCAATCAAGGTTTTCATTTTTTGGCACGCTGTTTGTAATACACTAAGAGAATGTAAATAATTACATTTAGAACAACTGCCTAAGGGGCAGATCTAAACCTTATATTATGAAAAACTTAGTACTACTATTAACAGCGGTTATTTTTAGCACCACAGGTGTATTCGCTACAGGTATTAATGAAGATAAGGTTGCAAACAGCAATACTTATAGATACGACAACTCATTTATTTTTATAGAAAACGGAATAACATTTTCTGTTTATCCAGATGGTGAATTCGATTTTTATATCGAAAACCAAGTTTCGGGAAGAAAAAACGGAATAACATTTAACTCTGGTTACGATTACAGTCCATTTGCTCAGTATGATGATTATGGTGCAGTAATTCAGGTAGAGAATGTACCTATCTTTTATGATTACTATGGTCGTGTAAGCGAAATTGGTGATGTAAATATCAATTACTCAAATAACAGAGTTCGTAGTGTAGGTAACATGAATGTTTATTATAACAACCGTGGTTTCTATGATTACCACACAGGTTACATCAATATATATAACAGAAGTTATGTTTACCGTCCATTTCATAGATGGTTCGTAAGACCTGCAGTTGGTTTTAGCTTTGTATACAATAGCCCTTACAGAAGATATTATACTCCTGTTAGATATTCTTACTATAGTCCTTACAGAAACAACTATAGAAAAGCCTATGTAAATGTTGGTAATCAGTATAGATACAATAAAGTTAGAAATAACAGATCTACCGTTTATAGAAATGATAAGCGTGTTGCGGTAAGAAACAATAACTATAGAAGTAATAGAACTGTTGCTAAAAGAGATAATGGTTTAAGAACGAACAGAACATTGGCATCTAATAATACAGCAAGAGCAAATAGAAGCTCAACTGTAAACAGATCAACAACTGTTAGACGTAACAATACAAATAGTGGTAGAACTACTCAAAGCAGAACTGCAACAAGAAGTTCATCTAATAATGGTACGGTAAAAAGAAGTAATAGTTCTGCAGTGCGTAACACACCAAATAGAACGGTTACCAAAAGAGAAGTTTCTCGTACACCAAGAAGTACAACTGTAAAAAGAAGTACTACTACTTATAAAAAACCTGTAAGCAGAAGTGCAAATACTAGAACTGCAACAAATACAAGAACTCAGCGTAGTACTGTATCTAGAAAAACGACTAGTAGTCCGTCTAGAAGTACTGTAAGTAGAAGTTCTAGTTCAAGATCAGTTAGTAAAGCTCCTGCTAGAAGCTCAAGTTCAAGATCAAGTTCAGCGACTAGAAGTAGCAGAAGAAATTAAAATAAGTTTTTAGGTTGGTTAGTTGTAAAGCGCCGTAGTGATTTAATTCATTACGGCGCTTTTTCTATTCCTATAGATTTAATTGATCAGGAAAAAGTTTAGCGAATTTTTTAGGCAATTTAGATTCAATAAACATTTTTTCACTAGTAACAGGATGTTGAAACCTAAGTGACTTCGCATGCAAATACAGTCCTTTACCTTTTAATTGAAGTCCGGTTAAATAATAAGTGGCATCTCCTAAAATAGGATTCCCTATAGATAACAAATGCTTTCTCAATTGATGTCTTCTACCTGTATGCGGACTCAGCCTTACCAAGTTTAGATATGCAAAGCGATCTGAAACAATTGATTCTAAAACTTTAAAAGAAGACTTAGCAGGTTTGTCATCTATATCACTATTTATACTTCCCACGGTATCCATACCGCCAATAGTTACCGCAAAATAATCCTTTTCAATTTTCTTGTTTTCAAATAATTGATTGAGACTGGTAATAACCCTACTTGTTTTACCTACTAACAACAAACCCGTTGTAGCATAATCTAAACGATGAACAGGTTGTGGACTAACAGCATCTGTAGCAGAACTCTTTTGTAAATTTTGGGCTAGTGCATTAGCTACGGTTTTAAATCCGTTACCGCTTACTAGAATTCCTGCAGGTTTATTGATAACCGCTAGGTATTCATCTTCATAAACAACATCTAGTTTTAAAATAAGCCGAGTATTATTTTCGTTCTCTCGCAGATGTTGGTATACAATAGTTTCCCCTCCTACAATAAACGTTGCTGTAGAAGCAATTAATCCATCAACTAAAATCATTTTTTTCTTAATCGCTTTCTTTAAAGCAGATTTTGTTGAAATACGTTGAAACACCCCTACCCCATATTCTTGCAACCTTTTAGGAGTTACATTTTTATTTACAATATGTGTTTCTTTTACTTGCATAGTATTCCTCAAAGTTAATTAGGTTTTAGGTGATTTCTACTAGACAAACTTTTGGACTAGTAAAAAATTGAAGTGAGTTAATGTTCTTTAGCATATAAACCTAAATTTCAACAGATTCTTAACTGCTACAGAAACCACCATAATGAAAAAGATAAACCATAAAATTCTTAGACAGTTAATCATATTAGCCCTAATTATTTTTCTAGGCGGATTGATTATAAAATACATGCTACCTTATATCTCTGGCGTACTTGGTGCACTCACATTATATGTAGTTTTAAGAAAGTGGATGTTGAAACTAATTAATAAAGGATTAAAAAGATCCTGGGCAGCCATGTTGCTAATTTTCGCAGCTTTCATTGGTATTTTCATTCCATTGACCGGCGCTGGTTTCATGTTAAGTTCACAACTGGGAGATTTTGCAGATAAATCTGAACAAGTTACCAAAGCCTTTAAAAGTCAACTATCACAAGTAGAAAAATATGTACAGTATGATGTTTCTTCAGCAATTGACCCAGAACAAGCTTCAAGTTGGTTAACAGATAACATTTCGGGTTTTGCAAGTGGCACTTTTAATATTTTCATTTCATTTGGTATACTACTATTTCTACTGTATTACATGCTAAAGAGTCCTAAACAACTAAAAGAATCTTTATTAGAATATATTCCATTAAGCAATAAAAATCTGGTTGCGCTAGGTAAAGAAATAGATAATGTAGTTCGATCTAATGCGATAGCGATACCCTTAGTTGCAATAGCTCAAGGAATTATAGCACTTATTGGTTTTTATATATTCGGAGTAGACAATCCACTTTTTTGGTTTGTAATCGTCACTATAGGATCTATGATTCCCTTTATAGGAACATTCATAGGTATTTTCCCCGTATTTGTTTTAACTCTGGCAAGTGGAGATGATTTTCAAGCTTGGGGAATTCTACTTTACGGAATTTTAGTAGTGGGTATGACCGATAATCTCATTCGACTATTTGTACTTAAAAAATTAGATAGCACCCACCCTTTGGTAACCTTGATAGGAGTACTAATCGGTATTCCGTTATTCGGATTTGTTGGATTGATTTTTGGTCCTTTAATTATAAACCTTTTCTTGGTAATCGTGAAAATTTACAAGCAGCAATATGGCATTCAGAAACCAAATAAACAAAGGGCAAGTCCAATGTAATTAACGACCTAAAAACCTATTTAAAAATCCGTACACATCTTCAGATATCTTGAAACGATAAAGAACACCAACATAAAAAATAACCATTAGGATACTTTTTAAAACGATGTTTATTATAGGGTGAAAAGAAAATGAAAAGGTTGAAAAAATAGCACCAACCACTATTAATAAGGCTAGCACCTTTAAAGTTTCATTGGTAAAAGGTAGCATTTTAAATTTTGATTTTACATACCCTAATTTTAGCGTATTGTAAATAAAGAAAGCACTAAAACTAGCAATAGCAGCACCGTCAATACCATATTTTGGAATTAACCAAAGATTGAATACTATAGCCAATACTGCCAGTAACACTCCAAAAAATAAAATAGAACGGTAGTAATCTGAATTAAATAATATAGCATTATTATTACCTAAAAGCGCATCATATACTTTTACTAAACCTACCCAAAAGACAATCATGAATCCGCCAGCATACTTATCTGGTAGCAGCTCATACAATTCATTTAAATTTAATAATATCAGCAAGAAAAGAAGACCAGAGACTATGAATAAGGTTAATGAACTTTTTTGATATAATTGCGAAAGTGCAGAGGTATCCTTGTTATTCAAATAAGTAGCTGTTAATGGATACGTTATTTGATGCATAGATTTTGAAGGCACCGCAATGGTCGATGCTATAAAACCTGCAACGGCATAAAAAGCAACATTCTCCAATTCTAGAAAGTTATTCAGCATAACCTTATCAACCTCCATAAGAACAATTGCAGTAGAACCACCTAGTATAATTAAAGCACTATATTTTACAATAGATTTCCTATTTTGTAATGGGGTGAAGTTTAATTTTGGCTTACGTAAAGAATACGCATACAGTTTCATAATTACGGTCCGTACTAGGTAAAAACCAACTAAGGCGTTAATAAAAAACTCAATATCAATAATTTTAAAATATAAAAGGAGCAACAGAATGGTTTGACCAATCCTACAAAAAATCTCTTTCATAAAATTACCGAACATAGATTTCATTCTAATTCTCGCCCAAGCATAAAACACTTCAAAATACGCCATTGCCATACCCACTAAAAAGATATGCCAAACATAATCTCGTACAATATCGTTCTGTCTTGAAAGTAAATTACCTATAGCATCATTAGCTAAATAACTTATTAAAGCAACTGGTATAATTAATACTAAGGGCAGTAACAACATCAAGGTCAAAAAAGAGTCTTGACTTTTTTCGCTTTTAAAACTAGAGTAGAATTTAACTAAGCTATTAGGTACACCAAATGCCAATATGGGCGTTAGCACAGCAGATACAGATAAAATTACCTGTATTAATCCGTAATTACTTGGTTGCATAAAATTCGTATATAAAAACAATGTATTCGCTGCCCCAATTGCAAAACCAAAATAGGTTACAATTGTATTATTCAACGATTGTTTTAGTACGATACCCATTAAATATATTCGACCAATATTCGGGTGAGTTCCCTTCTACTGTATTGCTCAATACTACCAGAACTAATTAGTAATTCTCCTTTCTGATAATCTTGAAACCAACTTAAAAGTACATTTTTCAACGCAATATCATCAGCATAGTCAAATATTCTACCTGTTTCCGTTTTATTGATGATATCAGCAACCTCCCAGTTTACAGGTCCCACACCTAAAATAGGACGCTTAGCCGCCATGTATTCAAATAGTTTACCAGGTATGATACCAATGGTGTCTTGAGAGTCTATTTCCACTAATAATAAAACTTGTGAAGACTTTTGGTATGATAGCGCCTCTTGATGGGAAACATAACCTACAATTTCAATAAAATCTTGCAAATCAAAATCAGCGAGTGATGCAAGTATTTCTTCACTGACTACACCTATAAAGCGTAATTGCAAAGCATTCCTGAAATCAATATTTTCATTCACTAAATCTGACAACACCTTCCAAAGGTTCTTAGGATTTCTACCACTTAACAAGGATCCTATGTGCGCAAGGGTAAATTTAGAATCTAGTTTATCACTTACTGCCATATCACCGTCAAATCCATTTGTAATGACCTTAATTGGTTTATTCGTAAGCTGCTGAAATTCATGTTTTGTAGTAGTACTAGTAACTATAATTTTATCAGCGGTGTTTAGAACATCAGACTCTAGCTGCTTATGCTTCTTTTCTGCATATGATGTCAATTTTAGTTTTTTATGATACCCTATTGTTGTCCATGGATCACGAAAATCGGCAATCCACTTTAATGATTTTGCTTGCTTTAAATAGTATCCTATTAAATGTACACTATGCGGAGGACCTGTAGTAATTATGGTATCTATCCCCTCCTTTTCTAAAACATCTTTTAAAAAATTAACGGATGGTTTCACCCAAAATTTTCTTGCATCAGGTATAAAGAGATTACCCCTAATCCACAAAAGAGCTTTCTCTAAAAAAGATTGATTTTTAGTTTGAATAATTCCAGAACTAATACGCTTTGTTTTCTTACTAGAAAATATAGCAGCAATACGATATGGCTCTTTTATACTATGCTTATAGATTTTTAAATCATTAGGAATATCCTGTAAAAAAGATTCATCTAAAAGTGGATAATGAGGATTCTCAGGAATATATAGTACCGGCTCAATACCAAAGTCTCTAAAGTATTTTACAAACTTTAGCCAACGTTGAACTCCCGGTCCGCCAGCAGGTGGCCAATAATAAGTAATGACCAGCACCTTTCTCATTATGCTTCCTCTTCTTTTTTAGACCTCCAAAAAGAGAAACCAAATCCGCCAACAATAACCAATCCTAATAAAATAGTACTCGCTAAGGTAATTTTACTTCCTGTTACAACTACTTCTGGTTCAAATTTAAATTCTACCTTATGTTCGCCTGAAGGAATCTTAAGGGCTCTTAGTACGTAATCAACTTTGAAGTAATCACTTTCTTTTCCGTCGATATAAGCATTCCATCCATTCTCATAATACATCTCGGAAAATACAGCAACACCTTCATTGCTATTTTTAGATGTGTATGTTAAATGATTAGGCTCATAATCAAGTAAAGTAATTGAAGCCGTAGAATCTACTTGATAAGTCAATGGATAAATGTCAGAAAACTTAGAAGAATTAACAACCGCCACATTCTTAGTATCTAAACTATCTAATGCCATTATTTCTTCATTGGCATTTGCAACCGGTTGTAATTGAGAAATAAACCAAGCATTACCATTTGCATTGGGGTTTTCAATAGGAAAAGCATTACCCTCTTGATCTTGTCTGATAACATATTTAATGTTCATCATATTTAAAACCGACAAGTTACCATTGTACACATGAAAATTGAACAAGTCCTGAATACCAGCAGGTTTGGCAGCGTGGTAGCCCGTTATACTTTGGTGAAAATATGCTGTTTTAGCTGAATCGAATCCGTCGGTTTGATCAAAAACACGAAATACTCCGTCATCTTTAGCAATTATTTTATCTGCCGTAGTTTCTTTAAAAGGCTCTAACATTTTACGTTTAGACACAAAATTATCCTTGTTTACATATCGTAAATCCACACCTACTAAATCAACCACAACCAACAAACCAATTGCAATTATCAAGAGATTCATTTTCAATTTCTCTTTTAAATACAACCAAATCAATAACGCCGTACCTAATGCAAAACCTAATGAGCGTAATAAATCGCTAGTATAAACACTCTTACGATCTAAACGAAGCATTTCTGGCAACTCTTCTAGACCGGTCATTCTTAGATTATCATCATTAACGCCTACAAAGTGGAAAGCACCTTTAAATATGAATAAAACAACACCTAATCCCAAAACTATTGCTGCAGCAATAGTTAAAGATTTCATTTTATCCGCTTGTGGAACTTTATCCTTAAATAATTTCTTTAAAGCTAAAATTGCCAACACGGGCACACAAAGTTCCAATACAATTTGTATAGATGATACTGCCCTAAATTTATCGTATAAAGGAAAATAGTCTATCATGAAATCGGTCAACGAACTAAAGTTTTTACCCCATGATAATACTAAAGACATAAGTGAACCGAAAAGTAGCCACCATTTATGTTTGCCCTTAACTAAGAATAATCCTAAAATAAACAGAAAGAAAATAACCGCACCTAAATATGCCGGACCCGATGTACCAGGTTGTTCACCCCAATATAATGGTAAACCGCTAACAAAGTCTAAAGCACTTGTTCTAGCCAAGCCCTTATCAATTAAATAATTATAAGATTTAGAATTCTCACCCAAATTCTCTTGACTTGCGCCACCAAAAAGTCTTGGCACAAATAAGTTCAATGATTCTGTAATACCGTAACTCCAATTAGTTATATAAGCTTTGCTCAATCCACCAGTATCTTCTTTTGGCGATCCATCTGGGTTTATGGTCAATTCACTTTTACCCCGTGTACTCCAATCGGCATACTCTTTAGTAGCCATTAGCCCTGTAGCATTAGCCGCAATACCTAAAGTAACAGCTAATAATAAAATACCAACAGATGCAAAGAAGTGTTTTAACTGCTTATCTCTAATCGCATACACCAAATAAACTACGCCCAAAATGAGCACCAATAACATAAAATAATATGTCATTTGATAGTGGTTGGCAGTAATTTCAAGAGCCATTGCCAGCGCTGTCAAAACAAAGCCCCAGAGATATTTTTTTCTAAAAACGAGTACTATACCTGCTAATAGCACCGGTAAATATGCGACAGCATGCGCCTTTGCATTATGCCCGGCACCTAAAATAATAATGAGATATGTAGAAAAACCAAAGGCCAAAGCTCCTACAACAGCTAATCTATAATCTACTTTTAGACAACAAAGAAGAATATAAAAACCTATAAAATACAGAAATAAGTAATCTGCAGGTCTTGGTAAAAACCGAATTAAACGGTCTAGTTTTTTAATATAATTGTGCGGATAATTTGCCCCTAGTTGATATGTTGGCATACCACCAAATGCACTATTTGTCCAATACGGTTCTTGATCATTAGATTTTCTGAAATCGTTCTGTTCCTTTGCCATACCCGTATATTGGGCAATATCATGCTGGTACATTACTTTACCCTGTAGAACCGGGCTGAAATATGCTAGTGCAGCAATGATAAAAAATACGACAACAAAAAAATGGATGAAAAAGAATTTTAAGCCTTGCTTCATTTGCTAAATAAGTAGTGTTTTGACAAAGATAACTAGTCTAGCTCTTCAAAATCAATGTATTCACCTACTTTTTCAGAATCGTTCTTTTTTCTAGATGGTTTTTTATTGATAATTACACTCTCTTCCTCCTCTTGATTAAAAGGACGTTGATTATCAAAAGCTTCTCTGAAATGAGATTCGGTTTTCTTGGCGGCGTAGTTCAATATTTTCGGTGCAAATAACTTTGCCAAAAATTTTAGCAAGTAATACACCAAAAGAATAATTAATATAGTTTTTAAAAAAGCCATTTATTCTTACTTAAGATATATCAAAAATACAATTATCACGTTGTATATAAAGAATCATACTATTAAAATAATTATAAAATCGTGTTCATGAATAGTCTTTTTGCCTACTCTAAATCATATCAATACGTATTAAGCTTCATTTTTCTACTACCATTTGTAGCTATTTCTCAGTACACAGATGTTATTAACTCTAACAGACCTGGAGTTTCTGTAAGTGCCTACGCTGTTGGTAAAAACGTGGTGCAAGCAGAAATGGGCTTGTTTTACGAGCAGAAAGATCATACACTATTAAATACGGAATCTAATATTTGGGGAACCGATATTTCTTTGCGATACGGCTTACTATTTGAAAAACTAGAATTGAATTACGAAGGTACTTTTCAAGACCAGAACCTTACTTATCTGAATTTTGAATTAGTTGCAAAGCGTAGAGATTTTTCTAGAAATAGATTAGGATTAAAGTTTCTTGTTTATGATCCATTCAAAAATCCGGAAGCAAATAAACCAAATCTGTATAGCTGGAGAGCGAATAACAAATTTCAATTGAAAAATCTTTTACCTGCTGTATCACTTTATGGTGGCGCAAACTTTGTACTAGGTGACAATCCGTTTTACATAGGCGAGCCAACAATATCTTACCGAGGTATGATTGCTACTCAAAGTAGATTAACACCAAGGTTTGTATTGATTACCAATACAGCGTATGACCGTATTACTACAGATGACCCAGAATTAAGTTACACAATTTCATTATCGCACGCTTTTAGAAATCCTAAATGGAGTGTTTTTGTTGAGCACCAAGGTATAGATAGCGATCGTTATTCCGATTTATTGATTCGTGGTGGTATTGCACATTTACTTAAAGAAAACCTTCAGTTAGACTTTAACATGGGTGCTAGTTTAAAAAATACGCCAACTCGTATTTTCTTTGGAATAGGAGGCTCATATAGAATGGATTTTCATAAAGACAGCCTAAAAGCAATTGAAGATCAAGAGGCTGACCAAAATGGTGGAGCTATTGATAAGAAGGCAATGAAAAAGAAAAAGAAGGAAGATAAAGACAAAGGAAGCGGCGCTGAAGATATTGACCTTGGACCTTCTAAAAAGCAACTTAAAAAATTAAAGAAAGCAGAAAAGAAGAAAAAGAAAGAGAGTAGCGAGATAGACTTTTAACGAACCACTACTCCGCCCCATTTTTCATTCTCAACCACTTTAATTTGTTGATTAATATCACTAATATTGGCACTTCTAAAGAAGTTCAATGATAACACTACATGAAGCTAAAACAAAGCAAGACTTAAAACGCTTTGTAACCTTTCCGTTTTCGCTATATAAAAACAATAAGTATTGGGTGCCACCCATTATCAATGATGAGCTAGAAAGCTTTGATAAAGATAAAAATCCGGTATTTAAAGATGCCGAAGCATGGTTCTTTCTTGCGAAGGACGGAGATAAAATTGTAGGTCGTGTAGCTGCAGTTATCAATCACCTAGAAATCAATCAACAAAACGTAAAAAAAATGCGTTTTGGGTGGTTCGACTTTATAGATGACCCAGAAGTTTCAAAAGCACTTTTAGACAAAGTCGCCGAAATAGGCAAAGAACACAGCCTTGAATACATGGAAGGCCCTGTTGGATTCTCAAATCTAGATAAGGTTGGGGTTCTAGTAGAAGGTTTCGACCATATTGGTACAATGATCACTTGGTACAACCATTCTTACTATCAAAGCCACTACGAAAATTTAGGCTTTGTAAAGGAAAAGGAATACATGGAAAATAAGTTCCCTGCAAAAAACGCCGATCCTGCTTTATTTAGCAGGTTGAATGATTTGGTAAAAAAACGCTACGGACTTAAAGAAGTTAATTTCACTAAAACAAAAGAGGTAATGCCTATGGCAGATGAAATGTTCGACCTCTTTAATGCAACTTACGCTAACCTTTCTTCATTTGTACCAATTACAGAAATACAGAAAGCATACTTCAAGAAAAAATATATCAGCTTTATAAATCCTGAATATATAAAGTTTGTAAAAGATAAAAATGATAAACTAATTGCCTTTGCGATTGTTATGCCATCATTTTCAGAAGCATTGCAAAAGGCAAAAGGAAAGTTATTTCCGTTTGGTCTGTTTCATTTACTAAAGGCAAAAAAGAATAGTAAAGACGTTATTTTCTATTTAATAGGTATAGACCCTGAATATCAAAACAAAGGAGTTACAGCTGTTATATTCAATGAATATCACAAAACATTCAATGAGAAAGGTATTGACATGTGCTACAGAACTCCTGAACTGGAAGAAAACCTGGCTATTAAGCAAATGTGGAAGCACTTTGACCCGGTAGTGTATAAGAGAAGGAGAACGTATAGAAAATCACTTTAATAAAAAGCCCGAAATCAAATGATTTCGGGCTTTTTTAATATAAGGTAATGAGCTATTATTCTCCCATTGCCGCAGCTACTGCTGCTGATAATCTTTTATAAGTACCATTTTGCAAACGCTCACGTATTGCAGAGAAAGCTGTTAAAGTCTCCTCTACATCTTGTAATGTATGTGTAGAAGTTGGTATTAAACGTAAAAGAATTAATCCCTTAGGTATTACTGGGTATACAACGATAGAACAAAAGATTCCGTGATTTTCACGTAAATCTTTAACTAAAGCCATTGCCTCAGGAATACTACCGTTAAGGTAAACTGGAGTAACACAACTAGTTGTTGTACCAATATCGAAACCTTTTTCTTTTAATCCGTTTTGTAGTGCATTTGTATTCTCCCAAAGTTTAGCTTTAAGCTCTGGTTGTGTACGTAACATATCTAAACGTTTCAATGCTCCTTTTACATAAACCATTGGTAATGATTTAGCGAACATTTGAGAACGTAGGTTGTATTTTAAATAATCTATAATTTCTTGATCGGCAGCAACAAATGCACCAATACTAGCCATAGACTTAGCAAAAGTAGCCAAGTAAACGTCTATACCGTCTTGTACACCTTGCTCTTGACCTGCACCGGCACCAGTTTCACCCAAAGTACCAAAACCGTGAGCATCATCAACTAAAAGACGGAAATTAAACTGTTCTTTAAGAGCAACAATCTCTTTAAGAATACCTTGCTCGCCTCGCATACCAAAAACACCTTCAGAGATAACTAAAATACCCCCACCAGTTTGCTCGGCCATTTTAGTAGCACGCTCTAAATTCTTAATTAAACTTTCTGCATTGTTATGTACAAACGTAAAACGCTTACCCATATGTAAACGCACACCATCAATAATACAAGCGTGACAATCTACATCGTAAACTATAATATCGTCTTTAGTAACAAGAGCATCAATTACAGACATAAAACCTTGGTAACCAAAATTTAGTAAGTAAGAAGCTTCTTTTTGCACAAAAGCAGCACATTCTTGCTCTAGTTGCTCATGAAACTCAGTATGACCACTCATCATTCTCGCCCCCATTGGGTACGCAGAACCATATTCAGCTGCAGCCTCACCATCAACCTTCTTTATCTCTGGAAGATTTGCTAAGCCTAAATAGTCATTTATACTCCAGGTGATAACATCTTTCCCCTGAAATTTCATTCTATTAGAAATAGGACCTTCCAATTTAGGGAACACAAAGTATCCCTCTGCTTGTGAAGCCCATTTACCTAAAGGGCCTTTATTCGCTAAAATTCTATCAAATAAGTCTTTCATTGTTTAATTTGGATCTGTCTGCAAAAGTAAATAATTTTGATAAAAATTCATAAATTATTTATAATGCAAAAAAGTGGGCTATAAACCCACTTTTTAATTTATACTCTATTGTATATTATTTACTTAATATATTGAATCTCTTGAGCCTCTTCAACTGTTTCAGTATTCAAGAATCCTTGATCTTCCATCCACTGGTCACTATATATTTTGCTCATATAACGAGAACCATGATCTGGAAAAATACAAACTACATTACTATTTTCGTCAAATGTATTTAGCTCATTAAGCTGCTTAATAGCCTGCATAACCGCACCACTAGTATACCCAACAAAAATACCTTCTGTTTTAGAAATTTCTCTAGCTGTATGCGCACTTTCCGCATCAGTAACTTTTATAAACTCATCTATAGCACTAAAATCTGTTGCCCCAGGAATAAGATTTTTACCTAAACCTTCTATTCTATACGGATAGATTTCATTGGCATCTAATTTACCCGTTTCGTGATATTTCTTTAATACAGAACCAAAAGCATCTACACCGATAACTTTAATATTCGGGTTTTGTTCTTTTAAGAAACGAGCTGTACCAGAAATAGTACCACCAGTACCACTACACGCAATTAGGTGCGTTATTTGTCCGCCAGTTTGCTTCCAAATCTCAGGACCAGTAGACTTATAATGCGCTTCCATATTCAGCTTATTGAAATACTGATTAATGTATATGGAGCCTTTAGTTTCTTTGTGTAATCTCTTAGCAACCTCATAGTAAGACCTAGGATCATCTGCACTAACGTGCGCCGGACATACATATACTTTTGCGCCCATAGAACGAAGCATATCTATTTTATCTGGAGATGATTTAGAACTAACTGCTAGTATACAATCGTACCCTTTAATAATACTTGCCATTGCAATACTAAAACCAGTATTACCTGAAGTTGTTTCTATTATTGTGCTGCCTTCGGTAAGAATACCTGCCTTCTCTGCCTGCTCAATAATATGAATCGCAATTCTATCTTTAGAAGAGTGACCCGGATTGAATGCTTCTACCTTAGCGTAAAAATTACCTGTAAGGTTCTCTGCTATTCTATTTAATTTAACTAATGGTGTATTACCTACTAGTTCTAAAATATTGTTGTAAGCCCTGATCTCATTTTTCATAAGGGGGATATCAATGTTTAATTAATATATGAACGAAATTTGTTAAAATTTCTGATGCAAATTTACTGAATTTTTTCCACTATGCGATTTTTCCTTCTAAATCTAAAAGAAATGCATATTCCTTAGCTACCTCACGTAAAGACTCAAACCTACCTGAAGCACCGCCATGACCTGCTTCCATGTTGGTATTCATTAACAATATATGGTTATCAGTTTTTAACTCTCTTAGCTTAGCAACCCATTTTGCAGGCTCAAAATACTGAACTTGAGAATCATGCAAACCTGTTGTTACCAACATATTCGGGTATTCTTGAGCAATAACATTATCATAAGGAGAATATGATTTCATATAATCGTAATAGTCCTTTTCGTTCGGGTTACCCCACTCATCATATTCGCCCGTTGTAAGAGGTATAGAATCATCTAACATAGTTGTCACAACATCTACAAAAGGTACAGCGGCAATAACACCGTTATAAATATCTGGTTGCATATTTATGATCGCTCCCATTAATAAACCACCAGCAGAACCGCCCATAGCGTATAAATGATTGGCACTTGTCATATTTTGTGCTATTAAAAATTTAGAACAATCTATAAAATCGGTAAACGTATTTTTCTTTTGCAACAACTTCCCAGTCTCGTACCATCTACGTCCTAAATATTCTCCTCCTCTAATATGAGCAATGGCAAATACAAATCCGCGATTCAGCAAACTCAACCTAACGGTAGAAAAATAGGGATCAATTGTTGAACCGTACGATCCATATGCATATTGCAAAATGGGTGTATTTTCATCTAAAACAGTATCTTTTCTGTACACAAGAGACATTGGTACTTTCACACCGTCTCTTGCCGTTGCCCATAAACGCTCTTCTTTATAATTATCTTTATCGAATAGACCACCAAGCACCTCTTGTTCTTTCTTGATTTCCTTAGCCTTAGTTCGCATATTAAAATCAATAACAGAACTAGGCGTTGACATAGAATTGTAGGAGTATCTTAAAATCTCCGTATCAAAATCAGGATTACTACCTACATAAGCTGTGTATGTTTCGCTTTTAAAAGGTAAAAAATACTCACCGCTACCGTCCCACTTAATAATTCTAATTTTGTTTAGTCCGTTCTCACGTTCAGAAAGCACATAGTATTCTTTAAAAATATCAATATCCTCCAAGAGCACCTCTTCACGGTGGGCAATAAATTCTTGCCAATGCTCAGAAGTAGTTTTCTCTTCAGATGTACGCATCAGCTTAAAATTCTCTGCTTTATCCTTATTCGTTAAAATATAAAAGCTATCCTCATAATGAAAAATAGTATATTCTAACCCTCTTTCTCTAGGTGAGAATACTTCAAACTCCCCATCAGGATTATCCGTAGAAAGAATTTGAAATTCAGAAGTTAAGGTACTAAATGAGCCTATTACCAAATATTTTTTAGATTTGGTACGGTATACGAATGTGCTAAACGTATCGTCTTTTTCGTGAAAGACCAATACATCTTCAGACGTAGGTGTGCCTATTTTATGCTTGTAAATTTTATCTGAACGCAACGTAACAGGGTCTTTTCGCGTATAAAACAGCGTTTGGTTATCATTTGCCCAAACACCACCACCAGTTGTATTCTCTATTTTATCATCTAAAATCAGACCTGTTTCAAGATTTTTTATTTGAAGTGTATACTGCCTTCTAGATACCGTATCTACCCCAAAAGCCGCCAATTTATTATCAGGACTAATAGCTATACCACCAAGACTAAAGTAGTCATGACCTTTAGCCATATCATTACAATTGAATATAATTTCTTCAGTAGCTTCTAAATTTTTCTTAAATCTAGAATACAAAGGGTATTCCCCTCCTATTACGTAACGGGTGCTGTACCAATAACCATTTAGCTTATACGGCACCGAAGAATCATCTTCTTTAATTCTACCCTTCATTTCTTGAAATAGAGACTCTTGAAAATCTTTGGTATGCTTTGTTAAAGAATCGTAATACGTATTCTCTGCCTCTAAATATGAAATAACATCTTTATTCTCCTTATCATTCAGCCAATAATAATTATCTAAACGAACATCATCATGTTTAACTAATTCTTTGGGAACTTTTTTCGCCTTTGGCGGATGCTTAAGAGCCATATAAACTTCTTTATTAAATAAGATGGCAAAAATAAGACTAATTCATAGACCCCCGTTTTATTAGGATGAAAAACTGAAATACTCCTATTTTTAGTACTTTTACAACCTAAATCTAAAAATGATATTATGTTTGGAGATATGATGGGTATGATGGGGAAACTTAAAGAGACCCAAAAAAAAGTAGAAGAAACCAAAAAAAGATTAGACACTGTAACATTAGAAGAAAAGTCTAATGACGGTACCATATCAGTTACCATAACTGCGAACCGAGAAATTAAGAAAATTGCAATAGATGACAGTCTTTTACAAGACAAAGAGCAATTAGAAGATTATTTAATACTAACTTTAAATAAGGCTATAAAAAATGCAACCAATGTAAACGAAACTGAATTAGCAGCAGTTGCCAAGGATGGAATGCCCAATATTCCTGGCATGGATTCGTTATTTAAGTAAGATTGGCAAGTTATTTGTAGTTAACCTTTTAAATATTAATTATGAAGTATATTATTCTATTATTCATGATTCCGCTTTTTGCTTCAGCACAAGCAGACTTTAACAGCGTAGATGATTCTAAATGGCTTACCAATTATGATTCTGCTATTTCAAAAGCTAAAAAGCAAAAGAAAAATGTATTGGTTTATTTTACGGGTAGCGACTGGTGCCCACCTTGTAAAATGTTAAAAACCGATTTGTTCGATACTAACGAATTTCAAGAATTATCAAATAATTACATTCTTCTATATGTTGATGTTCCTAGAAATAGAGATTTAATATCAGAGAAGCAAATGATTCACAACAAAGAATTGTTGACCAAATTGAATAAGAAAAAGGTATTCCCATTGTTTAAGGTAATAGATGCTAAAGGAAATGAATTAGATAAATTATCTGGTTATAGCATGAACGGTGTTATAGATTCTCATCTTAAACTCTTAGAAAAGAACAAATAATTTTAAATAATTACCAATATATAAAAAGGGCTTACATCATGTAAGCCCTTTTTATTTTTATATACTTCTGTATTATGAATATTAAATAATACATGTTGTTTACATAACTAACATCTACAGTAACTAGATAACCTCAGCAGTAATACCCATACTCTTTAACAACTACCTTCATTAGCACCCGTAACACTCTACCCCATTTAAAGCTAAATTCATTTAAGGTCAAAAAGCAAGATCAGCAATTGCTTAGTAGAAATTAGAAGAGGAAGAAGAAGGAGAAGAGTTTATCTCTCTATAAGATTAGCAACAACCTCTATTATATCTTGTCGCATCAATATTAAACATAGCTACGTGAGATACCCATAGAACTGATTAGATATGAAAGCAGTAAGTTTTACGCATAAAAAAAGGGCTTACTTTACGTAAGCCCTTTTTCACTAAATAACCTATTTACTAGTTATTAATTAATCTAAATTGAGTTCTTCTGTTAGCTGCGTGCTCTCTTGCAGTACAAGAAACACCATCACTACATCTGTTTAATAATTTAGTCTCACCGTAACCGTTAGCTACTAAAAGACTAGAATTAACACCTTTAGTAATTAAGTAATCTGCCACCGCCTTAGCTCTTCTTTCAGATAGGTTTTGGTTAGAAGCTGCACCACCTTGAGAATCTGTATGAGAAGCTAATTCAACTTTAACACCAGGGTTTTGAGCTAATACAGGTAATAATCTGTTATCAATAATACTTTTTGCTTCAGAAGTTAATGTTGCGCTACCAGACTCCCAGTTAATAGGTAAAGCTTGGTACTCAACTAATGCACATTCTACTTCTTTCCAAGTAGTTAATCCACCTTTTTCTTTCAATACCTCTTTAGAGATAGTAGTAGTTTTAGCAGGAATCAATTCTTCAACTGTGTAAGCATCTTTATCTAAAACTGTTTTAGTAATTTCTCTGTATTCTGCAGGAATAATTTTCTCAACAACTTGTGCAGGAGAAATTAATACTGATTTAGTATAAGATCCATTTTTAGAACCTAATGGAGTAGTTGTAGTAGAAGCCGCATTTGCAAGAACTTGAGTTGAAACTGTCTCAAATTGTGCAGGATACCCTTTGTAACACCAGTATCTACAATCATCAGGATTACCTGACTCACAATCAGGAGCAGCAACTCCTAATTCCCATTGTGCATAGGCTGGCTTTATTTCTAATGTTTGTGTGCTAGGAGAAAAAGAAGCAGGGATCACCTGTAAAGAATTTCCACCTCCTTTAGATACATACGTTACAGTTTCTGTTCCCCACTTAGCAGGAACTACTGTTAGTACTTTTTCTTCTTCTCTCACTAATACACGTTCTGTAATTGTCTTGAATGTAGCAGGAACCGTTTTTAAAATCTTGTAAGACGGATTTGTTGTAATTGTTGTTGACTCGTTTACATAAACATCTGGAGTTGTACAACGAACATAACATTTACCAGGTTCTGGATTTGACGGCAAATCTTGTGCCATTGCAAAAGAAGCTGAAAATGCAACTGCTAGGAATAATACTTTTTTCATTTTGATAAGGATTTAAATAGTTAATATTTGGCAATTTATGTTAATATTTTAACATTTCAATAAGAAACGCCTTACTTTTTGTAAGCTTTTTCTTAATCAAAAGTTAATGAATTAACCTCTCAATAGTTTAGACACAGCATTATTTAAAAAGTCACTAAAAACCAGAGAAAATATTAATTATCTTTAATGATATGATTAAAATTGACAAGAAGGAAGACGGATTTTACCAATTCATTTTAAAGTCTGACAATGGCAGCGTTTTATTAAAAAGTGTATCGTTCAGTACTGAGAACGAATTAGATAACACTATAAAAGATATAAAAGCGTTGAAAAACACCAACGGAAAATTCTTTGAACGCAGAACAAATACCGACGGAAAATTTTTAGTAGAATTAAAAAATTCTACCGGAAAAATAATTGGCTCCAGTGGACTTTACTCCTCTGAAGCCGGTATGGAAAATGGAATTTTGAATATTTCTAACAGTATTGACCTAGGTATTATATAGTTGCTAATTGCTTCAATAATTCTTGGTGCATGTCATTTGTATAATCCAAATGGGTCACCATTCTTAATTTTCCCTGACCCATTCCAATGATTAAAATATCTTTTTCTTTTAGGGTATTAACAAATTGATCACTGGACATAAAAGATTCATCTATTTCAAAGATGACGATATTGGTCTCTATAGGCTCTACTTTTTTTATAAAAGATTTTGATTCTAATGCCAGTCCAATTTCTTTTGCCTTCTTATGATCCTCTGTCAATCTATCAACATTATTATCTAAAGCATAAATTGCTGCGGCAGCCAAAAAGCCAGACTGGCGCATTCCACCACCAAATATTTTACGAATACGTAGCGCTTTGTCCATATGTTCTTTTGTACCTATTAACAAAGAACCTACTGGGCAACCTAAGCCTTTACTTAAGCATACGCTAATAGTATCGAACAATTGACCGTATTGCAATGCCGTTTCATTCTTTTCTACCATAGCGTTCCACAACCGAGCTCCATCTAGGTGATATCCTAATTTATGATCATCGCAGACTTTTCTAATTTTCTGAAGCTCTTGAAAATCCCAACAAGTACCACCACCTTTATTGGCTGTATTCTCAACACATACTAATGTGGTAAGCGGACTATGATAAAAATCTGGCGGATTGACTACAGACACAACCTGAGCAGCCGTCATAGTACCTCTATCGCCATCTACCAATCTACAAGAAACACCGCTATTAAAACTTACTCCGCCACCCTCATAATTATATATATGAGCATATTTATCACAAATTAATTGTTCGCCTGGTTGCGTATGTAATTTTATAGCAGTTTGGTTGGTCATGGTACCACTAGGAAAAAATAACGCAGATTCCATTCCAAAAAGCTTGGCAGCTTTTTCCTCTAAAGCATTTACTGTTGGATCTTCTTTAAAGACATCATCACCAACCGCTGCTGACATCATTGCATCTAACATGCCTGGTGTAGGTTTTGTTACCGTATCACTGATAAGATTAATTAGCATAAGAAATTGTAAAAATTGAATTAATGAAAACAACTCATTCCTATTGGCGAACCATCAGGAATCTTAGGCGAAGGTATTACTTTGAACAATTCTGGATGCTCTCCAAATGTTTTAATTCTTTTAACCATTTCTGCACTAATTGCATTTGAGCCAGAATCTTTAATCAATTGAATATTCAACTCATTTAATTTTTGAGATGCAATCGCATTTACCTGCGGATGAACATTTGTATGCCCTGCCAAATTCATAATATGAAATAGCACTCTAAAATTAATGATGGTCTGGGCTTCGCTCAAATAAGCATCTTTCTGCTTCTTATTAATAGTAGCTGCTATCAATTTATCTAAAACCTCATCCAAACCAACATTATCTGTAGCAATTGCTTTTTGCTGAATTAGTCTTGATGCTTTCTCTGGATGTAATAAAAAAGTTAATGTCATATCTGAGGCAGTTTCTACGGCAGAAAGCGCATCAAAAGAAACTCCAGTTTTACCATTAATAGATTCTCTTGTTCTAGGCGTACCAAAAGCACGTGGTGGAAACAAGCTTAATTTATCTTTAGGTATTGCTATTTCATTTGCATCCAAAGTCTTTAAAACAACTTTTAACGCTTCTTCTTGCATTGCTTTATCTGCAATAGCAACAACTTCTTGTCCATCTCCTTTTATGGCATAGTTGTATTCTAATCCTCCTATAACCTTCGCTACACCTTCCGTCTGGTACCTATGAAAGAAATAAAGTGGTACAAATACATCTTCTAAAACCGAATATGGCGTACCATCTTGAATATTATCCGCAGAAAAATTAGCTATAGCCACTTTACGCAGCTTTAACATATCATCTAATTCTTTACTAACATTTGTGCCGTTATCCCATAAATGGGCCAACACATGGGCACTACCTTGTGGTCGTGCATCTTGATCTGTAATATAACGTAGTCCGTCAGTCTTGGCTTTATCCAAAATTTTGTTCAGACCTTCTATTTCATTTTCACCTTCATTAAAATTCTGATATGAATAAGCCACCGTAACCTTATCCCAATCCCCCATTCCTACTTCATAGGCTTTTGCAAAATTTACTTCACCATTTATTAATGAAAACTGCGGATGCGGATAATCCATAACCGATGACTTATTAGTAGTGCTCGCCGCATAGTTATGTGCAAAACCCAATGTATGTCCTATTTCATGAGCTGACAGCTGACGAATACGCGCAATAGCCATTTCTAACATTGGCTGGTAGTTATCATCTCGCTCAGCAAAAGCCTTATTCATTAATGCTTGGGCAATTAAAAAATCTTGACGAATTCTTAAACTACCTAAACTTACATGACCTTTCATTATCTCTCCAGTTCTTGGATCAGTAATACTACTACCATAGCTCCACCCTCTTGTTGACCTGTGCACCCATTGAATTACATTGTAACGCACATCTAAAGGATCGGCATCGTCTGGTAACATTTTTAATTGAAAAGCATCTTTATAACCAATTGCTTCAAAAGCTTGGTTCCACCAACGACCACCTTCTAAAAGTGCAGAGCGTACAGGTTCAGGCGTACCATTGTCTAAATAATAAATAATTGGCTCAACCGCTTCACTAACTGTTGCCGTAGGATCTTTTTTCTCTAAACGGTGTCTTCTTATAAATTGCTTTAATATATTAGATTCTACTGGCGTTGCGTAATCGTAATAATTAAAAGGAGAAGAACCTGATCTTGGGTCAAATACACGTTTTTCATATTTATTATCTGGTAACTCAATAAAAGAATGATGTTCTGCAACCGTAACCAAATTTGCATTTGGTGCAACACTTCTAATATACCCTCCTTTAGCTTCACCCTTAAAAGTCATGGTAACATCAAACTCTACATTTTTAGGGAACGCTTTAGTTCTATCAAGAGCAAATGCACTTTTAGATTTATCTAAACTATATGAACCTTGTTCTGTTCTTTTTAAACGGTTAGACACACCATGAGCATCTTGCATTAAAAAATCAGTAATATCAATAACATACGTACCATTTTTCTCTTCTACAATTGGGAAACCGAATAAAACTGATTTAGCAAAGGCCTGCTCTACAGATTTACGCTCTAATTCATTATCGGTAATCGCCCTATACTTCATATTCGGCTGAACCAACAATAGCTTGTTACCTGCTTTCTTAAAAAATACTACTTGTTCATCACCTAATTGACCACGATCTAAACCAATATCATTACTTCCTATACCACTACTTAAAGAGTAGACATATAAAAATTCTTCATTTAAATTATCAACTTCTAAATAAATTTTGTCGGTATCGCCATCATAATAAAAATCATAAAGACCTTCATATTTAACAAAATTTTTCTTTTGATCACTAAACTGCGCTGATAGCGTATTAAAGGATAGTAACACCAACACAAGCAGAAGTGCGTAATTCTTTCTCATTTTCTATAAGTTTTGCTTAAAAGTATAGAAAAACTAATGAATGTAAAACAAGAGGACCCAACTAAATTATAAATACTATACTTGTTAAAAAAGCTATCGAATATTTACAGAATAAAGAAAAATACTGTTGATTATTATAAAAATGTCAATTGTTTATTGCTTTTTATCATGTACCTTTTAACAAAAGAAAATCTATGACCAACATTGAGAATCAAATTTTTTCTTCTTATCAAAGAAATCCAGATTTATATGATGAAATCTATGATAAGGACGGAAAAATCAAGGAGGTGTACCAAAAACTATTTAAGCTTTATGGTGAACATTCGATTATTGATTATGTCTCATTAAATAACAAAGCCAAATCTTCTTTTTTTAATCAAGGAATTACTTTTCAAGTATATGGCGATAATAATGTACAAGAGAAAATTTTTCCTTTCGACTTATTCCCTCGAATAATTGACCCGGTAGAATGGGATATTATAGAACGTGGATCTATACAAAGAAGTAAAGCTTTAAATTTATTTCTATGGGATATTTATCATGACAAGAAAATTTTAAAAGATAAAGTCGTTCCTATAGACCTTATAACATCTTCTGCGAATTACTTGGATCAAATGAACGGTGTAAATCCACCGGGCGGAATATACAATCACATTTCAGGTACAGATGTTATTAAACATAACGACGGTAAATATTATGTTCTTGAAGATAATATAAGATGCCCCTCTGGCGTAAGCTATGTTATATGTAACCGAACAGCACTTAAAAAAGCCCTGTTTGGAGTATTCAATCACTACCAAACACATACAGTTACCAATTACGCAGAAAACCTTTTAGAGCTTTTAGAATCAGCTAAACCTAAAGGGGTAGATATACCTAATGTAGTGGTCATTACCCCTGGCATGTACAACTCGGCATTTTATGAGCATTCATATTTAGCTAAAACAATGGGTGTAGAATTAGTAGAAGGTCGCGATCTTTTTGTGGAAAACGATTTTGTATATATGAAAACTATTAAGGGACCAGAAAGAGTCGATGTTATATACCGCAGAATAGATGATCAATTTATAGACCCCTTAGAATTTAACCCAGATTCTGTACTTGGTGTACCAGGTTTGTTCGCCGCTTATAAAAAAGGCAATGTCACTTTAGCAAATGCTCCTGGTACAGGTGTGGCAGATGACAAAGCGGTGTACACTTATATGCCACAGATCATAAAGTACTATTTAGACGAAGAACCTATATTAAATAATGTACACACCTACCATTGTAGCAGATCCGATGAATTAAAATATGTTCTTGAACATATTCATGAACTTGTTATTAAACCAGTAGATGAAGCTGGCGGCTATGGTATTTCAATAGGAAACAAGCTCACCAAAGCAGAAATAGAAAAGGTTAAAGCTGAAGTTAAAGCTAGCCCTAGAAAATATGTTGCTCAACCTATTATGTCATTATCTGTTCACCCAACTTATATAGACGACACAGAATCTTTTGAACAAAGACACGTAGATTTAAGAACGTTTACTGTTCTAGGAAAGGATAAAGAATTTGTTTTAAAAGGAGGATTAACCCGTGTTGCCTTAAAAAGAGGCAATTTAATCGTAAACTCATCTCAAGGTGGCGGATCTAAAGATACTTGGGTACTAAAAAAATAAAGAAACTATATGTTAGCAAGAGTAGCCAATAACTTATTTTGGATGGGACGTTATATTGAACGTTCAGAACACGTAGCAAGATATTTAAATGTAAATTATTTTTCATCGTTAGATGCACCAAATCTAAAATCTCAAGACAGGCAGTTTGTATTACGCTCCATGTTATTCATGGTAGGTGACCCTGAAAAGGATGCAGAAAAATTTTTAAAAGAAGAAGATGTACTTTATAAAATTGGGCTTGACCCAACGTATGGCGCCTCTATAATAAATAATATAAAGTTTGCTAGAGAAAACGCAAATAGTGCACGAGATCTTATTTCTACAGAGCTATATGAGGCCATCAACAAATTTTATCATTTTGTAATAAACTACCCAAAAGAGATATTTGTTAAAAACGGACTGCATGATTTTACAACACATGTAGCAGAAATGACAGATATATTAAGAGGTAAAATAAGAGGAACACTTTTACATGATGCCACCTATGCTGTTATTTCAATGGGGATAAACATAGAAAGAGCTACTCAAATAACTAGAATGATCAATGCAAAATATAACGATGCATTACTTTCTCAAGATGGTGAAAACGATAGATTCAGCAAAAGTTTTGAATGGACCACTTTATTAAAATGTGCAGAGTCTTATGATATGATGCGCAGATTCTATAAAAAGACCCCAACAAGCATCTCTACATTAGAGTTTTTAATTTTAAACCCTAATTGCCCTAGGTCTGTAATGAACTCTTTAAACCAGGTTAATCAGCATGTAAAGATGCTTAACCCCGAAAAGCGATATAATAAAGATTCAACTGCTTTTTTAATTGGCAGAGTCAGGTCTGAATATGAGTTTAAATACATTGAAGAAATAGACAAGGATATTAAATCATTTATAGAGAATATTCTTAAAAGTCTTGTGGACATTAGTGACAAGGTAGATGAGGAATTTTTTAACTATTAGACGGGTTAAATAAGGTATATTTGTTCTTATGCCGAGAGAATTTGAGATTACTTATAATGCAGAGAATATTTATGATGATTGGGTGCATGATGCGCATTGGCAATTTTTAATAATTCCGGTAGAAAACGAAAGTCAATACGAGGTTGAGATTGAGTTCGAAAACTCGTTATTTGCGCATACTGAAGAATCTATAAACGGATATGGTTTTAAAACCCTTCGAATACATCCAAAGAAAAAATTTAAGAAAATAACTTTTGAAGCTAAATTCAAGTTTAAAAAGGAAGAAGTTGACCCGTACAATTTCAATATAAATCCGGATATTTCAACAGCCTATAACGAACTGCAAAGTTTAGATTTTAAAATAACCCATGAGCGTTATTTAAAATTCACTTCGTTTACAACGTTAGATAGCGCACAACAGCAACTATTTAAATTCAATACTTCAATTTCTATTTTCGATAATCTTGAAGCATTAAATCATTGGATTTTTGAATATATTAAGTTCACCACCGGTGTAACTGAAGTAGGCACGCTGCTAAAAGATGTCATTTCTAAGAAAAAAGGAGTTTGTCAAGATTTTGCTCATTTATTCTCTGCACTGGCACGAATTAATGGCGTACCAACCAGATATGTTTCTGGATATATTGATCAAGAAAGTGGCTATATGGGCGATTCTCAAATGCACGCATGGACAGAAGCATTTGTACCAGAAATTGGATGGAAAGGTTTTGACCCTACAAACAATATTTTAGCCAATACAAACCATATAAAAGTTTGTCATGGCAAAGACTACAATGATTGCGCACCTTTAAAAGGCATAATCCACTCGCATGGCAAGCATAAGACAGCACATTCAGTAACTGTAGAAAGCCATCAATAGGTAATTTAAAAATATCTTCCATCCTTATTTAAAAGAGTATTATTTTTACCCAAAATAGAATTGTATGAATATTAGTATGGACCATTACAAAGGTCTTATAGATCGCCTTGGTGCGTTAAGGAGGTATCTTTGACATTGATGCCAAATTAATAGAAATAGAGAACGAGCAAGAGAAAACCTTAGCACCTGATTTTTGGAACAATCCTCAAGAAGCACAGGCACATATGAAATTTATCCAGTCTAAAAAACAATGGGTAGACGATTATAACGCGGCAGAACTTTTGATTGCAGATTTAGAAGTGCTCATTGAATTTCAACAAGAAGGAGAAGTTACAGAAGCTGAAGTTGAAAGCCAATACGAAAAGGCTTTGAACACCCTAGAGAAGATGGAATTCAAGAATATGCTTTCTGAAGAAGGTGATGAATTACCAGCTGTACTTCAAATTACCGCAGGAGCAGGTGGTACTGAAAGCTGCGATTGGGCAGCTATGCTTATGCGTATGTACATGATGTGGGCAGAAAAGAACGGTTATAAGATCAAAGAACTCAATTACCAAGAAGGTGATGTTGCCGGTATTAAAACGGTTACATTAGAAATTGACGGTGAATATGCCTTTGGATGGTTAAAAGGTGAAAACGGCGTACATAGATTAGTGCGAATTTCTCCGTTTGATAGTAATGCCAAAAGGCACACATCTTTTGCATCGGTATACGTTTACCCGCTGGTAGATGATAGTATAGAGGTAGATGTAAATCCTGCTGACATAACTATTACTACCGCTAGATCTAGTGGTGCTGGTGGACAGAATGTAAACAAGGTGGAAACCAAAGTGCAATTAACCCACCACCCTACAGGCATTCAGATTTCTTGTTCAGATAGTAGAAGTCAACATGACAATAGAGCTACGGCAATGAAAATGCTAAAGTCGCAATTGTATGAGATAGAACTGCGTAAGAAAATGGAAGCACGACAAGAAATTGAGTCTTCTAAAATGAAAATTGAATGGGGCTCACAGATTAGAAACTATGTAATGCATCCTTACAAATTAGTAAAAGATGTAAGAACAGGTGAAGAAACCGGCAATGTCGATAATGTAATGAACGGCGATATTGATCAGTTTCTTAAAGCCTTTCTAATGATGATGGGACAAAGAGATGAAGAATAACATAGAGTATCCCAATTCATTTATTTTATGAATTGGGATTTCTAGTATTAAAATTAAATAGTATGATTAAAATATATCATAATTCTAGATGTAGTAAATCTAGAGAAGGACTTAAAGTACTTGAAGATTCTGGCAAGAAATTTGAAGTAGTAAAATATTTAGAAGATATACCAACAAAAGAAGAACTAAGAAATGTTATTAGTTGTTTAGATATTAAGCCTATAAATCTAGTTAGAAAATCTGAAGCAATTTGGAAAGAGAATTTTAAAAACCTATCCTTATCAGATGAAGAATTAATAGACGCTATGATAACATATCCTAAATTAATAGAACGGCCAATTATAATAAAAGGCAATAGAGCTGTTATTGGCAGACCGGCATCGAACATTGATGCTTTGCTAAAATAGAATTCATTATAATTACCCAGTTAATTATCTTAACAAAGTATTAACCATTTTCAGTTAAACCATAGTATAACTTTATAATCTAATCATATGAAAAACGTAATAAAATGTAGCAATCTAAAAGTATTAGCATTGCTATTAATTCTATTAGGAAGTTCTGAAATTTACGCACAATACGGTTATGGCAATAACGGTTATGGATCACGTGGCGGCTATGGTTATGGTAACCAAAGAAGTTCAATACCTCAGGCACAAACACCTGCTGAACCACCAAAACCTAAAACTGCCGAAGAATTAGTAGATGATGAAATGCCAAGAATTTCTGAAGCGCTTGCACTAAATGAATTTGAACAGGCTGTATTAAGTTCTGTTTTAAAGAAATATGTACAAGAGCGTATAGAAGCTCAAATATTAAAGCTACCGCCAGAAAAAATGGCTGAGGTATATGAGAATATTACTAAAAGGCAAGACGAAGAATTAAAAGCAGGTTTGCCATTAGAAAAGTATGAAGCTTTTGTTGCACTACAAAAAGATGGTGTTTCAAAAACTATCAAGAAGAATAAAAAGAAGAAAAAAGACAAACGAAAAAAATCTAAAACCGACTAAATGAAACAACTTTTCCCTTTACTCCTACTCCTAGCACTATCATTCAATTACACATATAGTCAAAGACCGGGGGGAGACCGGGAAAGAGGTCCAATAGTTATTACAGGTAAGGTTGTAGACAAAGATGACAACCTACCTTTAGAATATGCTACACTAGTACTACAAAGTGTAAATAACCCAGATAAAATTACTGGCGGAATAACAGATATTGATGGAAACTTCAAGGTAGAAACTACGCCTGGAAAGTATAATGTTTCCATCGAATATATTTCATACAAAACGTATAAATTACCTAACCAAACATTAACAGCCTCAAAAGATTTAGGCACTGTTAAATTGGCTTTAGATGTTGCTCAACTAGAAGCTGTTGAGGTCGTTGGCGAGAAAACTACCGTAGAGGTTCGCTTAGACAAAAAGATTTACAATATTGGTAAAGACCTAACCAATAGTGGTGCTACCATTACCGACGCACTAAACAATGTACCATCTGTTGATGTTGATGTTGAAGGTGCCATTAGTTTACGAGGCAATGCAAATGTTAGAATATTAATAAACGGAAAGCCGTCTGCCCTTGCTGGTTTTGGTTCTACCGATGCCTTAACACAACTACCTGCAGATGCTATTGAAAAAGTTGAGGTCATTACGAGTCCGTCTGCAAGATATGACGCCGAAGGTACCGCTGGTATTTTGAACATTGTACTTAAAAAAGAAAAAACACTTGGCTTTAATGGATCGGTAAATACTACTATAGGCTACCCTGTTAATAGTGGTATTTCAGTAAATGCCAATTTACGTACAGATAAATTTAATTTGTTCAATACTACGGGTTACAATTATAGAGACGCGCCTGGTAATGCGTTTTATGACAACACCTACTCTTCTGGTACTTATGACAGAATTATTGAAGACAGAGAGTACAATAGGCTGCGCAAAGGTTTCAATACAAATTTAGGTTTAGAATATTTTTTAACCGAATCTTCCTCTCTTACCGGTAGCGTATTTTATAGAACATCTGATAGTGAAGATGAAACAGGTAATACCAATCAAAGGTTTATCAATAATGCTTTAAACAGTGAAACATTTAGAACTGAAGATGAAACTGAAGATGACGAAAACTACCAATTCTCATTAAATTATGTAAATGACCTTGATGAAGATGGTCAGAAATTAACGGTAGATCTTCAGTACTCTAAGGGTAATGAAGATAAATTTTCTATTATTCAAGAAAATAACACCTTACCGAACGATGATTTAATTGTTTTAGAAAATGTTTATGAAAAAGAAACGGATATTGAATATTTAGTACAAGCAGATTATGTACTACCTATAGGCGATGCTCAATTTGAAGTTGGTTATAGAGGTACTTTTGAAGAAACAGGTACTGACTACCGTTTAGACTCTTTAAATCAAGATACAGGTCAGTTTAATATTAATGAAGATCTTACCAACTTATTCACCTATACTGAAAATGTAAACGCATTATATACCCAGTACGGAAATAAGTTTGGAAAGTTCTCTTTTTTATTAGGACTTCGATTAGAGAACACGCAATTAAAAGGAGAACTAACTTCACTTTATGACTCCAGCGAATTAGAAGATCAATTAGGTGTAGATGTAGATGCCAATTTTGATAAAAACTACTTAGGTCTTTTCCCTACGGTAAATTTGATTTACGAATTAGCAGAAAATGAAAACATCTCTCTAGGCTACAACAGAAGAATAAACAGACCAAGAGGTAGATATGTAAACCCTTTTCCTTCTAGATCCAGTAGAACAAATATTTTTCAAGGAAATCCAGATTTAAATCCGGCATTTTCAAATGCTTTTGATGTGGGTTATTTAAAAAGATGGGATAAAATAACTTTAACTTCCTCTATTTACTACCAAAGAGAAACAGACTCTTTTGAGAGAGTTCAAGAAGAAACCGGACAAACAACCACTGATGGTATAGAAATCATCAGATCTATTCCTATAAACCTATCTACTAATGACAGAATAGGTGTTGAAGCAGGGGTACTATATAGTGCAGCTAAATGGTTACGTTTAAATTCTAGTTTTAATTTCTTCCAGTTCTCTACAGAAGGTGACTTTAATGGTGTTGACTATGGCACTACAAATACTAGTTGGTTTGCAAGATTTAGTACTAAAGTTTCATTACCTGCAAAGGTAGATTGGCAAACGAATGCTTTTTACAGAGGTCCTTCTTCTACAGCACAAACAGAAAATGGCGGAATATTCTCATTGAACCTGGCATTCAGTAAAGATATTTTAAGTGATAATGGTACACTATCTCTTAATGTAAGTGACTTATTAAACTCTAGAAAAAGAAGCTCTTATACAGAAACAGAGTTCTTTACCTCAGATAGTGAATTTCAATGGAGAAGACGCCAAATAACAATGGGCTTTGTATATCGTTTCAACCAACCAAAAGAACGCAATAGAGGTTCTAGAGGAAATGGTGGCAATGAAGGTGGAGAAGAAATTGAAGGATAGAAAACAGACAAAACAAAACACAAAAAAAAGGAGCCAATAGGCTCCTTTTTTTATACTGTATTATTTATGCTTCTCTTGCGGCTTTTTTCTTGTCGCGTCTTTCTTTCAATAACTCTATAATGTTACCTCCTAACCAGTAAGGAACAACAAATAATAACAAAAACATCATTAGCCAAAAACCAATGGTTAATATGGTTAAAAACGCTAAAAATCCTAAATATTGGTCAAAATCAAACATATCTTATTACTTATATATTGCAAAGATACCATAAACGAATTATTTTTTGCAAACGTTCTGCAAAATTAATTTCAATAATCTCAACAATGTTGTCACAATTAAAATAAATGTAAACCTTATTTTTGAAGTTATAAAATAAGTTAACTTAAGATTCATTAAAATATACAATCATGAAATTTAGAATCGAGAAAGATACTATGGGTAATGTCGAAGTTCCCAAAGACAAATATTGGGGAGCGCAAACAGAACGTTCTCGTAACAATTTTAAAATAGGTCCATCAGCCTCAATGCCATTAGACATTGTTTACGGCTTTGCCTATTTAAAAAAATCTGCAGCTTACGCTAACTGTGAGCTTGGCGTTTTAGCAGCTGAAAAAAGAGATTTAATTGCGCAGGTTTGCGATGAAATTTTAGAAGGCAAGCTTGATGACCAATTTCCATTAGTAATATGGCAAACAGGTTCTGGCACACAAAGCAACATGAACGTTAATGAAGTTGTTGCAAATAGAGCTCATGAAATTGCCGGTAAGGTAATAGGTGAAGGCGAAAAAACGATTCAGCCAAATGATGATGTAAATAAATCGCAATCATCAAACGACACCTTCCCAACGGGTATGCACATAGCTGCTTATAAGAAAATTGTTGAAGTAACCATTCCTGGTGTTACTCAATTGAGAGATACATTACATAAAAAGTCCATCGAATTTAAAAATGTAGTTAAGATAGGTCGTACCCATTTAATGGATGCTACTCCCCTAACCTTAGGCCAAGAATTTTCTGGCTACGTATCACAACTAGATCATGGTCTAAAAGCTTTAAACAATACGTTAGCGCATTTAAGCGAATTAGCACTTGGTGGAACTGCTGTAGGTACCGGATTAAATACTCCTGAAGGCTATGATGTTTTAGTAGCAAAGTATATTGCAGAATTTACTGGCTTACCTTTTATTACTGCAGAAAATAAGTTCGAGGCACTTGCCGCACATGATGCAATTGTTGAAAGTCACGGTGCACTAAAGCAATTGGCTGTTTCTTTAAATAAGATAGCTAATGATATTAGAATGATGGCCTCAGGACCACGTTCAGGTATCGGTGAAATCATTATTCCTGCAAATGAGCCAGGTAGTTCTATTATGCCAGGAAAAGTGAATCCTACGCAATGCGAGGCTCTTACTATGGTATGTGCTCAAGTTATGGGTAATGATGTCGCTATTAGCGTTGGTGGCACTCAAGGGCACTATGAACTAAATGTATTTAAGCCAATGATGGCTGCCAATATTTTACAATCGGCACAGTTAATTGGTGATGCTTGTGCAAGCTTTGAAGAGCACTGTGCTGCTGGTATTGAACCAAACCATGAAGTAATCAAGCAATTATTGAACAACTCACTGATGTTGGTTACCGCTTTAAATACTAAAATAGGATATTACAAAGCCGCAGAAATCGCAAATACTGCACATAAAAATGGTACAACCTTAAAAGTAGAAGCAATCAACTTAGGTTATGTTTCTGCAGAAGATTATGACGAGTGGGTAAAACCAGAAAACATGGTTGGTAGTTTAAAAGACTAAAACCAAACTAGAAGAAATGAAAAATGGCGACCAATTGGTCGCCATTTTTTATATGTAATAAGGTAATTTTACTTCAACATAAATTTAGAAGTACCCAATAATTTTAATTGATCGTCATAAACGTTCACCATGTAATTTCCATCTTTGAAATCACCAGAAGGCTTACTGATATAATCACATACATCTAAAGACTTGTTTTCAAAATAGAAACCAGTTTGCTTACTGTAAGTAATTGAAGCTCCGTTATCGTTAGTCATAGAATTGCTACCACCAAGAACATTACCTTGAGGATCTAAAACCTCTATAAAAAATTCTCTATCACCAGCTTGTGCAATTACGTTATCAGCAACAGTAAAACAGATTTTAAACTTATCTGTTGCTTTAGCTCTTTGTGTAGAAACTAATTTACCACTGTTACGTTCTTTTACTGCATCAACATTAAATTTAGATAAGTTCAACGCAGAACCTTTCTCAACAACTTGAGCTAAGTTTGTATTTTGTACTACTAAAGAATCATTAAAAACAGTTTGTTTTTCTAATTCAACATACGTACTATCACGTTGCATTGCAATTGCAGTATTTGAACGTGTCAAAGAATCAACTTGTTTTAATAATTGCTCTCTTTCAGCTTTAAGAACACCAACTTGTCTTCTGTATCTAGATAAAGATCCAATATCAGCTTTCATAGTTCTTACAGAGTCAATATACTTTGCAATATTATCTCTTGCGCTAACTAACTCTTCGTTAGTAGCATTGCTCTCTAAAATAGCCTTATCATATTCAGATTTTAAGCTATTTAAATCCTCAACTACCAATTCTTTCTCCTTTGAAAGAACAACTTCGGTCTTCTTTTTATCTTGGTAAAGACTTACTGTGTAAATGATAGTACCTAAAAGCACAACACCTAAAAGAGCGGTCAAAACTTTTAAGCCATTGTTGTTTTTTGTTTCAGTCATAATTTTAAATTTAATAAAGTGTCTGTTTGTTCAGTTTATATACGTGGTAATTCAAATTTTAGATTTTTTAATGTTAAAATAATTTCTAAACCTTGGTAAGGACTGTAATATATGATATAACTTAGATGAAATCTATAACATTTACTAGAAATCATGCTTAGCATAGTACCTTACGAGCCTAAATATACTCAAAAGTTTAAAGACTTAAATATCGCTTGGATTACTGAGTATTTCAAGGTTGAAGCGAAAGATAAGGAGTTATTAGAACATAGTCAATCTACTATTATTGATAAAGGCGGATTTATCTTCATAGGATTATGGAATAATGTACCTGTTGGATGCTTTGCTTTGATAAAAAAAACCGATAATCGTTATGAATTAGGTAAGATGGCGGTAGACAAAACTTACCACGGATTGCAGATAGGTCAAAAAATGCTATCCTATGCTATTACTTTTTCTAAAAATAAAAACTGGGAGACACTCGAATTATACTCAAGTACAAAATTAGACACCGCGCTGCATATATATAAGAAATTCGGATTTAAAAACATCCCTCTAGAAGATAATTTAGAGTACCTTCGATCCGATATTAAAATGGAACTAACACTTTAAACGTAACATAATGAGAATAAAAGAATTGCTTGTTTTACTATTCACTGTAACCATAGCTTTTTCATGTAAAGAAGTTAAGCAATCTGATACCGAGATTGATTCTTCAGCAGAAATTGAGGAAAGTAAGTCAGTAACCGATATCATAAAAGAGCGTAAATCTGATGAGATTGAAATCATACCTATAGAACATGCTACTGCCGTAATCGAATGGAACGATGTAGTTATCTACATTGATCCTACAGGAGGAGTTGCTTCTTTTGATGGTCAAAAAAATCCGACTTTAATATTGATCACAGATATACACGGTGATCATTTAAGTGCAGAAACGCTAGATGCTTTAGACACTTCAAATACCACATTTGTAGTACCACAAGCAGTTGCCGATGAATTACCTGAAAAGTATGCATCTCAATTAGAAATTTTAGAAAACGGTACTAGCAAAAAATTAGCCGGAATTACGATTGAAGCTATACCTATGTATAACCTAAGAAAAGAAGCGCTTAAATTTCATACAAAAGGTCGCGGCAATGGTTATGTACTAAATATCGATAATGAGCGAATTTATTTTTCTGGTGATACCGAAGATATTCCTGAAATGCGTTCTTTAAAAAATATTGACAAAGCTTTTGTATGTATGAATTTACCATACACCATGACAGTTGAAAGTGCTGCTTCTGCTGTTTTAGATTTTAAACCAAAGCAAATATACCCATATCACTATAGAGGTAAACCAGATGTAAGTGATGTTGTAAAATTTAAGCAATTAGTAGATGCCGGCAATCAAGACATTGAGGTAGTACAATTAGATTGGTATCCTAATGACGAATATTAATGTTAGCTGTTAGCTGTTAGCTGTTAGCTGTTAGCTGTTAGCTGTTAGCTGTTAGCTGTTAGCTGAAATTAAAAAAGCCCGCAATTGCGGGCTTTTTCTATATTACTACTTTATTATCTAATCAGTTTCTTATACTTAATACGTTTTGGCATTAAGTCTCCGCCCAATCGTTTCTTCTTATTCTCTTCATAATCTGAGAAAGAACCTTCAAAGAAGTATACCTGAGAATCACCTTCAAAAGCTAAGATGTGTGTACAAATACGATCCAAGAACCATCTATCATGCGAAATTACTACTGCACAACCAGCAAAGTTCTCTAAACCTTCTTCTAAGGCTCTTAACGTATTTACATCCAAGTCGTTGGTAGGCTCATCTAATAATAGAACGTTTCCTTCTTCTTTCAATGTCATGGCCAAATGCAAACGGTTACGCTCACCACCAGACAGCATGTTAACTTTTTTATTTTGCTCACTACCTGTAAAATTGAATCTACTTAAATAAGCACGAGAGTTTACCTGCTTACCGCCCATCATCACCATTTCTTGTTCATCACTGAAATTCTGCCAAATGGTTTTTTCAGGATCAATATTAGAGTGACTTTGATCAACATAAGCAATTTTAGCTGTTTCACCAGTTTCAAATTCTCCTTTATCAGGAGTTTCCTCACCCATGATCATTCTAAAAATAGTTGTCTTACCAGCACCGTTTGGTCCTATAATACCAACTATACCTGCTTGTGGTAATTTAAAGTTCAGATCTTCGTAAAGTAATTTATCATCAAAAGCCTTACTAACTCCTTTTGCTTCAATTACATTGGTACCCAAACGAGGTCCGTTAGGAATATAAATCTCCAGCTTTTCATCTAGTTGCTTTTGATCTTGACTCATTAACTTATCGTAATTCTTAAGACGTGCTTTCTGCTTGGTCTGTCTTCCTTTTGCACCTTGGCGTACCCATTCAAGCTCACGCTCTAAAGTTTTCTGTCTTTTAGAAGCCGTTTTACTCTCCTGAGCCATTCGTTTAGATTTCTGATCTAACCAAGAAGAATAGTTTCCTTTCCAAGGTATACCCTCTCCCCTGTCCAATTCAAGAATCCAACCGGCAACATTATCTAAGAAGTATCTATCGTGTGTTACGGCAATTACAGTTCCTTTATATTGTGCTAAATGATGCTCTAACCAATGTACAGATTCTGCATCTAAGTGGTTAGTAGGCTCATCTAATAATAAAATTTCTGGTTCTTGAAGCAACAGTCTACACAATGCAACCCTTCTTCTTTCACCACCAGACAATACTGAAATTTTCTTGTCAGGATCTGGCGTACGAAGTGCATCCATCGCAATTTCTAACTTGGTATCTAATTCCCAAGCATTTGCAGCATCAATTTTATCTTGCAAAAGAGCTTGTTGATCCATCAACTTCTGCATTTTATCAGGGTTCTCATAAACCTCTGGAAGACCAAACATGTCGTTTATCTTATTGTACTCATCAAGAATAGCTACAGTCTCCGCTACACCTTCCTTTACAATCTCTAAAACGGTTTTGTTTTCATCTAGTTCAGGTTCTTGTTCTAAATACCCAACATTATACCCTGGTGAAAAAACAACATCACCTTGAAAATTTTTATCAACACCCGCAATGATTTTCAGTAAAGTAGATTTACCAGAACCGTTTAAACCTAATATACCGATCTTGGCACCGTAGAAAAAACTTAGGTATATGTTCTTTAAAACTGGGGTATTCGCATTTTTATAGGTTTTCGTAACTCCTGACATGGAGAAGATTACCTTCTTATCGTCTGACATAAAATTATAGTGTTTAGTGAAATATTAAAGCAAACCAGAAGAATTTACTGGTAGCGATAAAATATATTATACTCTACCTTTAAGTGCATTAAACACCCAAGCAATAGCAAAAAAGCCAATACCTACAGATGCAAAACCCCAACCGGCAACATCATCATAGCGAAAAGCACCTAAAGCAATAAGCGCCAGACCTACAAAGATCATTATAAACGTAGCCCAAGAGAGCACAGTATTCTTATTCATTTTCTAGTCAATTAAAATTTTAGCGAACTTCAAATATCGTAAAATTTAAGATATTTGTCCACTATTAACCCTGCTATTATTCAAAAGGAAACACAATACCTGTTAATTTACGAACAGAATCCATAATCTCTATTAAATCTAAACTATTTTGATGGCTCCAAGAGTCACTCTGTTTCTTCCCAGAAGCTAAACATTCTTGTACTTCTTCAATCTCATGTACATAGCCTTTACCCCTTTTACCAACCTCATTAGAAGTTGATTCTCCATCTTTTTCTATGGTATACCCTGTAGTTTCATGCCATCTTGGATGTATGAATATAGAACCTTCGCTACCAGCAATTTCAGCTTTCTTTTCGGAATTAGAATTGAGTCCGCTATACAGAATAGCCTGAGCATTATCATAATTAAAAATCATACTGCACTGCATCTCAACCCCCGTTTTATAAAAATTAGCTGAGGCTTTAATATCCTTTGGCATACCCAACATTAGGTAAGCTAGAAATATAGGATAGATTCCGATATCTAAAAGCGAACCACCAGCAAGATCAGGATTCAACAACCTACCGTTTTCATCTCTATCTAAAGCATAAAAAGCAAAATCTGCGTGTAAATAACCAATATCTCCAATGGTACCGTTATCCACTAATTCTTTTACTTTTTTAATAGTTGGGTTAAATCGTGTCCATAATGCTTCCATCAGAAAAACATTATTTTCCTTGGCTACAGCAACCATTTGCTCTACTTCACTTTTATTGACACCCATTGGCTTTTCACAAAGTACAGCATTACCAGCTTTCATTGCAGCAATACTTAAATCTGCATGAGAAGTATGTGGTGTAGCCAAATAAATAACATCAACCGTTTTACTATTAAACAACTTTTCATAACTACCATAAGCATTTGGGGCACCATATTCATTTGCAAAATCTTGAGCTTTCTGTAAACTTCTAGATGCCACAGAAACCAACTTACCGTCATTTACCAAGGCTAAATCTTTAGAAAAACTATGAGCAATGTTTCCTGCCCCTACTATACCCCACTTAATCATACTTTTTGTTTTTGTTGCATGAACACCAAAATTAACTCCTTATCTTTATCGAAAGAATAGAAATTATATAGAATGGATTTAAAATTCAATCAAAACGAAGATAGGAATAAGTTGTTATTATCAGACCTTAGAAGAAAGCTTAATGAGGTTTATTTAGGCGGAGGAAAAGCCAAGATAGCCAAGCAGCATGACCAAGGAAAAATGACCGCTAGAGAGCGTATTGATTATCTTTTAGATCCTAAATCTGAACAAATAGAAATAGGTGCTTTTGTAGGTGATGGTATGTACAAAGAGCATGGCGGCTGCCCTTCTGGCGGAGTAGTTATCAAAATCGGCTATGTTAAAGGAAGGCAATGTATTGTTGTTGCCAATGATGCTACGGTTAAAGCCGGTGCCTGGTTTCCTATTACCGCAAAGAAAAATTTAAGAGCACAGGAAATAGCTATTGAGAACAAACTTCCAATAATATACTTGGTAGATAGCGCAGGAGTATATTTGCCTTTACAAGATGAGATTTTTCCTGATAAAGAACATTTTGGTCGCATATTTAGAAACAATGCAATAATGAGCAGCATGGGTATTACTCAAATATCTGCGGTTATGGGCAGTTGTGTTGCCGGTGGTGCCTACTTGCCAATTATGAGTGACGAAGCTTTAATTGTAGATAAAACCGCTAGCATCTTTTTAGCAGGTAGTTATTTAGTAAAAGCCGCCATTGGAGAGAGCATAGATAACGAAACATTAGGTGGCGCTACTACGCATTGCGAAATTAGCGGTGTAACCGATTATAAAGCGAAAGATGATGCAGCTGCTCTAGATACCATAAAAAATATTATGGATAAAATCGGTGATTTCCCTAAAGCAGGATACAACCGTAAGAAAAGTTTGAAGCCAAAAGTAAATCCTGAAGATATATATGGCATTCTACCAAGCTCTAGAGCTGAACAGTATGACATGATGGAAATCATTAAACGATTGGTAGATGAATCTGATTTTGAAGAATATAAAGCTGGCTACGGACAAACGATTCTTACCGGTTATGCACGTATTGATGGTTGGGCCGTTGGTATCGTTGCCAACCAAAGAAAAGTAGTAAAAACTGCAAAAGGTGAAATGCAATTTGGCGGAGTAATATATTCTGACTCCGCAGATAAAGCAACCCGTTTTATAGCAAATTGTAACCAAAAGAAAATTCCGTTAGTATTTTTACAAGATGTTACCGGTTTTATGGTAGGTAGTAAAAGTGAACATGGTGGTATCATTAAAGATGGTGCAAAAATGGTAAATGCAGTAAGCAACTCCGTCGTACCAAAATTCACTATTATTATAGGTAATAGCTACGGTGCTGGAAATTATGCCATGTGCGGTAAAGCTTATGACCCAAGATTAATTGTTGCTTGGCCAAGTGCTGAACTTGCTGTAATGGGTGGTAACTCTGCTGCAAAGGTATTATTACAGATTGAAAAGGCATCTTTAAAAAAGAAGGGTGAAACCATTACCGAAGAAAAAGAGAAGGAGCTTTATGATAAGATCAAGCAGCGATATGACGATCAAGTATCTCCGTATTACGCAGCTTCAAGATTATGGACAGATGCTATCATAGACCCAAAAGACACCCGTAAATGGATTTCTATGGGAATTGAAGCTGCAGACCATGCGCCTATCGAAAAGCCTTTTAACATGGGGGTATTGCAGGTTTAATTTTCACTGACTTTTATAGGGTTCATTAGTAACATTGAAACCGAATAGATATTGATTCGCACCATTAACATCTAACCTAAAGACTTTAATTTCTTTAGTTTGATTAACTGTGTTGTAATTTCTATATATAGTAGTTTTTAAGTACGTGGGGGTTAATTGCTTGTTGCCAAAATATGTTGCATTCACTTGCCATTTACCTAAAAGTGTTTCATCTACCTCAAAATCTGTGATAGAAAACCCAAGTTTCTTTTCTTGCCTTACTCTATCAGGCATGTTTTCTAATGTGTGATTCCAATTAAAATATTGATTATTCGGATTTACGAATTGAAGATTAAATTCAGCTTCACTATCACTCCATTCAAATACCAATCTCGTATTCAAAACTTCACTTTCAATACCCTTATCATTCAAAAAATTATTAGATAAAATCAGGTTGTCTGTTTCTTTTTTAATCAAAGTCTCAAAGTCATCACTCTCTCCTTTAAAATAACCCTCTTCTATTAAAAATTTATGTCTTGCCAAAAATGATATAGATGATTCTGGGTTGTTTAAATTTCGATAACTTCTAGAAATATCTAAATAACTCTGCGCATAATCAGGTCTTAGTACAAATATCTTTTCATAAAGTTCATGGGCTTTTTCAAATCTATTTTGGGACTCATAATAGTACGCTAAGGCTTTTAACCAAACCGGATTGTTTTTAAATCTACGGAAACTAGATTCAATTATATTATCAGCGGCATTTATTCCAAATTTTTCATAAAACAAATTATAACTGTCAATATAAAAATGAGGGCTTGAAGAAAACAGTACTGAATACTCCTCATAAACATTAAAAGCGTCTTTTAAGTTGGCTGAAGAATTTAGTGACCTCATATAAGTAGGAAGATTTTCTTCCTTTTCTATATTACTAAGAATCTTTTCATTTACATAGTTATTTCTTAATCGAGCTTGATCATAACGTTTTAAACTATTTTCTTCTCTAAGTCCGTGAACCCCATTTTTAGTATTTATTATTACTACACCTCCATTCGCTATAGGTCCATATCGCCATACCGCTTGAAGACCAGGTATAATTGCTACTCTTTGTACTATAGAAATATCAATCCAAACTGGCGGATCAATAAAAATATTACCATCTACCTCAAATAGTGCTGATGATTTTTGCCCTACAGACCCCATTCCCCTCAGAAATAGGGTTCTTGTTGAAACACCATTCCTATCTAAATATGTACCTACGCGAATTCCTGAGCGTCTACTTGCTATGGCACTTAATAAATCTGATCCAGGCATAAATTCTGACCCATCTATAACTTTTAAATGATAGGCAATAGTTGCGGGACTGATATACCCAAAAGAAGTATTTACAATTGTAGGGTCAGTAAAATAATCTATCGCAAGTCGTTTTTGTTTACCTATTTTTTCTATTAATACTATCTCATCTAATTCCTCTACCTTAGGCTGCATTTTTAAATTCAAGATGGATGTAACATCTTCAATAAGAATTAAAATTGTATCCATTCCAATATGAGTAAACTTTAACTCATCCTTAGGTTTGGCTATGATAACATATTGTCCATTCTTATTTGTAAAAGTGTTCACACCCGAAGAAAGGTTGGAAACATTTACATCAGATAAAGAAATACCATCTGTACTTATACGTCCTTGTATTTGCTGTTGTCCATAGTGGTTTACAAATATTAAAAGAAAACCAAAAACAACGAACATTCTCATAATCAAATTTTTAGACCATACTTTAAAGATAAGAAACGCAATTTAAGAAACGGATAAGTTGCTATATATAATAGTTTTATAAAAAAACACCCACAATACACTTAAAGCATATTGTGGGTATTTAAATTTATCTGTATACTAAACAATTATACTTTTTGTCTAGAAAAGTAAACTGGGGTTAATTAGCAACCATACTTACAGCATTTGATACTGAAAACAATTGCTGATTTACATTACGTAGACCAAGTTTAAAAACCTTTGTTTCTTTTCGTTGCGATGCACTACCGTAATTATAATAGACAGTGGCTTTCAAATATGTAGGAGTCAAACTTTTATTACCTAAATACGTAGCATTAACCAACCAATTACCACGAAGCGTATCATCTATTAAATATTCTTCACTAGAGAAACCTGAACGTTTTTCGCTTTGAATTCTCTCAGCATTTGCAACTAATGAATGCTTACTTTTATAGTATCTCTTTTCTGGGTTTACAAATTGTAACTCAAATTCAGCCTCACTATCACTCCATTCAAAAACCAAGCGTGTTCCTTTAAAATCATCATCAAGTTTAATTTCATTCACCCTATCTGTTGAAACTAAATCAGCGCCTTTTAAGGATATTAAATTATTTAAATCCCGATCCATAATGGTTTTCACCTGTTCTTCTTTATCCAATAATTCTTCGTCCAATAAATAATCATATCGTAAATACATAGCCGCCGCTTTTTGGCTTAAACCAAGTTCTCTATAACTATTAGCTAAATCTAAATAAGACTGTGCATAATCTGCTCTAAGGGTGTATACATCTTCATATAATTTATTTGCCTTTTTAAACTGTCCCTGTGCTTGATAAATATACGCAAGAGATTTTAAAGCTATAGGATTACTACTTATAATGCTTTTATAATCCTCAACAATTATATCAGCAAAATCTTGATTATTCCATCTATTAGAAAAATAATCGTAGGCATCTAAAACATAGTAAAAAGAGCTACTATATTTTTTAATTTGTTCAGCATAAATAGCCTTTGCCCTTTCTTCTGTATTCGCACTCAAAAGTTCATTGATGTACAAAGGTTTATCTTCTTTAAAATCAACTGTACTTAATGCAGAATTATCATATTTATTATTTCTAAGCTTTGCTTGATCATAAGGCTTACCATCAGCATTACCAGCATATAAAAGCGTCTTGGTATTAATTACTATTACACCACCAGCCCCAATAGAGCCATATCGTGTGGTCATAGCCAAATTATTTAAAACAGCTAATCTTGCAATTGACGCTGGTGTGATCCACGTAGGTGTATCTGTTAAAATTTGTCCATCAACATCATAAACCGCAGGGGGTGCTTGACTTACAGAGTTTAATCCTCTAATGAAAACTCCGCCACCACGCATACAATCACCAAAAACTCTTACTCCTGGAAATTCATTTCTAACAATATCTAAAATACATACACCAACATCATTAATCTCGTTTTCTTGCAAGAATCTAATATTCCCTGGGGCGGTTTCACTATCTAAAATACCGAAAGCCGTTTTTATTAAATTGTCTTTAAACTTATACTCCTCTTCTAACTCGTTCTGTGATTTTCTATTACTACCTTTTACAGTAACCTCATCTAGTTGATGTATCTCCTGACTCATTTCCATATTCAATATACGCGTAACGTCTTCAACTAGAATTTGGACATCATTTAGACCAGGATAAGTATATTGAATGACATCTCTTGGCTCAGCTAATATCTGGTAAAACCCGTTTGCATCTGTCTTGGTCGCAGTTTCTGAATCTATTATAGAAATCTGAACATTCGCCAAGGGACTATCCATTTGTGTAACCTTACCTTTCACAGTATTACTTTGTGCTTGAATATTCGTGACAAAAGTTACTAGGACTAGAAGATTCAGAATATTTTTCATAGAAATATTATTAACGATTACATTAATTTATAGTATCAAAAATTAAACCATATTAAAGTTTTATGAAATAAAAACATCAACAATGTATTAATTCAACTTATCCACCCCTAAAGTGGGTAAGTAAAATAGATTTTGATTCACATTTTTTAAAGACAACCTATAAATTCTAATAGTACTTTCTTCATTATCTGTGCCGTAGCCAGAGAAAGCAGTCACTTTTAAATAAGTAGGCAAGCCGCTTTTATTCCCCTTATAATTTATATTTATAATCCATTCTCCTTGAATATCACTTTCAAGAAAGAACTCTTTGCTTGATGAATTTTCTTGCTTACCAAAATATTCATTCTGATTGTTTAGCGATGTATTCGAAACAAAATAACGATTTTCTGGATTAACAAATTGAAGGTCAAACTCAGCCTCATCATCATTCCATTCAAAAAGAAGACGGGTATCTGTACCCTCGCGCATAGCCGCCATTTCTTTTAAATCTTCTGAACTTATGGTATAATCGGTTTTATGCTGTAAAAAGTGATTGAACTCAGTTGTAATGATAGGATGCAATCCTATAGTATCTGCCACAAGAAAAGAATCGTTCAATAATTTGGTGTACCTACTATAAAGATTAGCTGCCTTTTGTACCTCATTTACCTCAACATAACTATTTGCCATGTCTCTATAAGATTGAGCATAATTAGGTCTTTTTACAAAAACACTGGTATATAGTTTGTTTGCTTTTTCAAATTCACCCTCTCGCTGATAAGCATATGCCAATGCCTTCATTTCATTGATGTTATTCTCAAATAATGATTGATGATTGGAAATAATATCATTATTGAATTTTTCTTGCTCCCAATTGGTAGTAAAATAAATATAGGCATCAAGAAAAAATGAAGCAGAACTACTATAAAGTTTCTCATTTTCTTCGTATACTTTTTTAGCCGCTTCAAAACTATTACTAGCAAAAAGAGCTTGAAGGTAGCTTGGTAAATTTTTATTAGCTTGTTCTTTACTTATAGCATCTTGTTCATAAATATTATTTCGAATTTGAGCTTGGTCACTATTTCTGTTATTCTTAGTAGCATAATTAGCATGTTTAGTACTTATTGCAATTACACCTCCCGCGGCAACCTGCCCATATCTTCCAACGCCAGCAAGACCAGGTATTACCGCTATGCGCTCAATAACATTTAAATCTAAAAAATACGGGACATCTTCATAAATTACTCCGTCAATTTCGAATATTGCAGGTCTAATATTATTAATAGAGCCTTTACCTCCTCTTATAAACACAGCAACTTTGGTAAAAGTACATCCAAAATATGTATTACCATTGGTTACATTACCAATACGAACTCCAGCTATTTTACCATCTAAAGCTGCTAGAATATTTGGTGCCGATAAGTTTAAACTCTTACCATCTACAATAGTTATAGCATGACCAATTGTTTTTTTATCAAGAGTTCCATAAGCAGTTTTAGCGAATTCATCATTTGTTAAATATTCAGAGAACATTTCTGCCTCGGTTTTCTTTAAACGCGCTCTTTCAGTAACAGTAACACCTGCTAGTTCTTCAACCATCACATTCATGGTGACGTTGATATTATGTATGGTCTCCAATACGGTACGTTCCACTTTTTCGAAACCCAAATAATCAAAACTAATGACATCACCTATTTGTGCCATAATGGTATACCTACCATAGGCGTCTGTTTGGGTCTGTTTTAAAGACGCTGTTATTTGAACGGTAGCATTTTCAACAGGCTTACCATTATTAAAAACAAAACCTGTAATTGATCTATGCGTTTTAATAGGGTTGGTATTTATTATTGGAGTTTTAAAAGAATTTTGAAGAGTTTTGTTTCTGGAATAATCTGAGATTTGAGAAATGTCTCCATCACTCAAAGTAGAAGTATTTACATAAAAAGTCATTGCATCTCCCCTGAACGTTTTCCATTGTCCTTGACTCACATATCTTCTGTACGAAGTACTTGGTCTATAATCTGCTGCCAAAACCAAGCCCACACGTTTACCATATACTTTCAATAATTCTAGACCAATACTAAAATCTTCATCTACAATAAGGTTGTACGGCTTTAAATCTACGGTTACCTTTCCAGAAGATTTGCCTATCATTTTGGTAACGTTCTTTTTCAATAATTTATCTTCAGGATAGATGGTGCCACCTTTATATACATTAATGCGCACCAATACACTATCAGAATAATTTTCGTTTACATAAAAATGAAAATCTTTTAAGTAGTGCTTCTTCTTATCTACGCTTATTCTTGTTACCAATTCAGCACCCAATGAACCATCACCTTTCCAATACCCGTACTTGTTTTTACTGGGATAGGAAAAACCAACGACATCATCTTTTTTACTTTTTAAATATTTAGCGGTTACAATCGCCTCATTTAATTGCATTGCTTCAGGTTGCATAACAATTTTTTGAAACCGGGTATTATTAAAATTAACTTCTGAAATTTTGAACTGTACGGTTTTATAACCTACAGAAGAAAATTGTAGTATATCATTATTAGAAAAATTAGCCTTATCAATTTCTAGGTAAAATTTCCCATCAAAATTACTTACGGTACCTACACCTTTATTTACAATACCAATATTTACAAAAGGAAGTGTCTCTTTAGTATCAGAATCAATTACAACACCTCTTACCTGATCTTGAGCAAATACACTAAAATTTAATGCACATAAAAAACAGAAGAAAAAGAGATATTTATAGCGTTTTAATTCAAGAACCATAGACAAATGTAATTAGCTGTTATTCAGTAAGCTTTTTAAAGATATGAATAACAGCTAATTAAATAATACTATCTTAAAAATAAATAAGAATTTTATTACATAAGCAATAAACAAACCTACATATCAAAAATCAATTACCTTGATGCCCTTTTACACGTGGAATTAATAAAAGTTCTGTCTGTCGCCCATTAACATATCTAAACCCATCTTCACCATAAAAACCAGCTTCTTCAAGCATAATTCTGATATCTCTATTCCATTCAGGTATAGTAATAGTAGTATTCAATTCTATAGCATAAACCGTATTTGGATTTAATGGATAGTTTTCACCATCGTCACGCATTACGCCACCTTGAGAATCCCACATTCCAATAGTAGTACCTGCAGAATGACCATACATACCCAATGGATGCGTATATATAGATGGTTTTAATTCTGCTGCTTTAGCCTCCTTTAATGATTTTGCTAGAATATCATTACCAGACCTACCTTTGATCATGTTAGATGTCAAAAAATCTTGCAATCTGTTACCATCTTTAAGTCCTTTGACTAAATAATTTGGTGCAGAAGTTTCTTCTGGTTTTAAGACATAGGCTAACTCTTGGCAATCGGTATTTAAACGTAAATAAGTGATTCCAAAATCGCAATGCACTAAGTCGCCAGGCAGAATTACCGTATCCTCTGGCCTACCAGAGAATGAATATAAATGACTTACCAATTCTTCTTTACTTCGTTGCACATCGATTGTTGGATGAAACCAAGTTTCAAGCCCTAAGTCAGTTACCTTTTGACGCATCCACCACTCTACATCAGATGTTGTTGTCACCCCCGGTGTAATTACTTTTTCAGAAAAAGCTTCTGCAATAATATCATGTGTAATATCTACCAATTGGTCATAAATAACCATTTCGCGTTCAGATCTTGTTTCGATCCAACGAACAGCAAGTTCTTGTGCAGAAACTACTTTAGATGAATATTTTTTTGGAAGATTTGCCATGAACTCTTCATAATCTGTTTTTACCAAACCATCTGCAATATTGTGGTCTGTAGAATAATTAAGTCCGATTTTCTTCGGATTTCTTTCGGATATCAACTGCATTAATCGGGTCCACTGATTTGGTTCTTTCTCCTTATCCCAGGCAGAAACTATATTCTTACCAACATTATAACGGGCTACAGCCAACTTCTCTATAGTATTCTTCGCCTTATCTCTATAAAACAAAAGAATAGTTCTTCTACGCGCATTCAACCACGTAGCCGGAAGCATTGTCTTAATTACTGGATCTTCATTATATTCTCTTGAGATAACCACCCACATATCTAAATCTGCGGCATCCATAAGTTCAGGCAACAAATTATTGAAACGGTCGTCTAATATTTCATCAATCACCTGCGCTCTTTCTTTTTCATTTAGAATTTGCTGAGCGTTAATTTCCCCTATAAAAATTAGGCATACAAAAAGGAATAGTTTTTTCATGAGTGTTGTTTGGTTTAAGCCTTGAAAATACAAAATAACACACATTAGAAATACCCTATTCCTTTAAAATCAATAGAATTTTACATTCTAGTTAAATTCAATAGTTGTCTGTTACTAATTTCTCATTTATACTTTTAACCAATCTGATAAATTCAGCTCTATACCCGTTTTTATCTTCACCTCTACCGTTCTCTGCTAATACAATGACATCATTTAATGAAGCTTTATTATTAAAAGTAGATTTTCTTAATTGCTGACCGAATAAAGCAACAGCTGCAGAGAATTGAAAATCTTTTGACATCTCTTGAGTATTCGAATTTTGGACATGAACCAACTCTATACTCTTATTACCATCAGGTTTTTTGTATCTAAATTTTACAGTGAACAACTCATCAGAGAACTTATCTCCTGATACAACCTCAGTATACTTTAAGTCATATGTTTCTTTAACATAGTCAGTTGCCACACCTACTTCAACAATCTCGTACAACGCAGTTACCTTATGTCCGCTTCCTAATTCACCAGCATCTTTGGTATCATCTATAAAATCTTCATCTGCCAGCAATCTGTTTTCGTAACCAATCAATCTATAAGATTTCACTTTCTTAGGGTTAAACTCTACCTGTAATTTTACATCTTTAGCAATGGTAAATAAAGTACCTCCAAATTCCTTCCCGAATAACTTCTGAGCTTCTTGCATGGTATCTATGTAACCATGATTTCCGTTCCCTTTATCTGCCAAAGTTTCCAACTTAGAATCCATGTAATTACCCATTCCGAAACCTAGTACAGAAAGAAACACTCCTGATTCTCGTTTTTCAACAATCAAATCTTCCATGTCTTTATCGCTAGACAACCCAACATTAAAATCACCATCGGTTGCCAATATCACTCTATTATTACCAGTTTTCTTAAAATGTTTCTCTGCCAATTTGTAAGCTAATTGAATACCTGCTCCACCAGCTGTAGAACCGCCAGCTTCTAAATTATTTAAAGCGCTCATGATTTTCTCTTTATTGTTACCAGATGTAGGCTCTAATACAACACCGGCTGCCCCTGCATAAACTACAATAGAAACTCTATCTTTTTCTCTTAACTGATTTACTAATAGTTTAAAAGCGGATTTTAATAACGGTAATTTGTTGCCTGCTGACATAGAACCAGAAACATCTATTAGAAAAGTAAGATTAGATGCCGGTAATTCTTCATTCAAGTATTCTTTACCCTGCAAACCAATGCGCACTAATTTTATATCTACATTCCAAGGGGTTTGTGCTACCTCTGTGTTTACAGAGAAAGGATGTTCATTTGTAGGTTGTGGATAATCATAATCAAAGTAATTAATCATTTCTTCAATCTTAACTGCATCTACCGGAACTTCTTTTCCGTTATTAATGAATCTTCTAATATTGCTATACGCTGCTTTATCAACGTCTATTGAAAAAGTTGATAGCGGGTTTACGGCAACATTCTGAAACTGATTTTCAGTAATTCGTGCATAATTCTCATCTTCTTCAATAGCATAATTACCATTTACGGTTTGTATTACGATACAACCGTGTTTAGCATTTTGACCATACAACCTCTTAGCTTCAGAAGCTTTAAGTTCTTTTCTACTATTAATATCTTCACTTTTAAATCTTTGAACAATTGAATTATATTGCTTTTGAATAGGTACACCATCTACAATATATAGAGGGCTGTTTATTTTAGTTCCAACATTTTTATCTTCCACAGAACCCAAACCACGAATATTTATACCACTTACTTTACCTTGTAAGGTTCTACTAATATTGGATTTAGGAGATTGCATATTAATCATTGCAACTGAACCCGTAACATGACGACGCTTTTGAATACCATACCCAGTTACAACCACTTCTTCTAACATTTGAAGATCTTCTTCAAGTGACACATTAACAACCACTGAATCTCTGATCTTTACGATCATATTCTTACAGCCTATATACGAAAATGTTAATTCAGCTCCTTCTGATACTGTTATAGCATAATGTCCGTCAAAATCTGTCTGTGTACCATTGGTCGTTCCTTTCTCCCTAACATTTACACCAGGCATAGGATCCCCTAAATGATCAGAAACAGTACCATTAATTTTAACTTGTTGCGAAGACAACAGCATACTACTGAGCAGAAAGAATAGGAAAGTTGCATTTTTCATAATAATTGGTTTAAAGTTTGAGCAATAAACCTATTAAGAAAGAAGCGTTTAAAAAACGAAAAATGAGGGAAGGGTACTTTAGAATGAGGGAAGTTATGACTTCAGTAAGGTCATGGTTTCTTTCCGCTTAACCTTTCCGCTATCCGTACGTAAGAATACCGGAATGTTTTTAATTTGGCGTGGTATTTCATACTTAGATAAAAGAGTACTTGAGGCAATTTTCTGCAATACATCCTTCTCTTTCACGGTACCTTCTAAAACCAAGACTAACTGCTCCCCTAGTTTTGTATCTGGTAAAGAAGCAATAAAAAAAGGCTGGTCTATACTATTTGAAAGTTTAGACTCTATCTGCTCCGGACTAAGTTTAATTCCGCCAGAATTAATTACATTATCAAATCTACCTAACCACTTGAACTCAGTTTCCGAAACCAAGTCAATGACATCATTAGTGACCACAGTTTCATCAGCAATCTTTGGTGCATTAATTACTAAACAACCTCTGTCGTCTTTAGATATTTCAATATTTGGTAAAATAGAAAAAGGCGCATCATCTGCTACACCATTATTCAAGGGCTTAACTGCAATATGCGTTATGGTCTCTGTCATACCATAGGTCTCATAACTAGCATTGGCTATACTTTTTATTTCCTTTCTTAAAGAGGCAGCAATAGGAGCACCACCAACAATCAACTTATGTAACAATGAAAGCTTAGGTAGTAAATTAGCAACTTGCAAGGGAACCATTGCTCCAAAATCAAAAGACCTATTTATATCTTCTAACGGATTTGAAGTAGGTTCAACAAAATGAATATCTAAGCCCAAAACCATAGCCCTAACCAACATCATTTTACCAGCAATATAAGTGGCAGGCAAACATAATAAAGCAGAAGATTTTGGTGATAGATTAAAATAGCTACCTGTTGCCAAAGCACTATTCTCCATTTGTACTTTCTTTAAAACAATGGTTTTTGGAATACCCGTAGAACCAGAGGTCTGTACCGAAATTGTAGGTGAATCATCTATCCAATCTAAAAGGAACTCACCAATGTTCTTTTCGAATTCTTCGCCTTCCTTAATTAAGCTATAGCTTACCTCTGATAAATCGGCAAAAGAAATAGGCCTGCCATGAATTGAAAAACTTGGGTGTACTGAAGCTTTATACATTGTACTAATTATCTAGTTTCAGAAATTCTTCTTCAGACAACACCTTTCCTGTTAATTTTTCTTTCCAGTTGGTCCAGCCATATTTTTTTGAAAAGATTAATAATAGAATAGGGAAAACTATAAATACTGGCACTAAGACATCCCAACCCAAAATTGGATCAGATACATCCCTATACAATGAATCAGTTTGAAAAGCAGTCCAATCAGCAGTCAATAATAACGCTCCAATTAAATTATTAGCGGCATGAAAACCCAAAGCAAGTTCTAAACCTTCATCCATAAGGGTTATAATACCAAGAAAAAAACCAGTACCTATATAGTATATCATAATACCATAACCCAGTTTCTCTACTTCAGGATTTCCCAAATGCATTAATCCAAATAATACAGAAGTAACAACTAAAGGCACCCATCTGTTTTTTGTAGCAATACCCAACCCTTGCATAATATAACCTCTAAATAAATACTCCTCAAAACTAGTTTGTAAAGGAATTAGAATTATTCCAATCAAAGCCAAACTTAGAAAAGGAATCAACTTGAAATTAAAAAGGTAATCTTCAGGAGATAAATAAATACCTATAAAAGTTAAAACTATTGTTATCAATCCCCAAACACCAAATGCAAAAAAAACTCTTTTCCAATCTATTTTTTTTCTGGAAGTCGTTAAACTAGTAATACTTTGAGAATGCACTAATTTTGTCCATCCAAGCACTACAAATAGACCTACAGCCAATGGAACAAGTAAAATAATCAATACAAGATTAGAGCCTAAACTAGCTATCATTTGCGCCATACTATCCTCTACACTAACTGGTGACAGTATTATTGCGATATAATTCAATATCATAAACCCAATAAAACAACCGGGAATAATTAAATATTTCCATAAACCTAAATCACCTTTATACCCTTGTTCTATATACATATACTTTCAATTAAATTTGTATTCCATTTTTTAGAGCTGTTATAAAACAAGCCTCCATTATCAACTTCTAACGGACTCTCAATATTATTCGTAAAAAGAGATCCGGTCCCTAGCCCTTGCGGCATTTCATTACCCAATGTTGCCGTCCACTGCGCAATGGCATTTAAGCCTATATTACTTTCTAATGCACTCGTTACCCACCATTCTATAGTATTCTTTTCTGCAATAGAAATCCATTCACTGCTTCCTGCAAAACCACCAACCAAGCTCGGCTTCAAAATTATATATTGTGGTTGTATAGTTTGTAGCAACGCTGCCTTTTTTGTTACATCTACCACACCAATTAATTCTTCATCTAAAGCAATAGGCAAAGGTGAATTTCTGCAGAGTAATTTCATTTCTTCCACTTGCCCCTGTTTAATAGGTTGTTCTATAGAATGCAAATCAAGTTTCGATAACGTTTCTAATTTGGATAAAGCTTCTTGTGGAGAAAATGCTCCGTTGGCATCTACACGTAATTCGATATCTTCTTTTGAATAACGAGCTCTAATAGATTTTAACAATGATATTTCAGTATCAAAATCAATTGCTCCAATTTTCATTTTTATACAAGAAAAACCATCCTTTAGCTTATCTTCTATTTGCTGATGCATAAACTCCTTATCACCCATCCAAACCAAACCGTTAATTGATATGGGTTTTTGGTTATTTAAAAAAGTAGATTCGAAAAGATGAAAAGGATTTTTAGAACGCAGCGATATAAAAGCCTGCTCTAGACCAAATTGAATACTTGGAAAATTTTGTAACTGCTGCAGTAATTCGGTTTCACCCAAATTGATGTTTTGCGCTAGCCAAGCACATTTATCTTCATATTCGGGAACATCATCAAAACTAAGACCTCTAAAAAGTCCGCATTCACCAACACCCCATTTTCCTTCATCTTCTAAAAAGAGAAACCAAGTTTCTTTGGTTCGAAGAATTCCTCTAGAAGTTCCGCTAGGGTTTTTAAAATTTAGGAGATACTTTTTAAATGTTGCCTTCATAATATCGCACAAATTTAACTATATTTTGAGTTTAAATACGACGGAATGGCTAGTATAGAAAATAAGGTGATTTGGGTAACAGGCGCATCTTCTGGAATAGGAGAAGCTTTAGCATATCAGTTAAACGAACTTGGAGCTAAAATTATACTTTCGTCAAGAAGAGCGGATGTTCTTTTAAAAGTAAAAAGTAATTGTAAATTTCCTGAAAATGCAACAATCCTTCCTTTAGATTTAATAGCATTTGATTCGCTAGAAAGCATCACTGAAACAGCCATATCAATCTACGGAAAAATAGATATTTTGATTAATAATGGCGGACTAAGTCAACGTTCACTTATCATTGACACTAATTTTGAAGTGTATCAACAAATGGTTGATGTTAATTATCTGGGTACCATTAAACTAACAAAACACCTACTACCCTATTTCATAGCGCAAAAAGGAGGGCATTTCGTTACCGTTACCAGTTTAATGGGTAAATTTTCCTCTCCGTATCGTTCGGGTTATTGTGGTGCAAAACATGCACTGCATGGCTTCTTTGACGCCCTACGTATGGAACATGAGAAAGACAATATCAATGTATCGATAATTTGCCCTGGATTTATACAAACCAACGTTGCTAAAAATGCATTAACCGGTGATGGGTCTGCTTTACAAAAAGAAGATAATGCCACGAAAAATGGAATGCCTGTTAACGATTGTGCAGAAGAAATTATCTCTGCAATTAAAAAGAAAAGATTTGAAACTTATGTCGGTGGAAAAGAGAAATTCGGAATTTACCTTAAAAGATTCTTCCCTAAACTACTACATAAAGTGGTTATGAAAAGTAAGGTTAGATAACCTTATTTAAAATTAAACCAAAAACGAACTCCGTCTTGTGTTTTATCAGTTTTCAATGAAGTCTGAAGTTGATTTGCCAATCTACTCATTAAACGAATACCCATAGAAGAACTTGCTCGTTCATCTGAATCTTCAGGTAAACCAATACCATTATCAGTGTACTCAAAGAAGCCTTCTTGCCCTGCTATTTTTCGTAAATGAATGTATATTTTACCATCGCTATCATCATTAGGAAAAGCATATTTAAAAGAATTAGAAACCAATTCATTTAATATAAGACCAAACGGAATTGCCCTATCAATATCCAATTCTACACCTTCGGCATCAATAGTAATATTAATACTATGCCCACCTTTTTTATAAACAGACTGAATACTGTTAATCAAACTTTCAATATACCCTTGCATCTCAATAACCGATAAGTCATCATTTTGATACAATTTCTGATGTATTAAAGCCATTGCCTTCACTCTACTCTTTCCTTCTTCCAATGCAGCAATTGCCGCCTTGCTACGGGTATTTTTAGTTTGCAAACTCAATAAACTAGAAACCATTTGTAGGTTATTTTTAACCCTATGGTGAATTTCTTTTAGCAGAGAATCTTTCTCTACCAATGAGTTTTCGATTATAAATTTTTGCTCGGCAATTAAGCGTTGGTTTTTGATACTCTTTAAGTAAGCGTATACTAAACCTGCAAAACCAATAAGTGTAAATATCAAGGATACAAACACCAAACTAATTTTATCATCTCTAGCCTTAATATCTTTTCTAGATTCCTCTAACTGAGCTTTCTGGTGCTCCATTGTTTTTCTAGAATTCTCTAAATCTTGAGCAACAACAGAAGTCAATTGTTGGTTTTTGATATTAGATTCCAACGCATCAATAGAATCTCTAATTCTGATATTCTTTTTAAGATAAACTGTAGAATTTTTAAAATCGCCAGTTTTAAAATAGTAATCGGCATAAATTCTATTACGCTTTAAAATATTGGCAGATTTAATAGGGTTAAGGTCGTCACTTAAATAATCTGTGGCTTTGGCGTAATCATCTAATTTCAAATAACATTCTGCTAAGGCAAGTGTATTCTCAATAATATCAGAAGAAAATTTACTTTTATTATATTTTTTGATGATTTCTCTACTCTCTTCTAAAAACGGAATAGCCTTTTCATATTCACCTAATTGCACGTGACTTTTACCAATATTACCTATAATCAATCCGTTTAGAATTCTACCATCTGCAATTTCCTTATCGGAATGCTGGTTGGTAACATCACTTAGAAAAACCGTTATAAGTCCTTCTGCTTTCTTAAAATAACTCAATGCAGTTGATGTAGACTTATCTAATCTTAAATAATTACCAATGGTGTTGTTATAAATAGCCTGACCATAGTAGTCGTCATCTTTAAGCACCTTTTTCTCTTCGACCATGTAATCACGCATAGCCTTTCTATATTGACCTAAACTCGCGTAAATATCATAAAAGGCAACGTTATCAGTTAATCCTAATTCACGTTTTACCCTTCTAATCTCTATTTGCTTGTCATACAACTCAAGCATAGCATAATTGTTATCTAATATGCTTAGAATGGTCTGCTTAGACTCTACATCTAATTTTAATATATTATCATAAAGTGGTCTTGCAATTGCTAAACTTCTCTCGTAGTTACCCAAATCATAATAAATTTGAGATTCTATAAGTTGGTAGTTTCGTATAGAAATTGAATCTTTTGTTTTTTCAGAACTGTTTAAATAAACCTTTACAGTATCTAACCAATCGTACGGAGAATTCTGATTGTAGCGGTTGGGAGTATTAAAAAAGAAGAACGAACGTAGTTCACCGTTCTCTAAATCTTGAAATTGTTCGTAATAATCTTCATTCTGAGTTTCTACATCGTCTTGCGCAAAACCAAGGCACGTATATACACTAAAAATCAAAGTGCACATTAATCTCAAAATAAAATGTTTTTTCATATCTCAATAAAAGCAGAATCAAACTTATAACTTATACCCGATTCTACTAAATTTTTGTTGTGAGCCCTCATTAAATGATTTTCAAATAACCTAAAGCCCAAAAAGCGTGTTCTACGTACTTTTTACTATTTCATTAAAAATTGAAGCATATTTTAGTTTCAAAACAAGGTTCTAGACAAAAAGCCTTTCAATTTCTAATATTTCAAAATTATAAATAAGCCATACGTATTAGGATTATTTGTTGTGTAACCCTCAATTATTGTAGTGAAACGATTTTAGACTACATAACCATGTATTTCAACGGTAAAAAGATACACTTTATCGATGAATAATTACATTTCATCTGAGGTAAAAGCAAAAAAAAACACCTTAAAAAGGTGTTTTTTTTATATGCTAACTCGGATTAGGAATTCATAGCCGAGATTATAAACTCTTTAAAATCTTTAGAGATTGGGATCAGCGTATTATTGATCATAATATCTTTTGAATTGATAGCATCAATATGATCTACATTTACAATGTATGACTTATGAGCTCTATAAAACTTATTCTGTGGTAACTTCTCTAAATAATCTTTTAATGGTGAACGCACCAAAAACTTTTTATCTACAGTATTTACTTCTAAATAGACATTATCAGCTTTGATAAATTGAATATCACCAAATTGTATTCTATAATAAAGATGTTGCTTCTTAACGAATATAGAATCCTTTAAAATTGAATTAGACATTGCAACGTCTTCCGTATTGGTAGCGTTTGCAGCCCCATTATTAGCCGCAGTCTGTTTTCCATAAATAAAGTTAGATAATGCAATTTCTATAGAAGTATATAAATCTTGTTGTTCAAATGGTTTAACCAGATAACCGTTTGGTTTCACTGTTTTAGCATTTTCAACCGTTGCACGATCAGAGTTCGATGTTACAAAAATGAAAGGAATATCATAATTCTCTCTAATGTGTTTACCCAAATCAATACCCGTTTTATCAGAAGCTAAAATGATATCAATTAGAACTAAATCTACCTGTTGGGTTTTTAAAACTTCAACAGCCTGTTCGTATACAATTACGTTGTCAACTATTTCATATCCTATTTCCTCTAGCATAGATTGCATATCATCAGCGATGATCACATTATCCTCAACAATTAGAATTTTTATGGGTTGTTCCAAGGTTTAAATTGGTTTGTGGGTTATACTCAAAATTACAAAAAATAATAATAACTAATAAAAAACAACAAGGCGATAAAAAAGGTACTTAAAGCCAATTTTTTTAGCTCTGGATCAAGTTCTGCCTCGTTATTCGTGCTAGCTACTTTTCTTAAATGAATAAACACCAGAAGGTAGCCTGCAAGACATACATAACGTATTTGTGATCCATTTGTTGTAAGTAAGAAACAAAACAGACACAAAAACGATATAATTAACAGTGTGTAATGATATTTTTTTGCCTTTGGCAACCCCATTTTAACCACCATTGTATTCTTACCAACTGCGGCATCAGACTTTATATCTCTCATATTATTAAGGTTAAGAACACCTACACTTAATAAGCCTATAGAAACTGCTGGCAACACGGTCATAAAAGATATTGCCTTCAGATACAAGAACATAGAACCTAAAACACTGACCAGTCCAAAAAATATAAAAACAAAAATATCTCCAAGACCGTTATACCCGTAAGCAGATTTGCCTACAGTATACTTAATCGCTGCCCAAATAGCGAACGCACCAAGTAATAAGAATAAAACAGGATATAGAATATCTTGTAAACCAAAAGAAGTAATGATTAAAGCTACAATGAGAATTGCGTTTATTACAATACTGATATAGATACCAGATTTTAACTGCGCTGCAGTTAGAAGTCCGCTTTGCAGGGCTCGTTTTGGCCCTACCCTATCGTCACCATCAGTACCTTTGACACCGTCACCATAGTCATTTGCAAAATTAGAGGTAACCTGTAAACCAATGGTTGTTAAGATTGCTAGAATAAAAATACTAACATTCGTAACCCCATGATAAGCTGCCATAGCAGTACCTACAAGTATACCTGAAATTGATAAGGGAAGCGTTCTAAGTCTTGCTGCGTTTAGCCAAGCTTTAACTTTTGTCACTAAAAAGGATCTTCTATTTGAATTCTTTTACCGTCTTGGTAAGAAGCTACGAAAGCATCACCAAAACCAATATCTACCAATTGTTTCCTAAACGATTGCGCCTCTTCTAAAGTCTCAAAATTACCTAATGAATACGAGTAAAAAGGATTGGTTTTAACGAAAAGCGTATTTGTTAAAGCTTCAGAAGCCAAAGTGACATTATTATCAACGAAAGATTTTACTTGTACCGAATATATTTTTTCTTTCTGTAAGAACTCTTTAGCTAGGTAAAATTCTTTAACAAGACTTAGCTCTTCATTCTGTTCTTTTAAACTTTCTAAGCGAGTTCTAATAGCATCTACACTATCTATAGAAGTTAATACTAAATCATTAGAAGCTTTTCTATTAAAACCACCTGAACTTGACAGACCAGCAGTAAATGAAGTAAATGCCAAACCGCCAATTAAAAAAAGACCCGTGATTCCTGCCAAAATATTACGCTGAATCTTACTCTTTTTTAATTCTTTGTTCTTGAATTTTATTTGATCTAATAAACGCTCATTGATAATTTGTGCTTTATCGACGTCTTTATGTAATTCTAGTAAATCGCTTTCTTCTATAAAGGGCATATACAGGGGTAATTTTTACGCTTAAAATCTAAAAGTAAGTTAAAAATTGTTAATAACTTTTTAATTGATACAAAAATAAAATTAAAAGTAACTTATCACAATAAACACGATGATTATTTGAGATATTCTGTTGAAAATCAAATATAAAATAATATTCCTACATTTTTATTTAGTCATCTAAAAGGCTGATACCATCAGACTCAATTTTTATTTTTCTTTCTTTATATAAGGTTCCTAAACCTTTTTTAAATGTTTTCTTACTCATTTGAAAAACATCTCTTATTTCTTCTGGTGCAGACTTATCATGTAGCCCTAAAAAACCACCACTTTCTACCAACACTTCATATATTTTATTAGCAGCAGGTTCCAAAACCTTTGTACCTAATGGCTGAAGAGAAATATCTAATTTATTGTCTTTTCTAATGGTCTTAATACAGCCAGGTATAACGTCTCCAATATTAATTGGTTTGAAAACTTCGTTAAAGTAAACTAACCCCTTGTGCTTTTCATTAACAATAACCTCCCAACCTAAATCGGTTTGTCTGGTAACAACTAAATCTACCTTCTCCCATACTTTAAGATCAATAGTATCATTACTTAAAAATCTGTCCAACTTATTTGAAGCAACCAATCTACCAGAACGTTCATCTAAATAGCAATGAACTACATACCACTGTCCTTCTTTCATCTTAACACGTTGCTCACGGAAAGGAACTAAAAGATGTTTCTCAAGACCCCATTGCATAAACGCACCAAACTCATTAACCTCAGCTACTTGCAATAACCTAAACTCACCAAGCATAATGTCTGGATCTAAAGTAGTTGCAACTGGTCTTTCATCATAATCTAAATAACAGAAAACTTTAATTTTCTCTCCTATTTCATATGTTGTTGGTACATATTTATTTGGCAACAATACATCATTTCCTTCTTCATCACCCAAAAAGAGTCCAACACTAGTGTCTCTTAAAATCTCAAGGTTGTTTATACGTCCTAATTCTATCATGTTGCAAAATTACATTTTAAATATTAATAATCTTAACGTAAAAAAAAAGACCGTCACCAAAAATGGTAACGGTCTTTAATTTATTAGACATCTGACTATTTATCGTAAACAGATGCTTTTTTGAAATGTTGACAAAGCTTGTAATAGATAACAGCTCTATGCTTGTTTCTGTTAGAAGAACCGTACTTGTCCATAACAGTTGCAAGTGCTTCATCTAATTTAGCATTATCAGGAAGACCTAACTTTTTGATCAAGTAATTGTTCTTTACAGTATCCAATTCTTTTTGATCACTACCAGATACTTTAGAAGCATCGATGTTGTAAATAGATGGTCCTAGACCAACAGTTACTTTTTTAAGCAAGTCCATATCTGCATCTTCACCAAATTTATCTTTGATGTCCGCAGCATACTTTTCGATTAAATCGTCTCTTTTACTCATGTTAAATGTGTTATAATTAATGGTTAATACACCACTAAGATATGAAACGAAAATAATCAATCAAAATTTTATCGTTTTTTAATGTAGGCGTAGTAATTTCCAGTAATTGCGGACGATCGGTTTCATCAAAAAACGTACTTAATTCTTCTTCAAGTTCTTGAGATGAATTTGCCCTTAAATAATTGAAACCATACATAGCACAAAGATGCTCTGACGATAAGGTATGTCTGGTTTCAAAATAGGTTTCAAAAACATTAGAATTCTCCTTCCCTGGAAGTATTCTAAAAATTCCGCCGCCATTATTATTAACAACAATAATTCTAAAATTAGGCTTTAAGTAACTATTCCACAACGCATTACTATCATAGAAAAAGCTAAGGTCGCCTGTTATAAAAAGTGTAGGTGAGCTACTAGCCAAAGATGCACCTATTGCAGTAGATGTACTACCATCTATGCCACTTGTACCTCTATTACAAAACACTTTTAGTGTAGGGTTAACATTGAATAACTGAGTATATCTAATAGTAGAACTGTTTGCCAATTGCAACATATAATCATCAGGTACAGCTGCTAAAATATGATTAAAGGCTAAAAAATCTGAAAACGGAATCTCTTCTAAATAATCATTTCTTTTAAGCTCATATTTCTCTTTTATCTTATTCCAATGAGAAAAATACTCACTTTTTAGATTCGTATCGTCTAAATACATTTCACTGAAAAAATCATTAACCGAAATTTTAATATGTTCCTCTAAACAGAAAAAAGTATCGTTTGCAAATTGACCACCAATATGCCAATGATGTTTTGGCGTATAATTTCTTAGAAATGCTTTTACCTTTTTAGAAACTATGAGTCCGCCAAAAGTGATCAATACCTCTGGCTTCAATTTTTCGAATTCCAATTCCGTATCGACATGCATTTCTATGGGTGCAACTAAGGAATCTATACTATTAAAAAAATTAGGATGATGAATGTTCGATGTAGTTTCTGTTAACACTATAACGCTAGGATCATTAGCTAGCTTTTCCAAAACCATATCTTTAATAGCATTAGACGTGTTGACCCCTACTAAAACCATTTTACGAACCGAAGTTTTCCAAATATTTCTGTGCTGCTCTAAGTCAATTACACTATCGATATCAGCTGGTATCGCACTAATTTGCGGAGAAATAGAAGGCACTGAAATTGTTTCATACAAAGGCTCTTCAAAAGGTGCGTTTATATGAATAGGAGTATTAGATGTCAGTGCAATTTCAAGAGCAAGGTTTAATTGACCATCATTGTAATTCTGCACTTCTTGTTGCACATCATTTACAGCTCTATCAGAAAGCCACTCAGGTTTATATTGTAAAACCTTTGCCGTAGCGTGATTAACATCTTGCTTTAGATTGGCAGAATATCTTATATGGTTTTCAAATACATTTCGCTGGTTAATTGTTTGCCCATCTCCTATTCCCAATTTGTAAATAGGTCTGTCAGCAGAAATAACTATTAACGGAATATTACTAAAATATGCCTCTGCAACTGCTGGGTAATAATTTAAAAGCGCACTACCAGATGTACAAAGAACTACAACCGGCTTTTGCAATTGTTGCGCCATACCTAAAGCGAAAAAGGCAGAACAACGTTCGTCTACAATACTATAACAAGTAAAATAAGGATTCTCCGCAAAGGCTATAGTAAGCGGTGCATTTCTAGATCCCGGCGATATTACTATATTAGAAATATTCTTTGCCTGGCAATGTTGAACAATAGATTGTGCGGTAGGTATTGCGGAGTATTTCATGTAGTTCAAAAATACGACCAAAGCGGGTTATTACCCAAAAGTTACTAATCTATTTACCGTCTAGAACACGAAACATGGTATTGCTTTTTAAAGCAGTTTCTTCCCACTCCTTTTCAGAAATAGAATCAGCAGTAATACCACCGCCTACATATATTTCAGCTTTATCTTTAAACAATTGCATACAGCGTAGGTTTACATAAAGTTCTGAAGTTTTCATTACACTTCTGTAGGCACTGTTCTCTTGATTTCTTCGGTTTCTATTTCTAGATAACTCTGATTTCATATTTAGTTCCCCAAGAAATCCCGTATAAAAAGTTCTATCATAGAGTTCGTTTTCTAAAATAAACTTCTTGGCATTTTGCAACGGACTACCGCAAACAGCAGGCGTTGGATGAAGTGCTTTTAGTACATCACCAAATTTATTTGGGGCAAAAGTACCTTTCATTTCTGTACGTAAATGCCAAAGCTGACCTGCTCTTACAGATTCTCGCTCAGAACTATTTAGAGAAATTACCTTATCCTTTAAGGCATCAAAAATATAGTCGGTAACCAATTGTTGCTCGTGCAATTCTTTTTCTTCCCATTTTGGAGCATCATTACCTACAGAGTTCTGAGTACCTGCCAAAGACATTGTTGTAAATTGAGAACCGTTGCTTTTAACTAAAATTTCTGGCGTAGCACCCATCCAAGTTCCTATTTTTGGGTGATACCAGAAATAACAGAATGCCTTTTTATATACGTTTAGAATTCGTTGATATATTTCAAAGTAATCGTCTTTACAATCAACTTCGATCTTCCTTGACAAAACTACTTTATTGAAATCACCTTCATCGATGTGATTAATAGCATTCGATATTAATTTGACATATCTCACCTTTTCTTCAGTGTTATTTTTAGGTGAATCCCTCTCTATAGGCAAAATCTCATGAAGCAAATTTAAAGGAACCTTTTCTACAGCATCCATTTTCAATAATATAGCATCTGAATTCAAATCGAACGGAGCAAAAACGAATCCGGTTTCAGTAAAATCATTAACCTTATGAATGGTATCGTTATTTTGAAAAACACCAACCAATTCTGTCTCATTGGGTTTGCTATACAATACAAAAGGTAACTGCTCTTTCAAGCAATTTGCAGCTCGATCAAAAAGTTCTTGAACCATATTATGCTTTAGGTAATGTAATAGTGGTTAATTTACAAAGAGAAACCAATTGATCATCTTCATTGGTCACTCTAATCTCCCATAATTGGGTAGTTCTACCTTTATGTAAGATTGTGGCTCTTGCAAAAACAAATCCTTCTTTTACACTTTTAACATGATTTGCAGAGATTTCTAATCCTCTAACAAAGTACTTATTACCGTCTAAAAAAACGTAAGATGCCGCGCTACCTACACTTTCTGCCAATGCAGCCGTTGCACCACCATGTAAAACACCGTCAGGCTGATGTACTTTAGGTGTTACAGGCATTTTGGCTAACAAAAAATCTTCTCCTACATCTATGTATTCAATATCTAAGGTTTCCATCAAGGTATTCTTAGAAGTTTCGTTACAAATCTTCAGAATTTTTTCTTTGTAGTCGTTCATCCTTTTTTTTGTAAAATTAAGCATTACATTACCAACAGAAAAGCCGAACCGAAATGATAGATTAATGGAGAACCAAATAAAAAATGTCACTTATAAAACTACCAATACCTATGAGACTTTAAATAAATTAACTAGTCAAACAAAACGTGTTTGGGTTGTTTTTCATGGTATTGGCTTCTTAAGTCGATTCTTTCTTAAATATTTCAACGAGTTACCTAAGAATGAAAATTATATCATTGCCCCACAAGCTCCTTCTAAATACTATTTAAAAAATGAATATAAGCATGTAGGCGCAAGTTGGTTAACAAAAGAAAACACGGCACTTGAAACAGCTAACCTTTACAATTATTTAGATGCTGTTATGGCACATGAAAACTTACCAACGAATTCTGAAATTGTTTTCTTCGGATTTTCACAAGGCATTTCTATAGCTTTACGTTACTTAGCTTATTCTAAATTGAACTGCTCAAAATTGATTCTTTATGCAGGCGGAGTACCCACAGAATTAAAAAAATCAGATTTTACCCATTTAAAAAAGGATATTGAGATTGTTTCGGTTTTTGGAAACAAGGATCAATATCTTACTCCAGATAAATTAATAGAAGAGAACAACAAACTTAAAATTCTTTTTGGCGATACTATTCAATATTTAAGTTTTGATGGCGGACACGAGGTGAAAAAAGAAATTATAAATAAATTGGCAGAATGAACAACACACCAACTTTAGAAAATGAACGAGTTATATTGAGTCCGCTGACAATAGACAATTATGAAAAGCTTATTTCTATTGCATCACAAGATAAATTAGTTCAATACTCCCCTTCTGATATTGCAACACCTACAAGTTTAAAAAACTATGTGGAAACTGCATTAGAACAGCAAAAAGCTGGCACTAGTATACCCTTTATTGTTTATGACAGAAAGAATAACGCATTTGCAGGGTGCACCCGTTTTATGCATATAAATTCAAAAAACAAAGTCCTACATATTGGCTCTACTTGGATCGGACGTGAATTTCAAGGTACCGGGTTAAACACCCAAATGAAAAAATTGATGCTAGCATATGCTTTTAATACTATGAATTTTGAAAAAGTAGAATTCCGTGTAGATGAAAGAAATATGGCATCAAGAAAAGCAGTTGAAAAATTAGGCTGCACCTTAGAAGGTATGCTACGTAAAGATGTTTACTTGCTAAATGGTTTTAAAAGAAATACCTGTTGTTACGGCCTTCTGAAAGAAGAATGGCTAAGCAATCAAAAATAGTGTTACTCTTTAATAACTTTAGTTTCAGCGGGGTAATAGGTAATTTTTCTAGTAGTATAAGTATTGTCAGGCGTTACAATCTGTTTGATCCAATTACCAACTTCAGAATTATCGTATTGATAAATATATTCTTTCTTAATAATACCAGCACCTCTTTTTGCTATTTCAGAAATTAGCATACCCTTTTCATCATATTCATAACTAGTACGTGTGGTGGGCTCAAATTTTTTCAATTTCGAATTATATTCAAATTCTTGTTGCGCCATTAATCTACCATCCATGGTATACACTTCTTCAAACGCATCATTCTCTTCACCATTTAAATACTCTTTGGTCAAAACAATTCTTTGAGCAGCCTTGTTAATAGGTTTTAGCGTAGATGTACGAATAGATTTTACAGGAGCATCATTCAATAGATAAGTAACAGTGTTCTCTCCTTTAAACTTCTTGTGCTCTACAAGGGTAACATCTGTACCGTTATTATTAATTCGTTGAATGCTTATTAAATCACCAAACTCATCATAGCCATATATATACTCATCTAAAAACTCTTTTTCATATGAAAAAATACGTTCTTGTATTTTTAAATTATCGGTAGAGTCAATTTCGTAAAAATGTGCAATAGAAGTACTTGCATCAAAAACGCCATTTCTATAAGATTCTGAGCGCTTTTCTAAAAGATCGTCATTTTTATACTTGTAATATACAGCATCATAATCTTGGTCATTGTATCTCGTAACTGACTTTGTTAAGAACCCCTTTTTATTAAAGTCATATTCTTCTTTACCATAATCAGTACTGACCAAGCAAGATTTCACATCTCCCATTAAGTCAAAATCCTCAAGGGTAAAGATTTGAATTTCTTGTCCTCTTACAATAGAAAAAGCTGTTATAAAAACCGTTAAAAAAATAAAATGATATTTCTTAGTCATACTGCAAAATTACTTTATTAATAATAGGGATAAAAGAATATCATATAAAAGTAAAAAGGGACGGTATATACCGTCCCTTTTCTATAACAACTTAAAGTTATATTATTTAACCTCTTCGAAGTCAACGTCTTCAACGTTATCACCCTCAGAAGCACCACCATCAGCAGTTGGCTCTCCTTGAGCAGCACCACCTTGTGCGTCAGCTTGCGCTTTGTACATCTCTTCAGATGCAACTTTCCAAGCTTCGTTGATTTTATCTAAAGCAGGTGCAATAACAGCCAAATCTTTAGTTTCAAATGCAGCTTTTAATTCTGCCAAAGCATCTTCAATTGGTTTTTTCTTATCGTCAGATAATTTATCTCCAAATTCTTTAAGTTGAGATTCAGTTTGGAAAATCATTCCGTCTGCTTCGTTCAACTTATCTGCAGTTTCTTTCGCTTTTTTATCAGATTCAGCATTTGCTTCAGCTTCAGCTTTCATCTTCTTGATTTCTTCTTCAGTTAAACCAGAAGAAGCTTCAATACGAATATCCTGAGTTTTGTTCGTTGCCTTATCAGTTGCAGAAACCTTAATGATACCGTTAGCATCAATATCAAAAGTTACTTCAATTTGAGGTGTTCCTCTTTGTGCTGGTGGAAGACCATCTAAATGAAAACGTCCAATTGTTTTATTGTCAGGTGCCATTGGTCTTTCACCTTGTAATACGTGAATCTCAACTGATGGCTGATTGTCAGATGCAGTAGAGAATACTTGCGATTTCTTAGTAGGAATAGTAGTGTTAGACTCTATTAATTTTGTCATTACACCACCCATAGTTTCTATACCTAAAGAAAGCGGAGTAACATCTAATAACAATACGTCTTTTACATCACCTGTTAAAACACCACCTTGTATTGCAGCACCTACCGCTACAACCTCATCTGGGTTAACTCCTTTAGAAGGCTTCTTACCAAAGAATTTCTCAACAGCCTCTTGTACTGCAGGTATTCTTGTAGAACCACCAACTAAGATAATTTCGTCAATATCACTATTTTTTAAACCTGCTGCTTTCATTGCACTAGCACATGGCTCAATAGTTCTTTTTACCAAGTCAGCAATTAACTGCTCAAATTTTGATCTTGTCAAAGTTCTTACTAAGTGCTTAGGTCCAGAAGCAGTAGCTGTAACATACGGTAAATTGATTTCTGTTTGTGCAGAAGATGATAATTCAATCTTAGCTTTTTCTGCAGCTTCACGTAAACGTTGTAACGCCATTGCATCTTTTCTAAGGTCCATATCTTCTTCAGACTTGAACTCATCAGCCAACCAATCAATAATTTTTTGATCAACGTCATCACCACCTAAGTGAGTATCACCATCAGTAGCTAATACTTCAAAAACACCATCACCTAATTCTAAGATAGATACATCATGTGTACCACCACCAAAATCAAATACTACTATTTTTTGTTCCGTATCTTTTTTGTCCATACCGTACGCTAAAGACGCAGCAGTTGGCTCGTTGATAATACGCTCTACAGTTAAACCTGCAATTTCACCAGCTTCTTTTGTAGCTTGTCTTTGCGCATCATTAAAGTATGCAGGTACAGTAATTACAGCACGAGTAACTTCTTGACCTAAATAATCTTCTGCAGTTTTCTTCATTTTCTGAAGAATCATTGCAGATAATTCTTGTGGAGAATATAAACGACCGTCTATATCAACTCTAGGTGTATCATTATCACCTTTTACTACCTTATAAGGTACTCTTTCAGCTTCTTTACTTGACTCTGAATATTTGTTACCCATAAACCTTTTAATAGAATAAATGGTTTTTTCTGGGTTAGTAACAGCTTGTCTTTTTGCTGGGTCACCTACCTTGATCTCACCACCTTCAACGAAAGCAATCACTGATGGTGTTGTTCTTTTTCCTTCTGCATTCGGAATTACTACTGGCTCGTTACCTTCCATAACAGAAACACAGGAGTTGGTAGTACCCAAATCTATTCCTATAATCTTACTCATTTTATATGTTTTAAATTAAGTGCTTTATTTTACAATCGATTAGTAATTGACAAACAATATGCCAAGCAAGAAAAACTGACATGATGTCATTAATCGTCATCTACCGTTAAAAATTATGCCATTTTAGTATAGTTAATAGGTGTATGAAACATTGTACCTTAGCCTTAAAATAAGATTGATTTGGAAATAGAAAGTATCAGTGTTTTCGATATGCTAAAAATTGGCGTAGGTCCTTCAAGTTCCCACACGCTCGGACCATGGCGCGCTGCTGAAAGATGGTTGGCTCGTTTAAACTCGAAAAACAATCTCGAAAAAGTTGAAGAAGTTCAAGTACACTTATATGGTTCATTATCACTAACAGGTAAAGGTCATGCCACTGACTATGCCGTTATGTTAGGTTTATTAGGTGCCGATCCAGAATTAGTACCAATTGAAACTATTGACCCATTAATTAATAAAATAAAAAAAGAACATGTTTTGCATTTAGATGGTAAGTACAAAATTACCTTCAACCCAAAACAGCATATTATATTCAATAGAGAATTTTTACCTTTTCATGCCAACGGATTAAAGTTTAAGGCAAAATTAAAATCTGGTAGAATAATTTCAAAAACATACTACTCTATAGGTGGCGGTTTCGTTGTTAGCGAGGAGCGAAAAAATGCCAAGCGCAAAGTTGATATGTTCAATAAGTTTCCTTTTCCGGTGCAGAAAGGAACTGAGTTACTTGATTTTTGTAATAAGGAAGGATTAAAAATATCTGAACTGGTATTACAAAATGAAAAATCCTTACGAGATGATGAGAAGATCGATTATGAACTAAATCGTATTTGGTCTACGATGTTAGAATGCATGTATACCGGATGCCACACAGAAGGTATATTACCTGGCGGATTAAATGTAAAACGTCGTGCTTTTGAAATGCACAACAAGTTAAAAAGTGACCTGCTCTACGCTACACCCCAAGAATGGTTACAGACCATACGACAGACAGAAGTAAAATTTCGTCAAATATTGCAATGGGTAAGTTGTTTTGCATTAAGTGTAAATGAAGTAAACGCATCTTTAGGTCGTGTGGTTACCGCACCTACAAACGGTAGCGCGGGAGTAATACCTGCTGTATTAATGTATTATATGGTCATTGAAAACCATGCAGGTAATTTTGAACATGTAAAACAATTTTTATTAGTTGCTGGGGAAATAGGAAGTATCTTTAAAAAGGGAGCTACCATATCGGCAGCCATGGGTGGTTGTCAAGCAGAAATAGGCGTATCATCAGCTATGGCTGCAGGTGCACTTACTGAACTATTAGGTGGAACACCAGAACAGGTACTTATGGCAGCAGAAATTGCTATGGAACATCATCTAGGACTCACCTGCGATCCTATTGGAGGTTTGGTTCAAATACCTTGTATAGAACGAAACTCTATGGGTGCCATAAAAGCTATTAATGCAGCTGAGCTTGCTTTGGGTTCTGACCCATCTGCAGCGAAAGTTCCTTTGGACAAGGTGGTACAGACCATGTGGGAAACTGCAAAAGACATGAGTTCTAAATATAAAGAAACCTCTGAAGGCGGATTGGCTGTTGGTGTTTTCTTGAGTGATTGTTAAATCTGTTTCAAAAAGAAGTTCCTTTTAATTTGTAGTTGTATAAATGGATGTCCTTTTTTTATAAGGCGATATTCAGCTAACTTTAATTTATGAAAAATCTGATTTCTGAAAGGGTAGCCGATTTTATTAAAAACTACCCTCCTTTTAATGTTCTTGATAGCAAATCGTTATTTCAGTTAGCTGAACAAGTACTTATTGTTTATAAGGAAAAGAACAGTGTAATTTTTAAGGTAGACGAACCTCAGCATTCTCATTTCTATTTAGTTCATAAAGGAGCGGTAACATTAAACAATCCTGCTAATTCTAATATTCTTGACTATTGCGATGAAGGCGACATATTTGGACTACGACCACTTTTTGCCAATGAAAATTACAAACTAGAAGCTAGGGCGCACGAAGAATCTATACTTTACGGAATTCCTATTGACATTTTTAAACCTATTGCAAAGCAGAACGAAGAAGTAACTATTTTTCTTATGGAGAGTTTTGCCTCCAACACCCGTAATCCGTACGCTAAAAATCAAAAAGGACAACTCTTTGATCACGAAGGTGAAGAAGAAATTAATAAAGAGGTCGTATTACCAGACTTACAATTAGCCAGCTATTCAAAAAAATTAGTGACCTGTTCTACAAGAACCACTATAAAAAAGGCTGCTGACATCATGTCTCAAAAGAAAATTGGATCCATACTTATCACTAGCAAAGATTTACCAGTTGGTATTATAACAGATAAAGATTTTAGAAACAAAGTAATATCTGGAGAGCAACCTATAACTGCTTCGGTGAAATCAATAATGACAACTCCAGTTATAACCTACCCAAAGAACCTAACGATTACACAGGCACAAATGGCCATGATGAAAAGTAACATCAGCCATTTGGTTATTACAAAAGATGGTACCCCAAATTCTTCTGCATTAGGTATTTTATCTAAACATGACGTTATGGTATCCTTAGGTGATAACCCTGCAGTATTGGTGAAAGCGATTAAACGTACTTCTAAAATCAAAAAAATAAAGCAGATTAGAAAGAGCGTGATGGTACTCTTAACTGGGTATTTGGAACAAAACATTCCATTAGGCTTAATTGCAAAAATAATTTCTGAACTGAATGACACATGTATTAAACAAGTAGTAGAAATTTCACTTGCTAAAATGGATACCCCCCCACCTGTAAAATTTGCATGGCTGGCTTTAGGCAGTCAAGGTAGAAGTGAGCAACTCTTACATACAGACCAAGATAATGCCTTAGTATTTGAAGATGTACCAGAAGAAGATTTGCCAAAAACGACCACTTACTTTTTAGAACTCTCAAAACTTATAACCAAAGGGTTACATACTATAGGATACGAATACTGCCCAGCAGATATGATGGCTTCTAACCCTAAATGGTGCCTAAGTCTAGAGGAATGGAAAAACAAACTATCTTACTGGATTGGTAACCCAGGACCGAACGAGGTATTGATGTCCTCCATATTTTTCGATTATAGTTTAGCATTTGGTGAGCGTAGTTTGCTAGATAACATGTCTGACCATATATTTAGAACCGTTCAGAATTACCCTATTTTCTTAGTGCATTTGGCAAATGGCGCATTACAGAGTCCGTCACCAACAGGTTTCTTTAGAAAATTTGTTGTAGAACAAGACGGGCAACACAAAGATTTTTTCGATTTAAAAAGCAGAGCATTAAGACCCTTGATAGATGCTGCCCGAGTTTTAATACTATCGCATTCCGTAAAAGCAATCAGTAACACTTGGGAACGTTATGAGAAATTAGCAGAACTTGAACCTAACAACCAAGAATTATACTTGGCGTGCTCTTATGCCACCAAGGCATTATTAAAATTTAGAACAAGACAAGGGTTGGCTAATCATGATTCTGGACGATTTATTAAACTAGAACAATTAAGCAAACAAGAAAAAATGAAATTAAAGCGCACCTTTAAAGCAATTAAAGAAATTCAAGAATTGATCACACTTCGCTTTAAGGTCACTAATTTTTTAGGGTAATGGGATTATTCAAAAAAACACCTAAAAATCTACCAGATTACTGGATAAAATACGCCTCCCTTTTTAAAGAGTCTCCGAGTAAAGATTTCAATGATTTAATATTTGTAGTATTAGATACGGAGACAACAGGTTTCAGTTTTGAAGATGACCGCATACTATCAATTGGGGCTGTAAAAATCAAAAAAGAAAGCATTTCCGTACAGGAGGTTTTTGATATTTATTTAGAACAAGAAAAGTTTAATAAAGAAACTGTTCATGTTCACGGACTCTTAAAAAACGGGCAACGAGAATGTATAAGTGAAGTTTTGGCGTTAGTGAAATTTCTTGACTATGTTGGCAATGCCATCATAGTGGCACACCATGCTGGCTTTGATATGGGAATGCTCAACACCGCTTTGGAAAGAAATGATTTACCTAAACTAAAAAACACAGTATTAGATACAGGGGTTATCTATAAAAAAACGCTGATCAAATCTTACTTAGTGCAACCAAAATCTAATTATACATTAGATGAACTTGCTGAAAAATTTTCTATTTCTAGAAAAGATAGGCATACAGCGTTAGGCGACGCCTATATTACAGCAGTCGCCTTTTTAAAAATCATTTCTCGCTTAAAGGAAAAGAAAAATTTCTCGCTTAAATATTTACTTAGATAGCGTTATAGACTCTCTAAATAATTCAATACATTTCTATTGATACGATCATTAATATGTGTAGTATCAGCCTTTACAAAAGGTTCACCGGTAATGTGCTCGTAAAGTTCAATGTAGCGCTCAGAAACAGATTCTATATACTCATCTGTCATTTCAGGTACGGTTTGCCCTTCTAAGCCTTGAAAGTCATTAGCAATCAACCACTGCCTAACAAACTCCTTAGAAAGTTGCTTTTGAGGTTCGTTAGCATCTTGCCTTTGTTGATATCCGTCAGAATAAAAATATCTTGAAGAATCAGGAGTGTGTATCTCATCAATCAGAACGATTTTACCCTCTTTTGTTTTTCCAAATTCATATTTCGTATCTACCAAAATCAATCCTCTATCGGCAGCGATTTCTGTACCTCTTTGAAAAAGTGCGTAAGTGTACTTTTCCAATACAGCATAATCATCCGCAGAAACTATTCTTTTACTTAAAATATCTTCTTTAGAAATATCTTCATCATGATCTCCCATTTCTGCCTTAGTTGCAGGAGTAATAATCGGACTCGGGAATTTATCATTCTCCTTCATTCCGTCTGGCATTGCAACGCCACAAAGTATTCTTTTGCCTAGTTTATATTCTCTAGCTGCATGACCAGATAAATACCCACGAATGACCATTTCAATTTTAAATGGCTCGCAAGCTACACCAACAGCCACATTTGGATCAGGAGTAGCAGTCAACCAATTGGGCACAATATCTTCGGTAGAAGCCATCATTTGCGTTGCAATCTGGTTTAAAATTTGACCTTTATAAGGTATACCTTTTGGCATAACCACATCAAAAGCAGACAACCTATCTGTAGCCACCATGACTAGCATATCATTTTCTAAAGTATAAACAGATCTAACTTTGCCTTTATAGACATTTTTTTGACCTGGAAAATTAAATTCTGTTTCGTAAATAGTATTCTTTGACATGTGATTTTTTAATTGTGGTGTTCAATAGTTTTATAAGCTTCAATAACTTCTTTCACAAGTTTATGACGGATAACGTCTTTATCATCCAAGTAAATAACTTCTATACCCGGAACATTTTGCAAAATTAATAAAGCTTCTTTCAATCCCGATATAGTTCTTCTAGGTAAATCAATTTGTCCGGGGTCACCAGTAATTAAAAACCTTGCATTTCTACCCATTCTAGTAAGAAACATTTTCATCTGTGCATGCGTAGTATTCTGAGCTTCATCTAAAATAACAAAGGCATTATCTAAAGTTCTACCTCGCATAAAAGCCATTGGGGCAATTTGTATAGTACCGTTTTCAATATAATGTACCAACTTCTCTGCAGGGATCATATCTCTAAGCGCATCATACAATGGCTGCATATAAGGATCCAACTTTTCTTTTAAATCGCCAGGTAAAAAACCTAGGTTCTCACCTGCCTCAACAGCTGGTCTAGTTAAAATAATTTTCTTTACCTGCTTCTCTTTTAAAGCCTTTACCGCAAGTGCTACACCTGTATAGGTCTTACCCGTACCAGCAGGACCGATAGCAAAAACCATATCGTTATTTTTTGAGGCATCAACTAATCTACGTTGATTGGCAGTCTGAGCTTTAATCAACCTACCACTTACACCATGAACCAATGTCTCTCCACTATTCTTAGATGATTTTGGCTGATCATCTTCAGAACTTGTTAAGATTCTTTCAATGCTGTTTTCATCTAACTTGTTATATTTAATGAAATGTTGGGTTAGAAGATCGAACCGTTTTTCAAACTCTTCCAAAAGTTCTTCATCTCCATAGACTTTAATCTTATTGCCACGGGCAACAATTTTCAATTTTGGAAAGTACTTTTTTAATAAATCAATATGTTCATTTTGCTGCCCAAAAAACTCTCTCGGGCTAATTTCGGTAAGTTCTAGAATTATCTCGTTCAAACAGTCAGTTTTATTATGATTTATAGTTAGCGAAGATTAGTTTCTAATCGCTGTTTTTTGTTTAATTTTGTATATCAAATTTAAGCAAATTTTAAGTTCGACTAACCAAAAACATATCAACATTGCTGTATGGCAATAATTACCCTAACAACAGATTTCGGATTAAAAGATCACTTTGTAGCTGTATTGAAAGGCTCCATATATACAGAATTGCCTGATGCCAAAATTGTTGATATTTCGCATGATATCATGCCCTTCAACATTCACGAATGTGCATACATACTATCCAACTCCTATAAAAGCTTCCCAAAAGGAACGATACATATTGTAGGGGTAGATTCTGAAGAGACCCCAGAGAACAAGCATGTTGTAGCACTGGTAAACGGACACTATTTCATTAGCGCAAATACAGGTGTCATTGGGCTTATTACCTCTGAAATGACTCCAGAGAAAGTGGTAGAAATAAATTTACCAGATTCCATAGCAAATTCGTTTCCTGTATTAAATGTATTTATTCAGGTAGCCTGCCATATTGCTCGTGGTGGCACTTTAGAAATTGTTGGTAAACCATTTACAGAACTAAACGACCTTAGAGAATTTTCGCCAAGAATCGCAGAAGACGGCAAAAAGATAATTGGTAGTGTCATTTATATTGATAACTATGGCAATGTCATCACCAATATTCGTAAAAACTTATTTGATGCTTACCGTAAAGACCGTGGATATACCCTTATTGCCCGTAATCATAAAATAAAAACGATTCATAAAGCTTATAATGAATTCATAGATTATAGTTTAGAAAAAAATCAACGCAAAAGCGCAGGAGATCTTTTGGCAATATTTAATTCATCTGACTATATTGAATTGGCAATCTACAAAAGCAATCTTACCACAGTTGGTGGCGCTTCTACCCTATTAGGGTTAGATTACAGAGATACTATTATGGTAGATTTTGAATAGTAAAGGCAAAATCAATTTCATGAAAATTTAAGCGTATTTTTAAATAATACGAAATCAGCAAAAGTTAATAACTAATGGTCAAATACAAATATTAAAAGCTTAAGTTAGTAATACCTAGTGTTATACACTACCTTGACCGACAAGAAACTGTTAATAAGTTTGTTTCCTTAAAAAGGGCAATTAAAATATCTTTGTTGGTAACGAAAACTGCCAACAATAAGGAGTTTAAACCTATTTTTCTTGTGAATTCGAGATTAATATCAATAAAATTTAAAGAATGAAATTTATAGTTTCAAGTACCTATTTGCTAAAGCAACTTCAAATATTAGGAGGTGTAATCAACAACAGTAACACGTTACCAATTTTGGATAATTTTCTGTTCGATTTGCAGAAGGACAAACTAACCGTGTCAGCTTCCGATTTGGAAACCACCATGAGTTCTGTTATAAAAGTAGATTCTGATAATGAAGGTACTATTGCTGTACCGGCAAGATTGCTTTTAGAAACTTTAAAAACTTTCCCAGAGCAACCACTTACTTTTGTTGTTGAGGATAACAATACAGTAGAAATTAGTTCTAACCACGGTAAATATGCTTTGGCATACGCTGATGGTGCAGAATTCCCAAAAGCGGTTGAATTAACTAGCCCTAGTTCTACAACATTACTTGGAGATATTTTAGCAACTGCTATCAACAAAACAATTTTCGCTGCTGGTAATGATGATTTAAGACCTGTAATGAGCGGAGTCTTTTTTCAATTTTCTCCAGAGAACTTAACGTTCGTAGCAACAGATGCTCATAAATTGGTAAAATACCAACGTACAGATGTAAGAGCTTCTCAAGTAGCTGAGTTCATCATGCCTAAAAAGCCTTTGACTTTATTAAAAGGAATATTGGCAGGTAGTGAATCTGATGTACTTATCGAGTATAATGAGAGTAACGCAAAATTCAGCTTTGAAGAAACAGAACTAATCTGTAGACTAATTGATGGTAAATACCCTAATTACGAAGCGGTAATACCAAAAGAGAATCCTAACAAACTTACTATAGCTAGAAATCAATTCTTAAGCTCTGTAAAAAGGGTTTCTATATTTTCTAATAAAACGACACACCAAATACGTTTAAAAATAGCAGGTGCAGAATTAAATATTTCTGCAGAAGATCTTGATTACTCTAATAAGGCAGAAGAAAGATTAACATGTTCTTACCAAGGTGATGACATGCAAATTGGCTTCAACTCAAGATTTTTAACTGAAATGTTGAACAACTTAGGCTCTGATGAAGTTTCTTTAGAAATGAGTCTGCCAAACCGTGCAGGTATACTTACCCCTACAGATGGTTTAGATGAAGGTGAATTTGTAACTATGTTAGTAATGCCTGTTATGCTTAACAGCTAGTACTTAAAATCTATAAACTAAAAAGGGTCAGTTATTAAACTGACCCTTTTTTTGCTTTATAATATACTTACGATATAAACCGTATGGTTCCAAAATAGCTAGGCGATTCTCCGTTACTAGCTTTTATCGCATTTACTGCAGGCATTACAATTGATAAAATTCCTGCAAATATTAATAATAAGATTCCGAGTCCGAATAATAAGATTCCAGGTATACCAATTACAAGATATAAGAGTAACGTTAACTGAAAGTTGATTACCGATTTACCGTGCTCATCCATACCTATAACTGAATCTTTGGTCGTTAGCCAAATAACTAACGGCACTACGAGTCCGCCAAATCCTGTTACAAAATCTAAATATTGAGACAAATGCGTAATGACCAACAAATTACGGTCTTCTCTAACAACTACTGCGTTTTTATTTACTAGTTCCATTTTTGATTGATTTAATGATGAATACTACAAATAAGACGCATAAAGTCGCAAATTGTTACAACTTTTAAAGAAATTATAGTTTTCTGTTCAACTTTGTAAGCTTCTCCTGCTCTTTCATAATCTTCATTTGACTCTTTGCAACCTTATCTTCTATTTTTTGAATATCGACAGGAGAAAGCGTTCCTTTTAGTTTTCCCTTTTCAAGTTGACTTTTTAATTTTATAACTTGTTTTTCTTCTTTAGAAATAGATTTTGTTTTAGAATCTATTTGCTTTTGAAGCTTTTCTTCTTTCTTTTTAGCTTTATCCTTTTTCTTTTGCTCAGCAGCTTCCTTTTTTTCTTTTTTTGCGTCAGCTTCAGCTTTATCAACTTTCTTCTTAACATCTTCCATTTCTTTCTCTTTCGTCACAGAAATTTCATCTGTAGTTTCAGGAGCATCACTTTGAGCCATACCAAAAGAAGAAACAAACATAAACACAAACAACACAATTACTTTTTTCATTTTTTAATTACATTTTATACTATGCGAAATTACTATATAATTATATACTGAATACAAAATGTCATTAAATTAAGAAAACTACAACAGTTATTAATTGATTATTTTTGCAGCATGATTCAAAACGATACCATAATAGCATTAGCAACTCCGGCAGGTGCAGGAGCCATTGCAATTATTAGACTTTCAGGTGCAGATGCAATTACTATTGCTTCCAAGCATTTTGAATCAGTTTCAGGTAAAATTCTTTCAAAACAAAAAAGCCATACCATTCATTTAGGATATATTAAGGATGGAAAAAATGTATTAGATCAAGCATTAATTTCAATTTTTAAAGATCCGCATTCGTATACCGGAGAAAACGTAATTGAAATATCTTGCCACGGCTCACCATATATACAACAACAAATTATTCAGTTATTCCTTAGAAATGGTTGTAGAACAGCAGATGCAGGTGAGTTTACGCTAAGGGCATTCTTAAATGGCAAAATGGATTTGAGTCAGGCTGAAGCAGTTGCTGATTTAATTTCTAGTGATAATGCCGCTAGCCATCAAATAGCTGTGCAACAAATGCGTGGCGGATTTAGTAATGAAATTAAACAGTTACGAACAGAGCTATTAAATTTTGCGTCATTAATTGAACTAGAACTCGATTTTTCTGAAGAAGATGTAGAATTCGCAGATCGTACTCAGTTTAAAGAACTACTTACACGAATTCAAAAAGTATTACAAAGTTTAATAGATTCTTTTGCAGTAGGAAACGTAATTAAAAATGGAATTCCAGTTGCTATTGTAGGTGAACCCAACGTAGGTAAATCTACCCTTTTAAACGCATTTTTAAATGAAGAGCGTGCATTGGTCTCAGATATTGCAGGAACAACCCGTGATACTATTGAAGATGAAATTTCTATAGGCGGAATAGGGTTTCGATTTATTGATACCGCAGGAATTCGAGAGACCCAAGATGTGGTGGAAGGCATGGGTATTAAACGGACTTTTGAAAAGATAGAGCAAGCACAAGTGGTTTTATTATTGGTTGATGGCTCAAAGCTATTAGCTGACGATAAAAAGCTAAAGAATATTGTAATTGACTTTGAAAAGATAAAAAATCAGAATCCGCAAAAACCCTTAGTATTATTAGTCAATAAAGCAGATACACTTTCTGAGGACGATAAAAATAAAATAGGCGCATATTTAGACGACGTAAAATATCTATCTGCAAAAACTGGTGAAGGAGTTGAAGAGTTGCAGAACAGCCTTTTAGAATTTGTAAATACAGGAGCTCTTCGTAATAACGAAACAATTGTAACCAACACACGTCATTACAATTCGCTACTTAAATCACTTGAAGAAATAGAAAAGGTACAGTTTGGAATGAAAGCAAATCTTTCAAGCGATTTAATGGCAATTGATGTTAAGGAAGCATTATACCATTTAGGAGAAATTACTGGGCAAGTAACCAATGATGAATTGCTAGGGAATATTTTTGCTAATTTTTGTATCGGCAAATAACATCACATAATTACACTTACCAAACATCAATTAAACCCTATAAAATATAGATTCTTAATAAATACATTTTGTATCACTTAGTGATATTTAGTGTTTTTTAGCTATTATTTGTACCTATTTTGTACCTCGTTCTCATTTTTAATTTATATTTGAACCATAGGGGGAAATGATGGCGACTAATTACACTTAAATACTCTTATCTCCACTTATTTACCCTTATGTCATACAATTTCAATTGTTGAATGAGTTCAAATATTAAGGTTTCACGAATTTGTCAAAACTGCAACATAGAGTTTGTAGCACGTACTACAGTCACAAAATATTGCGGACCAGTCTGCGCTAAAAGAGCCTACAAAACCAGACAGCGAAAAAAGAAAGTAAAATCTTCTTATGAGGAAACTTTAAAGCTCAAACTGCAACCATATGAAGTACTTGCTGTAAAAGATTTTTTAACCGTAAGGGAGGCTTCATCTTTATTGAATATCTCCACTAGAACTACCTATAGACTAATTAAAGAAGAAATCTTAGAAGCTGTAAATCTCTCCAATAGATTAATTAGAATCAAAAGAACTTCAATAGACAAACTTTTAACTTCTATCTAAAACAATCGCTATGGCAAACGTAACCGTCCGAAAAAAGAAATTAGCATCTGGCAAATGGAGTCTGTATTTAGACTACTACCCTCCTATTATACATCCGAAAACTGGAAAAGAAACTAGAAGAGAGTTTTTGAAACTATACACCCATGTTACTCCAAAAGATGACATGGAAAAGCTTCACAATAAAAAGACACATGAATTTGCCGAGATAGTAAGGGCAAAGAGATTATTGCAATTGCGAGATAGAGAATTTGGACTTAAAGAGAATATTAAGCTGAATGTAAAAATTGCAGCATACTACAACAGTATTGTGGAAGAAAAACTAAATACAGGAAGCCATAACAATTATTTAGCATGGAAAGCATCGTATCAACATTTCTCAAATTTTGTTGGCTACAAATTGCAAACGCAGCAGTTTACTAAAAAGCATGTAGCCGACTATAGAAAATACCTGCTAGAATTAAAAAAAGAGAACACTAATGAGAAAAAATTAGCTATTAATACTGCATCTACATATTATAAACATTTCATCAATGTTCTAAAAAGTGCTTTTAAGGACAACCTAACAGATACCAATCTAGCTAAGGATGCTGTATATATAAAAGCTGAAGAAACACGCAGAGAATATTTAACCGAAGACGAATTAGGTATTCTATGGAAAACTGCAATAAAAATTGAAAAGGTAAAGCACATGGCGATATTCGCAAGCCTTACGGGGTTTAGATTTTCTGATATTGTTTCACTGAAATGGGAAAGCGTTTTCACAGATTCTCACCAAGGTCACTACGTTCAATTAAAGGAAAAGAAAACAGGCAATATAAGTAACCACCCTATACCAAAAACTGCTTTCAGTATTTTAAAATTGCAAGCTACTAGCAAAGGTTTAGTATTTAATAATATTGATTACTCTAAAACGGTTAGACCTTTAAGGCAATGGATTGAAGACTCTGGTATAAATAAAAAAATTTCCTTTCATAATTTCAGACACTCATACGCTACATTACAACTAGCAAACGGTACAGACATATATACAGTCTCAAAATTATTAGGTCATAAGAATGTATCTACTACTCAAATCTATGCGAAGGTCATGGATAAAAACAAAATTGAAGCCGCTAACCGCATAAATTTAGATCTAGATGGATTACTATAATATTTATTTAAAGTATTGGCAGAATGTTATCGACCAGAGGACCCTTCAGGCAATAGATTATTTTAAGAAATCTAAAGAGAGTAATAGACCATTTCTATATGTGCATAAAATATTTATTGAACAAACGAGAAAACAACTTAACACTGAAGTATTATTACCTCTAAAAAAAGAGTATTCTGAAATATTATCGATTTTCAACAATAGGACTGAACTAGCAGAAAATGAACAAATTTTATCAGTTTTATCAAATGACATAAAAGACCAATACATTAAAAATGGGTATAACCTTTCTGGCTATGAAAGTATAATTGAAAAATTAGCACGATATGAAGCGCTTAATGAAATAGTTAGGAATCTGAGCAACCATTACCAATATTTAGATTTAGTTTACAAAACCGACATGTGGGAAAATTTTCAATTAGAGGGTTTTGAGAAAGGTTACTTAAACGACAATAGATATGCCAAAATGAAACAATCTGTATATCCTTCAAATGAAAAAAATAAACAAATATCACCTACCCCAGTAGAAACAAATAAACGCACACCTGCAAAATCTGAAACTCAAATACAATATCAAAATCATATAAAAACTTTTACTGAGAATGAAAAAAAGTTTATCCTTTACGTTTTAGCTGAATTTCACAAAGGAGAAAAATCAATTTTACAAGACAAGAAATTACCTTTTACAGAATTTCTTATGGCTTTAGAAATTACAAAGTCGGTATATGATGAAAAAATCTTTTATGCCGAACCAAATAGTATTTCTTACTACACATCAATAAGAAGAGGAATAAAGCTTGCACCTTCAGGTAAGTCAAAAATGTTTCTAAATTCTTTAACTAAAAAATTAGATTCGTTAAATTTCAACCAATTACAAAGGTTAATTGCAGAGTGGTATACTACTAATAAAACTAAGTAACTATCAATTATCTATATATAAAATCTTCTCAATAAAATTGACTTACAAAAACACAACACCCACATAATCAATTAAATACAAAATATAAAGACTATATACTCAGTATATAAATCTAAGTTTTAAACACACCTACCTTTCTACCTTCGAATTCAATATTAATTAAATTTTTATTTATAATGGATTCATTATTTAAATTCACAGATGAAGGTATTAAGTACCTAGCAAAGTTAATTTCCGACCAATTGAAAGACGGTATTATGGTCGAAAAACAATCAGAACAAGAGATACCCGTAGATATCAACGAAGCTTCTGTATTTGTCAAAAAAAGTAAGTATACACTATACGGCAAAGTCTCTAGAAACGAAATACCCTTTCATAAAAGAGGAAAACACTTGTATTTTTTCAAATCTGAATTAATCACTTGGCTAAAAACAGGAAAACAAGAAGACAAAACCTCTGTTCAAAACGAGGTAGATGAATATTTACTTAAAAATCAGATGTAGATATGGAAACTAAAAACAAAATTTATTTACCAGACGGACATTTACAGACAGAGGAAATTATCCATGATTTACAAGGAATAAGAACTATTAATAATGATTTAATAGTAGAAAAATCTCTTAGATCAGTTATTGGAAAATCATATTCATTAATAGAATATTTAAACTTTAACCCAAAAATTCCGTGGAATCAAATAGAGCAAAAAATTATTACTGCTTGCAAAGAAGACCCTGATATGCACGGAATATTCATAAATCTTCTTTTTATGAACAGAAGTCAAAATACAGACTATGGTAAAATGGGAGAACTAATAGTAAAAATTGCTAAATCATGAGCGAACAATATATGAGAGCAGGTACGGACTACTATAAAGAGTCCTACCTACCGCTACACAGTGGTGATAAAATGAAAGTTTTATTAAAATGGAACAAGGGCGAAATAATAACTGACTTTGGAAAAGAGTATCTGGAAAACATCCCTAAGTATGATGGATTTTGCTTAATACCCTCACACACTAATCACAAACAGGTGATAGATGGATTCTTAAATCAATACCATGCAGTTGACCATGAACCCCTACCGGGAGAATTAAAAGTAACTACCCAATTCATAAAACACTTTTTTGGTGAGCAATATGAGTTAGGGTTAGATTACCTCACCTTACTATGGCAAAAGCCAACACAGACACTACCAATTCTATGTTTGGTAAGCACAGAGCGAAACACAGGTAAATCGACATTTCTAAATTGGCTAAAAATGGTATTCCAGAGTAATATGACCATTAATAATAATGAGGATTTCAGGAGTAGGTTTAATGCTGACTGGGCTGCTAAATTAATCATAGCGGTAGATGAAGTTCTGTTGGACAAACGAGAGGACAGTGAGCGTATTAAGAATTTATCCACTGCCAAGAGTTACAAAAGTGAATCTAAGGGCAAGGACCGTGTGGAAATACCATTCTACGGTAAATTTATACTATGCTCTAACAACGAAGAAAATTTCATTTATGTGGATAATGAGGAAATACGTTACTGGGTACGCAAAATCCCTAAACTAGCTAAGAATGGCGACAATCCTGATATGTTGGAGGCACTTGAAAAAGAAATTCCTCATTTCATTCACCTATTGACCAACAGAAAAATATCAACGAAAAAAACTACACGTATGTGGTTCACAAAAGAACAAATACATACTGCTGCATTGGATAAACTAGTGAAGTCGAATAAAACTTTTATTCATAAAGAACTAGAACAAATTTTACTTGATGAGTTCGATATGTTCGACCAAGATGTTCTTAAATACTCTAATGCAGATTTAGTTAAAAAATTATCTGAAAATAACATTAGAGTTTCGTCTTCGAAAGTTACGGAGGCTATTAAAGTACACATGGGACTGGAGACTACAAATAGTAGCTATAAAAAGCACCACATGTCAATATTACGTGAAACACGAAAACCATTCGTAGAAACCACCCATCATAAGGGTAGACATTACACATTCACTAGAGAAAAGATGGAAAATAACAGTTGACTTGTTGCATATGGTTTTAAATGCCCAGCCGGCGGGTGTTTAACCATTCAACATTACATCAACTTGTTGTCAACAATTGAATTGTTGACCTTATGTTGCACTTCTGTTGCAGCTACAAACTATTGCAAACACTGCACCTAAAGTCAAAATCTAAGAACATTTCAACAGTCAACAACAGTTATGCCATTTCCTTCTGCACTTGCCCATAAAGTAGCTATAATATTCATTCAGTAAAAGAACTCTCATCAAAGGTATGCATAGGTACAGTCTTATTAGCCATGTACTCCGTTATAGCCTTCAAGGTTTTTCCATTCACAGGATGCAATCCTGGAGCTGTATAATACTCAATCTTATTTCCAGACTTATAGTACCATATCAATGGTTTCTGAGTGGTTTCATCAAAAAAATTAGTAGTTAAATCAACTTCTACTTTCTTTAAGGTATTTAATCTCACTTCATCTAGAGGAACTATGTTTTCCTTATGACTTACGGAACATGCAACCTTTTCAAAATGGTCTACTTTCCATACCATACATGAGGTCCCCTTATTCTTCTCGCTTAAACCAAGAATCAATCCGACAACTATTATTAAACTTATAAACGCTATTACCTTCCAGTTTTTTTTCTCACCTACTTTATTAACTTCAACACTAATCTTTCCCTTAGAATTTTGCTTAACGTAATCAGCAAATGATTTGTAACCCAGATATTGACATAGCACATTAATAGTGTGCTCAGATTGCTTACCTATGTTTTCTTTTTTATCAATATACTTTTGGCAAAGTCTTTCTGCAGTTTTATAGCTTATTGCCGTAGAACTATCAATATGATTATTAAGTGCATTATTAGTATGAATTGCACATTCAGTTTTTGCTTTTGCAAAAACCTTTTGAACTATTTCATTAATTATCACCTCATTCATACTTTTAAAATTACAATTTTATTCTTATTACTTCCTAGCAAAGATTCTTTCTAACCGCTGCTATCATTGGTGTCTAATATATGTCCAACACAAGTCAAGGTTATGTCTAGCTCCTATCCATCAACATCCCTTTTCTTTGTTTCAGATTGATTTAAGACTATGATTTGCTACCACAGTTTATTAATAAACCAGTCTCTCGGAAATCTAAAATACGGTCGGTGATTAGCCCGATTGAGAAGTAGCTAAGCACTACCGTATTTGGATTTCCACTTCTCAAACCTGGGAGACGTCCCTTCATTTTAATACGCGATTTCTATCGCAAAAATTCACTGATTTCTAATTCGGTCAGCCATTGGTATGTCCAAAAATCTTAAACAAAATGAAGAAAATTTATATAGTTGTATTTACGATAATCCTCAATTCTGTCTTTATATCATGTGACCCACAAGACCTATCTGAGAATGAAGTTGAACTTCAAGCCTGCTGTGGTGACGGTGGAGATATTCCACCTCCACCACCACCGCCAGATCCACCGGTTAATTAATACAATATTCTATAAAGAGGATTGAGCTAATGCATGCTTAATCCTCTTTTTTATTCAGTAAGTTCTTTAATACTAAAATTCAATAAAACTGGTAGGTGATCAGATAATTCTCTTGCTTTGCTTATGTTCTCACAAGCTTTCACAAAATCAATCACATAACCACTCTTGAGTACAATTTTATTTGAATAGAAAATATTATCAATAGGATAATTCAAATAACCATCAGTAGTAGCACAACTTTGCTTCAAAGTAGTCTTTGCATCAATAACCGTAGCATTATAACCCTGCGTTCTCAAACCAATAAAAACTTCCTCCTTTTGGTCCACATTAAAGTCTCCAGCAAGTATTATAGGGTGTTGAAAGTCATCTGATTTCAGATAGTCGGTAATCGCCAATATTTCTCTTTCCGGGTTTTTATCATGTGGTCTAGAGTGAAAATTGATTACAGAAAGTTTTCGCCCTTTAAAATAAAAATCAAGAAAGAAGGGTTCTCTATCAACCAATGAATCCAATTCTGATATTAACGCTCCCCTATTCTTTATTTTAATGTTTTTTGTTTTCCAAATAAACGCATAACGCTCCGTTACATATTTAGGGCTATTGGTAGGGTTACTTATCACATAATCCCATTTAGCTCCTTTTCTATTTAGGTTATCTGCAAGCTTTGCAACTGCCTGGGCACCACCATAACCCGTAACTACTTCTTGTATGGCCACAATATCTGCATCGCGAACAATTTCAGCCATTCTATCTAGCTCTTCACTATTCTTTGTTTTGCCAAAATCTCTAATATTCCAAGAGATAAGACTGATTTGTTCTTGAGAAGAAACCGAAAAATGAAATAGAAATAAGAGTAGAAAAATGGTCTTTTTAAACATAGTAGATTTTAATAAAAACGAAATTAATACAAATAGATTTTGTCTGATTACGGGATACCGTAAAAGATAAATAAACGGTTTAAATACTTTTACTTCCAACAAACCAAATACAACCATTTAGTTATTTAGAATATGACTAACAAAGCAAATAAAAAAGAATCTTCATCAAGACAACGATTATTGATTCTAAAACTGACCACCAATTCTTTAAAAATCATTTTCAGATTTTTAAAACTTCTATTTAATGGTCAAAAAATGGAAAGTATTAGTTTTCAACCAGATTCAGAATACTGTGTTGATGGCACAATCAATCAATTACGCTGGGAAATACGAAATGCTGTTTTTATAACTGTTAGCAATTCATCTCAACTCTTTTTTAATTCGGGTCAGCTTCTATTTAAAGTAAAAAAGGGACAGAAAGAATTTCAGTTAACCGCATATGGTGTTGGAAAGAAAACTAAACTTTTTACAAAAATTAAAGTAATAGCCCTTAACAAAAAAGACTTTTCTAAAGTAGAAACAATTTCAAAAAATATTGACGTCAACAAAAAGAAAGTCGAACTCAGTAAGCAAATAAAAAATTGCACTATATCATTTCAGAACACAAAACAACCTAAACAATCTAAGCAATTACAAATTGAATTAAATCAATCACCATTTCTAAAAAACTCGTCCGCTAAAATTAGACTTACCAATTCAATTGAAGAGCTGAAAAATTTAAAACTAGAATTAGAAACTGACCTTAACTAAACCAACCGAAATACATTAATTATGAAAAGAGAATATTATACAAGCCCTAAACCTGGTCTAATAATGAGGCTTTTATGGAAAGCTGCAGGTTCAGATGGTTACATTTTAAAAAGAAGCACCTACTCTGATCAAGTAAAGTATGCTTGTTTAGGTGGCATTGTAGTAGCTACAGGTTTTATGGCTGCCGTAGCCGGCGGTTATGCTATCTATACAATCTTTGAACCTAAGGGCTCCGCTCTTGATGGTGGTACTGATACAACAACTGCAATTATGGCAAGCGCTTTTGGAATCATATGGGGTCTTATCATATTTAATATTGACAGATTTATTGTTGCTGCTACAGGTAAAGGTGATGGTACTGAAGCAATTACTTGGGGCGAGTTTGTTAATTCTGTACCAAGAATAATTATGGGGCTTGTTATTGCTATCACAATTTCTAAACCAATGGAAATTAGAATGTTTAAGTCTGAGATTGATGCAGAACTTCATCAAGAACAGTTAGTTAAACGTAAAGAATATGAAATAGCTACAAAAGCAAATTACATTTCAAGATTTGATTTAATCGAAGAAGATCTTGTGAAAATAGAGAGAGAAAGAAATGATGTTGTAGGAAGATTGAAGCTTGCAGAGAAAGAATACACAGATCAACTGCAAGGTAGAGCAGGTGCAGGAGCAGGTGCAGGACCGCTCTCAAAGGCATTGAAACAACAAATGGATAAAGTTGAAAGGGATTTAAACGGGTACGATCAGTCGCACCAAGTAGCGCTAGAACGATTAAACAACGAAAAATTAAAGCTTACTGAAGAACTTGACAAAGAACTTGCTAAAAACGAGGAAGTAGCCAATGGTCTTGATGGATTATTAGAACGAATAAAATTGGCTCACAAAATCGCAGGGATGTGGATTACCTTCTTTATTACTTTACTATTTGTTGTAATCGAACTAACTCCCATTTTCTTTAAAATGATGCTGATTAAAAGCCCGTACGATTTTATGGGAGATAATATTCAAGAACTCTTAAAAGCAGATAATGGTATCCAAATAAAATATGACTATTACAAAGACAAAGAAGGGCAAGAAAGAGACCTAATTATCAGCCATCATGCAGAGCGAAAAATTGATGAAAAAATAGCACTAATGAAGGCGCAATCAGAATTGAGCGATTATATCATTGAAAGATGGAAAGAGAATGAAAAGAAGAAAATAGACGATAACATAGAAAACTATATATCTGAAGTATAGATGTCACGAACAAGAATATATCATCCTTTTTGGAAATTGGCAGGAGAAGATAAAATTATACTTAGAGAATCTGAAAAACATTTACAAATACGCTTTGCATTAAGCGGGTTCTTAATTGTTCTATTGTTTATAACAGCAGTAATCTCTTATCACCACACTTTTTCGCAAATATTCAATATCCCTAATGTATCATGGGTTTGGAGCTTGCTATTTTCATTGATGATCTTTAATATTTATAAACTTAGCTTAATTACAATTTCTGCCAATCCGAATAGAAAGGGAGTTGGTTACATAACCTCATTTTTAATTCGCATTTCTATTTTGCTATTACTAGGTCTAACGATAATAAAACCTATTGAGACGTTACTTTTAAAGAGGACGCTAAATATAGAATTAGCTCATCTGAAGGTTGACGAAATTAAAAAGGCAACAATACAAACTGCAGCCTATTTTGATGATGAAATAGCATCTAACAATCAAGAGTTAATTAGACAAAAACAACTTCTAGCCGACGGAAGAATAAAAAACAACTCAAATAGGGTTGAACTATTAGAAGCAAAAAAAGCAAAACTACTATTAGATAAAAAAATACTAATCGTAGATACAGAAAATAGAATAGATGCTTCACCTCATTATGTTAGAGGATTGATACTCTTAAATTATAAATTTCCTTGGGTTTGGATAATCTCTATTGGTTTTTTAATATTATTTCTTACACCTTTATTTCTCAAATACTTCATATCTAGATCAAGCTCATATGACATTGTAAGATCAGAGCTAAACAGAGATATTATTTTAGACGAATACGATAATTTCAAGAAGCAATATCCTTTATTATTTCAAAATAGTATAGGTAAAAGAATTGAATTAGAAGAACGTTTTGAAGACCCTCCATTTAATCAAATACCTAGGACAATTACTCGTAAAACGGGGACTGAATTAGATTTTATGAACTACTTAAATGGGCTATAAAACTCTTACATTTTCACGCCAAGTCCAAAAAAGAACCTATGTTCAAGGTGAATTTACGGGCAAATATCACGGCATCGCAAATGATAAAATTCTTCTTTCCAATACTGAACTTTATGACATTTACATTTATGAAGGAGAGATAAGCAATCTTAAGAACAATAAAGAGCACCCTGCAATTATAGATAAAACAATTTATAATGCCATAGTATCAGAAACACAATTAACACAAAAAAGTTTTGAAAATGTTCTTATAAATCTAAATACTACAATTCAAGGTTATGACAGTGTACGTTTAGAAATAATCGAACCAAAATTAGAAGCGGTTCAAATTTATGATGTCGTAAAAAATGGTAATAAAACCTTTGGCACTCTTGCATGTTTAGTGAGCGGTTATCTTTTAGAATTTGAAACGATTTTCAATGAAATGCCAGTTGAGACTTGCGATAATTGCGGTCAAATACTAGAAGAATGCACATGTAAAGAGTTTACCCCTGTAGTATTTGAAGATGTTGCTGAAATTGATATTATCCATGAAGAAATTGCTCAAGAGCCTTTTTGGAAAAGTATTCCTAGGGCTTTTAATAAAGAAAATAGGACCAAATTATGGAACGAAATTCAAACATCTGGGTTGGGTTGCCTTGGATTCATTGGATTACTATTTAGTCTAATATTTTTATTCTCATTTGGTCTGCCAGGTATATTAGCTGGTCTTTTTCTAGCATTGCTTTATGCTATTGGTGCATTTTTTAGATTCTTTCCTGCACTATCTTATCATTGGCGACAATTACTCTATGCTTTTACAGGTATTCTAATTATAGGTCTACTTCTAAATTTATTTAAACAATCTGACAATTACTTAAATAAATCAAAAACTGAAATTTCAGATACCAACAAAAAAGGTAAAGAACATTTCAATCATCAACCAAATACTAATTCTGATGAGGAGTTTAAAATAATTAGAAATAATAAAAACGATAATTTCAAAATTGATGACTTAGATTTTGACCAAGAAGAAAAATCTGCACAAAACCCTGATGAAATACCAATTGATCAAACTGTTACTCTGTATAATGATTCTATTGAGAGTTTCCAAAACGAAAATGTATATACGCAAGAATATCAAGTAGAAAGTGAACCCAATCAAATTTTACAAGACTCTTTAGTAGCTAACCCTACTTCTAACTCGCAAAAATCAGATACCTACGTAAGCTCTATTCCACAAGAAAACAGAGTGCAGACAAATGATTTAGCCGCCCCTAACTCTAGTACTAAGCAAATTGTAAACGAACAGAATGAAAATAATACTAATATTGATGTAGCTACCAAAGAAACTAACGACAAGAATTCAAACGAAGGCATAATACCAATATATACTACTGACACACTGGCAATTACAAAACGAGGAAAAGAACCAAAAATACGACCATTAATGACCGGAACCGTTTTTCAAGAAGGTGATATTTACATATGTAAAGGCGACACAAGTGAACGCTATCATTTAAATCAAAATTGTAAGGCATTAGATAGTTGCACTAGTAGTATTTATCAAATGAATGTACCTGAAGCTGAAAGACAAGGGCGTAGTTTATGTGAATTAGAGAAATAAAATATAATGGAAAAAATAATCAAAGTAATACTAGCCCTTCTATTCTTCCTATGCCTACTAAATATGCCTTATGGTTATTATGAATTGGTACGTTTTGTAGCCTTCGCAAGTTTTGGATTTTTAGCGTACAAGGCTAATCAAGAAGACAAAAGCGAACAGGTATTTATTTATATAGCCCTTGCCCTACTCTTTCAACCTTTTTATAAAATTGCTTTGGGAAGGGAAATATGGAATATGGTAGATGTGGTGGTTGGTATTGGTTTACTGATTTCTATATTTATTAAAAACAAAAAATCAGTTAGAGATAAATAGACCGCCGGGCGTTTAACCATTCAACATTACATCAACTTATTGTCAACAATTGAATTGTTGACAGGTTGTTGAAATTGTGTTGCAGTTAAAATCTATAGCAAACATTGCACCTAAAGTCAAAATTTAAGAACATTTCAACAGTCAACAATAGTTATGTCATTTCCTTTTACCCAATTAGTTATTTGCATTGAGATTTCCTTTTGCCATTGTCTAATATCAGTATTGTACGGTAGAGAAATCACACTACACTCTTCTTCACCTAATCTTTGAAAATTGCGCTCATTATGGTCATAATAACGACCGTGATTTCTACTAAAAGTCACTGCAGGATACAACAACGCCACCCTCTTTGCTTTATAATATTTCATATACGTAAACATTTGCCTTAAGTCTTGCGGTGATGGGTTATAGTTTTTAATATGCTTCCATTTAGTATCAAGTACTACGCAGTCCTCCTTACCTTTATTTAAAACAATATCTGGTCTCATAGTAGAATTATAACCCCTAGATGGTTTCCAGAAGTTCATACTGCTCTGAGCGGCAATAGTTGTATTTACATCTTTATATTTTCGCAAGCTAACGTACACGAATTGTTCCCATAGTGAATTCATATCAAACATTAGTGCCAGAATATGATTTGAGCCCTTACTAACGTCTGGGTGAAAGTTTAAAAGCAATAAGCGTGCAATCTGTATAGCCTTTTCGTACTGCTGGGTCTTTCTGTTCAAAGTCAACTTATTAAAAGTTGCTTCAGTAATTTTTACATCTGGCATCTCCGGAAATTCTAACTCCAATAATTTCAAAGGTCCGTGTATATTTTGGTTGGTATTTATACGAACTAATAATTTTATAGCTTTGAACAGGATACTGTGAAGTTCGTGGGTAGAATCATATACTGTATGTTGAATATAAAATCGTTCTTGGTGAACCAAATTTTGGCTGATATGTTTACCAAATTTTAAGTTGCCTTTTAGACTCGTATTATTACCTTCTGCCCTACGGTATTTTTTCACCAAGCCCTGCCTAAGTAAATACTTCACCTCCTTTATAAAGAGTTCAAAGTATAGATGTAATATAGAATTAGATTTTAATTTTAGATTTCCAGATGAAGGTGCTTTTAAATCAAACACACCTGCAGCTCGCAACATGTCAATTAACACTATACGCCAGCTATCTTCTGAACCGGAAAAACCTTTATCAATCTTTGGTAAAATCTCGATTAAGGTATCTCCTATTTGTAAAACACCAACATACTCACAAAATTTAACCCCATTATGTACCAGTGAATAATATGGCACACCAGACTCACCATAAAATTCTTGCATGGATTTCAATTGAACATCGGTAAGCTTTTTATCTCCCCTATCGGTTCTTAAAACTTCATGCTCAAATACTGTAAGGTGGTTGTCTTTGTTCAAATCTTTATCCTAATAATTCAAATAAAGCTTTTTTAAATTCTTCATTGCTCATATCTACAGCGTTCTGTACAGTGTATACTTGACGTTCCAAAAGTGAGCTTGCTTCATAATCAAAAGGAGCAAAAAACTCATCACCTGAAGCCTCTTCATTAGAAACTATAAAACCCGGACCCATTACCAAACCAATTTTACCATAGTCCCCATAAAAATACTCTTGCAACAACGGAATAACCTTATTAGCTATAACTGCCTTCAAACCTTTTATAGAGTTAATCTTTAAAAAGTAACTGTGCCCAATAGCGTGGTCTTTATCCAAAAGCTTCTCTATACGTTTATTAATAGTACTTAGAAGTTTCACCAAATCTATTTCTTCTATAAATCCGTTTTGTGCATGACCATACTCTTTTATATATTCTGGTATTGGTGGCGTTTCACTAAAACTAAATCTTCTTCTAAGAGCAGAGTCCAGAGCTTCTACACTTCTATCGGCAGTATTCATGGTACCGATAATATATAGATTAGAAGGCACACCAAAATACTCTTTACTATAAGGTAACTTAACCATTAAGGCTTCATCACCACCAAGTCTTTTGTCTTTCTCTATTAAGGTTATTAATTCACCAAATATAGCCGAAACATTTCCTCTGTTTATTTCATCAATTATTAGAACCTTTGGTAATATTGCCTGTGTTTTATTCTTTTCATTTGATGTAACGTATTTTACTAAACCTTTATAAATACTGTCATATCCAAATAAGTACTTATCCCATTTCGTTGGTAGTTTATGATATAAACCATCTCTATTAGTTGAACCAAAGTCATCAATAGATAAATTACCATTTTTAAATTCTGAAATTATTTCATTAACAAAGTCCATTGCTAACGGAAGAAAACCCGATTCTCTTTTTAGTGTTAATACGCTGTCAGTTACACTAAAAATTTCATATTGATTTCTTGAACCAAAAACATCACCTGGCACCAATGCTCTATATACCGGCAAGCATAATTTTTTAAATATTCCTGGAACAACTTCGTAAGTAAGCCCTTCACTACCCACGACAGGCTTTATACCCTCTACAAAATCTTCATATGACATACTCTGATGAAAAGTTGTAAAAACGATATTACCTTTATCAACATTTTGAGTGAAGTAGTCATTGATTGCTTCTCTGGATAAATCTTGAGTATTAACACCTAATATATTTAAAGCTATATCTTTAGTTCTATATGTCTTTCCTGTGCCTGGAGGACCATATAAAATTTGATTTAACGGATATTTTGACATAGCAATTTGTGTTGTTTTTTTATTTTCAATACTTCTATAATTATTTTCAGCTAATCTTAAGATTGCATTATATTCCTGCTCTGTAGCGCTAAAATTCGTACCTTGATTTCCCGCTTTAAATGCATTAAAAGCCTTGTCCCCTCTTATGTCCTTTTGTAGTACAGGATGCTCCAATAATAAATATTCAATATCAATTCTAACACGTTCGGTAACCGCAGACTCTTCCGGGTTCAAATAATAATTCTTCTCAATCGGTTCCTCTTCAAAAGCGGCAACTTCAGATGTCACCTCAGCTAATGCATAACAACCGGCACTTTCTCCGGTTTGCCAAAGAATTACCTTATCACCTATTTTTATATTCTCTTTATGAGCAGCTACCTTAAAACTTTTTAGATGACCATTTTTAAGCGCACTAGTTACATCATATATTTTAGGACTACCTTGAAAAATCCAATAATTAACCACTTTTCCACTAAACTTTTGCTCTAGGAATTTGGTATAGTTAGCTTTTCCTAAAATAGCCATAGGAATACCTTTACTATTTTTTCTATCGTATTCGTAAAATTCTTTATTTTTTAATCGTTGTTCTTTAGAGTTTTTAAATTTTATGTAGTTGATTAGTTCTCTATAACTCTTCTCATCAGCCAAAAACAGGTCTCTATCTGAAAAGAAATTATTTATCTCATCTAATCTTTCAATTACGGAGTTAATTGAACTACCAAGGTAGTAATGGTAAGAATCAGGTGCTTTATTAAGGAGCCATTCGGCAAATTCTAATTTTACATTCTTCATTTGTGTTTTTTGATTCTTTGGCACTACACTAAAATTATTTCTTTCGTAGGCATTAAAACAATCTGTACCTAAACCTCCTTTAAAATATCTTTCAATTTTTCTTCCAACAGCGTGAAAATTAGCATAGGCCATAACCGCTTTAGGAGGATATGATTTGCCTTCAAAAACTAAATCGTAGGTAGATGATGGACCAAAACCGTTAGGCATTCCCTTCTCATTAAAATCTTTAATGCCTTTAAGAATATGTTCTTCTGTAACTTTTTCAAACATGTAATTGTATCTATTTTATTTTCAAATGCTCAATTCTAGATTTGATACTGTTATATGTTCTACCAAAAAGATCACTTAATTCTTCAAAGGAAAAAGATTGAAAATAGCTTTTTAATATATTATCTTCCTCTTGCGCCCATGGTTCATAAGCCCTCTTATACTTAATTCTTGCTTCCTTTTTTTGCTTATTGTCATTAGCAGCTGAAAATGGTAAATCTCTTATTATCTCTTCTATTTTTTGTTTCGCCGTTAAATCTGCATCAATTTCAACTTCCTCAACTACTGTATTTCCGCAAGTGGGACAAAACTTATAATGGTCTTCTAGCTTCGACTCACAATTAACGCATAGAACCATTTTATTTGAATCATTATTATTTTCTGGTTGATTAAAGAAAATATACTCATCTGGTATATCTCTAATAAAGTCTGAAACTGCACCTTTTTTTGATATCAAATACAGATGGTCTTTAGCCCTGGTCAGAGCTACATAAAACAACCTTCTTTCTTCTTCTAACAAATCATCATAATCAGTTGGTTTAATTACTTGATAAATTTTATCCTGTAACCATGGATCAGGAAACCCACCTTTGTTTGAGTGTAAGCCTAAAATAAATACAACTTTAGCCTCTAATCCTTTTGCACTATGTATGGTTCTAAATTGAACTTTGTGACCGCTATTTTTTAAAGCTTTTATTAAATCTGATGCCATTGCAGTTCTTCTATAAAGCACTAAAATATCTTCAGAGTTTATGCCTTCGGCAATATGAGTTTCAATTGCTTCCCATATAAAAGCATTTGATTGTCCTTCTTGTTCCTCATAAAATATTTTAATCTTTTGCCCACCTTGCTTAACTGCTTTTATTTCTTTTGGTATTTGAAACTTATTCTTCTTGATAGCCTCTGTAGATGCGCAAACTATTGGGTCTGTGCTTCTGTAATTTAAATTGAGAGTCAACAGTTCTGAATCTTCAAAATGTTCTTTGAAATTTACGATGTACCCTATTTCAGATCCTCTAAAACCGTAAATGCTCTGCCAATCATCACCAACACAAAATAATTGTGTTGACGTTTTTGTAAGTAGATCAAGTAATTTTACTTGTAGGTTATTTACATCTTGAAACTCATCTACCAAAATATATTTATATCGATCCTGGTACCTTTCACGAATGTTTGGAAACTCTTCTAACAATTGAATACTCTTGGTCAATAAACCGTCGAAATCTAAATATGATTTATTGGTACAATAATCGCTAAATTCATTAATGATTGGTATTGCAAGTTCATAGAACATACGAACTCTCTCAAAATCACTTTCTGAAGCTTCATTTATTATTTGTTCAATAGGTTTCTCAGAGTTTACAATCTTATTTCTTACCTCGTTTACCTCTCTAAAAAATTTTCTAATTTCTTTTCTAAATTTTGAAAATTCCTCATCATAATGCAACACTGTAGCCGAACTTAAATCATCGCTTATTTTGCCTTTTATAACCCGATCTAAAATCTTATTGAATATGGCTGAATTATGTGTGGCGTCATCGTAGGTTTTTATACAGGTATTACCTGCAATCTTCATTTGACCTTCTTTCCAGAAAGATGGGTGACTTTTATTACTAATATGTTCTAAATAAACATTTGCCTGAGGAATAAAAAAATCGGGGTGAAAAGTTTTACCTTCTACCCTTACTTGTCTCTCATAAATATAATCGATACTATTACGATAAAACCAATCTGCTATAAACTGTTCAGATTTAGAGCGGACTTTATCTCCTTTTAAAGTTGTAAACAACTTGCTTTCTGGTCTAAACTCCTCTTGTTCTTTATAGTGATGAATAAAATCTACAAAGTAATCTAATATGTAGCGCTTTAATTTTAAGAGAAACGGCTTGTTACTTGACAGATTGATGGTGACCTTTTCAATGATTTCGCCAACGGTCTCTTCTGCTGTATTGCCAAGAAACTCATTACTTGACTTATGGTCGGCTACTATTTTAAATTTATTATCATATACATGTACGCCATCGGTTTTTATAATTTGATAACACAGACTATGTATTGTTTTGACTGTTAACTTATCTAACCATGGAAATTTTTTCAAAAATGACTGCCGTTCTTTATTCTTTTCAGCAACGGAAACACCTTTAGTATTTATAAATTTTTCATAGTAACCCGTTTTATCTGCGGATACAATTAACCTATCAAGCATCTCATTAGAAGCATTTTTAGTAAAAGTTACTGCCAGAATATTTTTGGCGTCTACAAGCTTATCATCTACTAGGTAATTTATTTTATGAAGTAAGGTTTTGGTTTTTCCAGAACCGGCACCTGCTAAAACAAGCAGACGATTACATTCAGATAGTACAGCCGCACGTTGCTTGTCATTTAATGTGGATAAATCGGTTTTGGTTGATAGGTTTTTCATTTGGTACACTTAAATAATTTGAGACTTAAAACAACGTATTGTCATCTGACACTTCTCTTTTAGCATCTTCTACCATATACATGACTTTACAATTTGGGCAGAAGAGATAATACTCATAATAATAATTTTGCCCTGGCTTTATCTTTCTCTTCTTTGGGCTCTTTTTTATAACTGCAGTATTACATTTTCTACATGTATCTCCCTCTTTTTCTATTTTCTGTTCTTGGTACCAATCTATATGCTCCAAGTATTCCAAATAGCCTTCATCGGTAATTTTATTTTCAGAATTAATACCTTTGGTAGCTAAAACATCACAACGTTCATTCTCTATATGACCGGCATGCCCTTTAACCCAGTTAAACGTTACATCATGCTCATCTATTACATTCAACAACCTTTCCCATAAATCTTTATTGAGTACTAAGTTACCCTTCTTCTTTATCCAATTGTTGCGTTCCCAATTTTCTGCCCAGCCTTTTTCAATACCATCTACCACATATTTAGAATCTGAATACACCGTAACTTTTGCTTTGGTTTTTATTTTTTCTAGACCAACAATCACCGCCATTAGTTCCATGCGGTTATTGGTGGTAAGTTCATACCCTTCAAAGAATTCTTTTTGCCTACCCTTATGGCTAAGAATTACCCCAAAACCACCTTTACCGGGGTTGGGTTCTGCACCGCCATCGGTGAATAATTCTATATGTGGTATAACTTTAGTTTCCAATTGTAGTTTATATATTTCTTTACCATTTTTAATTAGCCCATTTAATTCCTCATCTAAGGTCTTACAATTTTATATTTCCATAAGGTTCAAACATTAGCAGAACGTCCTAGAACAGTTGAAATACTTTCTTTACTCCCAAATAAGTAATAATCGCCCGTAAAATGAACCATCTCTCGTTTAGTTGCTACTTTTAGTTTATTCTTAATCCAAGAAAAAGGCTTTTATTAAACTGTTGATAAATTCGACTTCTTCAACAATCGTTGGTGAACCATATGGTAGAACTATTTGTATTGTTGGTGGTCTTGGACATTACTTAATTAGTTTTAATTGCCTTGCAATATCTTGTGTGAATTTTGACATAGGCCTTTTATGTATGTCTTTAACTCTTGTATAATTACCTACCAAAAGTCTCTCTGCCATTGGAATTTTATCAGGATATAGTTTTCCAAAAGAATATCTTAAAGATTTCAAATATTTCTCATTATATATGATTGATTTAAGAATAAGCTCTTCAGCTATGTCTTTTTGAGTTGAATAAATCCCTTCAATATCAAAATTTTCATTAATAGCTTTCTTTAAAGGATCGTCAAACTTAACTACAAGTTTCTCCTTAACCCCATTAATTCTATAAGAAACAATTGATTTTTTATCTAGTCGGAATTTGAATGGAGAATCCTTTAAATCTAGTGGGTCATTTGAATATACATTAAAATCAATTAAGCTAGTCTGTTTGGTGCCGTTACATGGCCCGCAAACTGGTAGTAGATTAAAAAATGAAATGCTAAAACAAGGATATTCTGATTTAGGCAAAAAATGATCAACTTGAAATTTAGCAGATTTACTGCCTTTGAAAGAACGCACTGTAACCGCCAATTGCGAATTACAATAGACACAAGCTTTTAAACCCGTACTCTCAAAGTAGCCTGAGTAGTAGTCATTTCTTAATTTAGAATATCCCATTCTAACGAGCAATTCATTTTTAAATTCCTTATTATGTTTTGCAAGATTTTCGCCCGTAATAACAGCATCAAATTCACTTTTTAATACTTTTAGTTTTTTAGGGTCAGCTTTTACGATACTCTCAAACTCACTAATTAATTTATCTAAGTATTCAATTTCAGCTTGTTTTAAAGTAATTGGGATTCTAATATTTCTACCACCGCTTTTATCAGGAGTATTTCTGAAATCGACAACAGATTGTTTAGCTCCTGCAATTAATGTATCAACCTCGGTAGATTTTGCATCTAAAATATTAGAAATAATATTTTGATTAATTGAAATCATCTCTTCCTGTTCTTTTTAATTCTTGAAGCCTTTCTATTTCAGCATCAATCCGCTCCTCTTTAAAAAATTTACTTAAATAAAGTTCTCTTAAATCAAATTTCAACAGTGGCTCTCCTATAATTTTTATAAATTCTTCAGCTAGAATCGGATTCCATTTTAATTTCGGTTTTTCATTATCTATTTTATCACCCTTTCCTTCATCATAGGTTAAATATCTTAGTAAATCTTTAATTTTTTGTTTAGCATATTCACCCATAAAACCATTTTCAAGAAAAAAGTCATTAGCTAACAAGTCATGTACATTTGCAGCATAGGTTTCTTCTTCCCTGTTGTTATTTTGGATATTTCCTTTATCTAATTTTAAAATATTGGAAGTTGGAATATCTGAAAGTATAAATGGCGAATGTGTTAAAAAAATAATATTATAATTATAATTAAATCCTCTAAAAGAGTTTATAGATTTAATCAATTCATTAATAAAAACCCTTTGAAACTCAGGATGAAAATATAGTTCTATTTCGTCTAAAACGATATTAAAACATTTATATGAAAGTCCATCTTCTATATCCATAGAATAAATGGAATCAAGATTTATCAAATGATAAACAACTGAATTAATACTATAAATTATCTGTTTCTCACCAGAACTTAAATCCTTAAAAGAGCCTTCATTTTTAAATTCAAAATCAATTTCAAAAAAGGAAGGTGGTAAATAGTTAGTTAAGCTATGTCTTCTATAACTATCCTTGTTATTATTTTCTATATCACTTTCGTTAGGATTAATTTCGAAAAGTTGTTCATTCTCTTTTAGTTCGCTGTTTAAAATTTCTTTTCTTTTATTATTTACTTTATCAACAATACCTTTTTTAGACGTTGTAGAAAGCTCATAAGAATGACCACTTCTATTCTTTAAATTATATAAATCATAGACTAGAAAATTAAGGGCTTGTCTAATTTTAAAGGTGCTATGAGTAAAATCTACAGCTAATCTACTAAAACATTGCTCTATAATTTCTTGTTTTGTATTTACTCTGAATACTCTATTTTTAAAAGCTTTGAACTGTGGATACTTTTTAATAACATCTTCTACTTTCTTTAAAATGTATTCTTTACAAATTCTTTTAATTTTACTATTAGAAAATGAAACATCTACAAAATCATTTTCTGGAAAAAATGCTTTTATTAACAAACTAAAATAATCGTGCTTATTTCTATTTTTATTTCTCTCGGTATACTCTAAATAAATGGACTTATCATCAATATCGATAATGTCAATTGCTTTCTGTCCTGGTTTTAGATTATTTTCATCTACAATTGTAAATTTTGTAAAATCTAATTGTAAAGTTATTTTGTGTACAATTTTATTATTAACTAAACTTCGTAAACTGTCTTCTTCCTTTTGTCCTTCTTCTAGCTCTTTAAAAACATTACCTAATAATCTAGATTTTGATAAATAAGTAAGTCTATTGATGTCTATTTTACCTTCTGTCCTCATTGGGTTTAAAACAATTGGTGTTTGATATCCATCATTTTTATGAAAAATTGACCTTAACCAAATTCCTGTTTCATTTGTATTTAATCCATATAAAGAATAGTTAGCCAAAATAGAATAAAAGAAGGAATTTGTTAAAAACTCATTCTTTTCTGACTCTTTACTTAAATTTGATAAGTCTAGTTTAGATTCTAAAGTGAATAATTCCTCTTTTTGATCATTAGATAATGTTTTAATATACGAAATGCTCTCAAACCCTTGCTTATTTTTTATTAAGCCGTGTATTTCTTCATCAATCAAAAAATAAATTTCACAATTAAATAGTTTAAATCTTTTTATCTCATCGTCTATTCGTTTTTGATCTTTAACAGAAAGTCTATGAGACTCTTTGAAATCTTCAATTTTTATTAAATCAAGTTGTTTAGCTAAACAAAAAACAAAGAGACTTAAAAGCTCCACAATAGTACTTTTACCACTTCCATTTTTTCCAACAACTGCTGAAACACTAATATTCTCACCATAAAGACTTTTTGGAACACTTGACTTATATTTTACCTCAACTACATTATTTTCTTTTTCATCAATAACAAAATCATAATCTTGATAAAATTTATAAAAATCACCTTGATTCAAATTCTTTAAAAATTGTTTATCACAATCATTTGAAGGTCTTATTGCCAACAACCTAAACCCACTCATACCTCTTCCATTTTACGTTCCCCCTCAAAAACCTCTCTCAAACAACTCTGCATTAACTGCTCACTATGTGCTTGGCTTTGTTGTATCTCTTGCTCTAAAGCATCACATAAACCCATTAAAGCATTTACTTTTTGAACAATGGCTTTTTGTTCTTCTAGTGGAGGAATAGAAATAATAACCTTATTGAGTTCTGTTTGATTTATTTTTGGCATTGCAACTCTTGTGTCATTTTTTACAGACTGTCTTAAAAATTCTTTTGAAAGCATAAATAAGAATAAATAGTCTTGAAAAATATAACTATCAATAGGATACATATCCGCAGAGCAAAGACCTTCAAAATCAACTTTAACTAGCTTATTCAAATTTGGACGTATTTTGGAATACAAAATATGACCAGGCTTAAATAAGTGTTTGTAACTTATAACCTTATCTTCTCTAATAGTTTTAAAAGGTAAAAGAATACCGTTATTCTTTTCAATCACATTTGGTGCAATGTGTGGATAATCAAGATACCCTTCTGGCTGTACTAAATTTGAAGCAATATTCGCAATTTCGTAAAACCTACACCAAACCCAACCATCAGGTAATTTATAAGGAATTTCTTCATTAGTAATTTTCGGTAAGGCTTTTTCCTTTTTTATTTTTTTCTCTTTAATAAGTTGTACTTTCTCTTCTTGTATTCGTTTTAATAAAATTGAAGCATCTTCTACTTCAGGATTATTAGCCCGCCAATCTGCAGTTAATTTTCCTTGAACGGCTAATTGTAGAACCGTTTCTCGTAACTTTTTAATGTTAGTGGTTTCATTAAAGAAACTTTTAAAATGCTCTTGTAGAAAAGTCCATTCTTGGTTAGCATTATTTGTAGTCAGTTGGTTTAAAGCAGAAGTTACAAAGTCTTCTTTTAGAGTAATACGCTTAACCGTTAATTGCTCTAATTGTTCTACTTCTTTAAAAAGGGTTTCTACTACGTTTACAATTTCCTTTTGTTCTTCTAGTGGTGGAAGAGAAACTACAATTGGATAAACCTTTCTGCCAGAAATAACTGGTTGAGCTGTTGCATTTTCATCTTCTTTCAAGTTTGTACCACTTAATAACAATAAAAGAAAATCTCGTGATATATTATCCTCTGAGTAATAAGTAATAAAGGCATTATCTGTTACCCAAGCATTTTTTTCTGTAAGATGTATACTTCCACAGTAAAAACCCACCCTACCAATTACGATTGTAGGTTTGATTACATTTCCAATATTATGATATCCTGTTATACCATTACCACCATAAACTGGGACTTTTCCTGACTTATCCATATTGGCAGAAGTCAATCCTTTTCCCGAAGAAATCTTAATTATATTTTGTAACCTACACCAATGCCAAGTATTTGGTAATTTATAAGAAGTTTCATTAATAGATATTTCAGGTAGTAATTTCTCTTTCTTTAATTTTTTCTCTCTAATTAGTTCTTCTTTCTCTTTTTGAATTCGATTCAACAATTCCGAAGCAGGCTCAATATCTGGATTTTCTTCTCTCCAATTAGCTGTTAATTTCCCTTGTAATGCCAACTGTAAAATCAAACCTTTTAATTCTTCAACATTTTTAAGTCTAACCGTAAGTTCTTTAAAGTGTTTTAGTAGCTGCATATTATTTTAAAGCTTCGGTTAACACATTTATAATTTCATCTTGTATAGTAGAAATTTTCTCTTCGGTAGCTCTAAACTTTTCCAACAACACCTCGGGACTTGCTAATGTATCTACTTCTTGGTGCGGATTTTTAATATCTAAATTATAACCACGCTTTTTTATTTCTTCCATAGAAACCTTCCAAGCAAATGGGTTTTCCTTACGGTTGTTCCACCAGGCTTTTTCTACATCAAACTCATTAATGTTAATCGGCTTGGTTTTATTGTAGCTTTTTACGCCTTTAGGGTACACATGCTCATAATACCAAACCTCTTTGGTTGGTGTTCCTTTTTCAAAAAACAATAGATTGGTTTTAATACCTGTATAAGGGTTAAAAACGCCATTAGGCAAGCGTACTATGGTATGTAGGTTACAACGTTCTAACAACTCCTCTTTAAGGCGAGTTTTCATGCCTTCACCAAACAAAGTACCATCTGGTAATACAATAGCACAACGTCCATTATTTTTAAGTAGCTTAATAATTAGAGCTAGGAATAAATCGGCTGTTTCTTTGGTTCTAAACTTTTTAGGGAAATTGGTTTCCGTGCCATCTTCTTCCACTCCACCAAAAGGAGGGTTAGTGACAATAATATCCAACTTATCTTTTGCACCCCAATCTGCATAAGGCTTACTTAATAAATTATCTCTACGTACTGTTGGCAAATCAAAACCATGCAACATTAAATTGGTAGTACACAGTAAATGGGGTAATGGCTTTTTTTCAATGCCTCTAATGGAAGTTTGCAAAACATCTCTGCCTTTCGGAGTTTTTACTTGTCCACGCAAATGGTCTATCGTACAAGTTAAAAAACCACCGGTACCACATGCAGGGTCCAAGATGCTTTCTCCCAATTGTGGATTAATCATATCTACCATAAACTGGGTAACCGCTCTGGGTGTATAATACTCCCCAGAAGAACCCGCAGATTGTAGTTCTTTTAAAATAGTCTCATAGATATCATTAAACAAATGACGCTCTGTAGTGCTATTAAAATCTATCTCATTAATGACATTTATAACTTGACGGAAGAGTGTTCCATTTTTCATGTAGTTATAGGTGTCATCAAATACCGAACGTATAATTTGAGCCTGGGGACTTATGGTTATGTCCAACTCTTTAAGTGCAGGAAATAGTTCATTGTTTATAAACTCCATTAATTCATCACCTGTACGCCCTTCATCATCTGCTGCCCAATTTTGCCATTTGAATTTTTCAGGAATAGGACTTTCGTAACCATCTATCGTAATTTCCCATTCTTCTTCTTTATCGGCAAAAATCTTCATAAAAAGCATCCACACCATTTGAGAGATACGTTGTGCATCTCCGTCTACTCCTGTATCTTTACGCATGATATCGCGTATGCCCTTTATGTTGGTTGTTATGTTACTCATCTATTATTAATTATTTCCTCTATTGATTTGAAAAAAACTTTAGGATGTAAAAGATTGTCATTATTTAAATCAACTCCTGTATAGAAAATTATGCTACACTTTGAATATGATTCTTTCCCTAAATTTTCAAAAGACTTTTTTATATCATTACTCAATTGTTGCCTATCCTTATTTACTGCTACAAAAATTGCATTTTCAAAGTTCAATTGCTCCACAAAATTTAAGAGTTTGATTAAATCAAATATATCATGTGTAGGGTTATCATCGCCAGTTTTAATTTCTACAATCACCTTCTGCCCATCAAATTCTCGATAATTCTGACTCTTATGTAGCACTAAATCCGGAATTACTCTTAATCTTCTGCCTAATTTCTCTATGATAAACTCATTATCCCCATCATATCCACATCCTTCTAAAGTTAAATTATTATCTAGCTTACTAATTTCACCATTTAGTTGAAGTTGAGCGTAGTTAACCTCCTCTTCCAGCATTATTAATCGCAATTGGTGATACAACTCATATGCAAAAACACGCTCAATCTGTTGAAATCTAGTATTTCCTTGATAACGCCATCGACTGTAGCGTGAGGATACATTTTGGCATGCTTTAAATATGTCGTATCCGTATTTACTAAGCACTTGTATTATATATTTCGATTTCCAATTCCTTTATTGCTTGGTCAAAATCTTTTTTCTTACCAAAGGCTCTTACCAACTCAACAGGAGAACCCATTTGACTTAAAGGTTGAACTTTTAATACAGAACCCTGTTCTATAGACATAATACCCTCTTGTTCATACTTGTCTAAAAGGCTATTTAGAACCTTCTGCGCTGTTTCATTGTACTTGGTAAAGTAGTTTCGTTTACGCACGTTATTTGCTCTTTCTAGCCTTGTAAGTACGGGTTGATCAAAAGCAACGTGGCAGATTAAATCGAAAGCATCTAAATCTTGACCAACATCTTCTCGCAAAGCTTCTAATAGTACACCGTGTTCTGCTAATTCTTTTATTAGTTCTTCTTTTTTTTCTGAGTCATTCCATCTTTGAATAAAATCATCTAATGAACTAAACTCTTTCGATATATTTTTTCTAGAATAATCTTTTAAAGATTCTGTAATCAGCTTACCATCCTTACCGTAATACTGAACACGCTCATGAACAACCGATACGGGAATTTGATTAACGTAGTATTTCTTTATTTCTGTTTCCCCTTCGTCAATACCTATATCTGGGGTTGTAGGAGGTATAAAATCACCAGGGTCAATTGGTTCCTCATTATCTGGTTGTGTAGTGTCATCCTCTGGTGGAACTACTGGCTCACCAGGCTCTGGTTCATAAATTTGAACAGGATCACCATCAAAATCGGGTCTTGCGAATATATTTGTCGCTTTTCTAAAGTCCATAATCGTAAAGTAGACTTTACCCTCTGCTTCACGAATACGAGTACCACGACCAATAATTTGTTTAAATTCAGTTACAGATTGTATGTTAGATTCTAACACAATAAACTTCACCATTTTTGTATCAATACCCGTAGTCAGCATTTTAGAAGTTGTAGCTATTACAGGAAAACGTTCTTCAACATCTGTAAAATTATCTAGTTCTTGTTTGCCTACTTCATCATCGCCTGTAATCTTGACGCAGTAATTCCAATGTTTAGCTACTAAGTCTGCATTTTCATTTATTAAAGCTTGACGCATTCTATTTGCATGGTCAATATCGGTACAAAAAACAATGGTTTTAGCAAAACGGTCTGTTGCTTTAAGATACTCTGTTATCTTTTTTGCTACAACTTCTGTACGTTCATCTATCGCTAATGTTCTATCGTAATCTTTTAGGTTATAAATACGGTCTTTTACTTCATTACCATACTTATCTATTAAGCCTGCAGTAGGTCTCCAACCATCATCTATACTTGTAGTAATTCTAACTACTTTATAAGGTGCCAAGAAGCCATCATCAATACCTTGTTTTAAAGAGTAATTATAAACAGGCTCTCCAAAATAGTCCATATTAGAAACATCTTTAGTTTCTTTAGGTGTTGCTGTTAAACCTATTTGCGTAGCTCCTTTAAAGTAATCTAAAACTGCTCTCCAAGCCGAAGCTTCAGAAGCACTACCCCTATGACACTCGTCAATTACAATTAAATCGAAAAAGTCTGGACTAAACTCTTTGTATGCATTTTTATCTTCGTCTGTACTTGTTAGACCTTGATAAAGTGCAAAATATATTTGGTAGGATTTATCAATCTTCCGGTTTTTAATAATATGCATGATATCATTTCCGAAAGGGGAGAAATCGCCATTCTTAGTTTGTGTGAGTAATGCATTTCTATCTGCAAGAAATAAGATGCGTTTCTTAACGCCTGTTTTCCATAAACGCCAAATGATATTAAAAGCAGTATAGGTTTTTCCAGTACCGGTTGCCATTACCAAGATAATTCTATCTTGACCTTTAGCAACAGCTTCTAAGGTTCTGTTAACGGCATTTTGTTGGTAATATCTAGGCGTCATTCCGCTATCATCAGCGTAATAATCATTTTCAACTATCTCTTGTGCCTCTGGGGTTTCAATATTTGTAAACTTTAAATACTTCTGCCATAAAGTTTCTGGAGACGGAAAATCATCTAAAGGAATTTCTTTTTCTAAAGCACCAGATGTATTCGTTTTATCATGAAATACAAATGAATCTCCATTAGAAGTAAACACAAAAGGTATTTGTAGAATATCTGCATAATCTAACGCCTGCTGCATTCCGTTACCAACAGGCTTTTTATTGTCTTTAGCTTCAATAACAGCTATTGGAATATTAGATTTATAATACAGGATATAATCGGCACGTTTGCTTTTACCTCTTGTATAAAGATTTCCTTGCACTATAATTCTACCATCGGTAAAAGAAACTTCTTCTCTTACTTGAGTCCTCATATTCCAACCTGCTTTTTGAATAGCAGGATTTATAAACTTGGTGCAAATATCTCTTTCGGAAAGGTCTTTTTTGTTCATTTAAAATTTGTCCTTCAGTTCACAAAACAATAATACTTACTATTAAAACAGAACTAATTTATACTACTTAAATAATAACTTATTTGTTGTTAGAGGGAAAATTCAACAAACGGCTGTGAGGTTAAATATACGATTACTTACCAATGATATCAACGTAGAAATCATAAGATTTACAACCAACTAATAATGAAATAAATAGCATAAAACTTGTGAGTTAATTTATCCATATTTACAAGTACTAAACTTTTAAATACTGTTTAACTTCTCATTCATGGCTTTAATATCTCCTGCTATATACTTTGCAATATCACTTGTTTTTTCATCTAGTTTCTTTTCGTCTGCAAGATCAAAAATAGCTTGTGAATTGAACGTTCTAAAATTCAATTCCTCTTCAGTATCTCTCCATCCTAAACCATGATCGGTACTTTTATAATTAGAGTTTATTCGAGCAACCATGTCTCTAAATTCATGAAACTCCGCAAGATTGGATATTCCACCAACACCGTTTTTTTCAACAGTAAATCCAAAATAAATTTTATCATATAATTCAATTCCAAAATGAATGGTCACATCATTTTGTTGATACAATTTCACCCAAAAACCATAATAGGCATTCTTATTTCCGCCTTTCTTATAATAATCATCTACATTTTGCCAATTAACTTTTTTCTTATCTAATAATACTAAATCTTCCTTAATTAACTTTTCTTCCAAACTTTCCCAAAATGACCATTGTATTTGAACCTTAGCATCATTCATATTATTTGCAATCAACCTAGCCTGTTCTAAGATATTCGGCGATGAAACTATATAATCCGTTATTTCATTATTCATTTTTGTTGTTCCTGTTTGACCTGTTAATATCTTGACTAAATTAATATAATGCGTAATCCCTTCCCTTAATAGCGGTAGCTCAACAGCTTCTTTTCGGCATTCTTGAAGCCATCCAATTATATCTTGTTGATATGAAATTATTTTAAAATGTTTATCTACTAGTAAATCCTTGCGACTATCTACATCAGGTTCGTCACCCCATAATGTTAAGTATAAAATATTACTTGCCTTATGATTAAAATATCTCAGCAACTGGTTCTCTTGATCCTTTGCATAAATTTTATTTTCTATAGTTATACATCCTCCTTTATTGTCTGAAATATAAATATCCAAATACCCGCCAGTAGTATCTGTTTTCACCCCAATATATTTTTCAACTTCAACTGTGGTAGACGAAGTATCTAACTTTATACCCAACTGCTTTACAAAAAGCTTTAGAAATACATCTCCTTGTCCATGTAATCCTTTACGATTCAATAACTCTGCTAAAAATTTTGAATGCAACCTAACTTCTTCTGAAGTAATATTTATTACCTTAAAAATATTAAAAGCCTCCCCTGACACTTTTTCAAGTTCCTCATACTTTTTAGAAATTTCACCAATACTCTTTAATAGCTCTTTATACGATATTTGATTCATTGCAAATGTGTAGTTATTCTTTACCTTTTATTAAGATTAGACAAAGCCCTAACCAAAATTTTAGAGCCTTCTTGCAAATTATAACAATTATAGAATTAGCGTTACGGGTTTCCGTAAGATGAAAAAATAAAATTATGAAACTTAAAGATTTATATGAATTGGTATGGTCAAAGCCATTAAAACAAATCTGTAAAGAACATGAATTAGCATATACAGATTTTAAGCAATTGTGTACTGAAAACAAAATACCATTACCTGAATTAGGTTACTGGACTAAACTACGGTTTGGCAAACCTGTATCTAAAACGGCTTTACCATTAGAGATTGATTTTCATAAGGAAATAGATTTAGAAGTATATAAAAAGGTAAAAGAGAATATTAAGACAGCACCTAAAATTCTATACCCAAAGAAAACACACCCATTGGTTACAAGAGCTAAGAAAGAATTGAATATTACTACATCTTATATAGACGCTGTCGGAAGAATGAAATGGGATAGACAAAAGAACGTATTACCCATACATACCGATCAAAAAATACAAAAAAGAGCCTTAAGCTTCATGAACATCTTCCTCTACAACATGGAGCAAAGAGGTATGAAAATTAAGTTTGAATACGGAAGGTGCAATGTGGAACTATATGATCAAACGCTAGAAATAAATCTTAGACAGAAATACCACAGAGTAAGACTAACAGATGATAACGGCTGGAGCAGACTGGAATTTGTTAAGAGCAATAAATTAGAATTTTTAACAGGATATCATGCAAGAAAAGGCTGGTTAGATACAGAGAAAATAAAGATTGAAGAGCGAATACCAAATATTCTGGATTATATAGAAAAAGATCTGACCTACTGGAGAGATGTAAGAAAACAGCAAGCAGAAGAAGAGAAGTTGAAGGAAATAGAATTACTTAAACAACAAGAAATAAAACGACTTCAAAAAATTGAAGAAGATAAAACAACACAACTTTATACGGACGCAGAAAATTGGCAGCGGGCAGAACTTCTAAGAAAGTTTATGGATGCCAAAAAAAAAAATGAAATCAGAAATGGAACATTCAATAAAAAAACCGAAAAATGGTTGGCTTGGGTAACCACAAAGATTAATGATTTGGACCCATTACAAAATTAGGGTTGAATATGGTTATGTATGGTTACCCAATCACCTACCCATATAGCTACCCTAGCCTACCCTACTATTAAAAATTTAGTGTTTTAAGGGGTAGGCAACTACCATTTGCTACCCGAATGCCTACCCTAAGCTTACCAATAGCTACCAACATCAAGTGTTTGGGGGTAACACATAGGACAGTTGTTAACCATTTCCAACCCTAATCTATTACAATTACTTACCCATTTAATTACATATTAGCTACCCCGTAAGCTACCACCACCTACCCTAATACCACAAATCATTATTATCCAATACTTAGATATATTAAATAGGGGTTAATTATGGTTGGTGTTGGTGGACAGCGCCTACCCTACAATGGAAGTCAGAACTATGATTTTGTTAACTCTAAAATAAATTTAAAAAATATTTCACTGAACTACGGAATCCCGTAAACAAAATAATTGCAATATACTTTTCTTTGAAATTGAGTAAAATAAAACACCCTTTTACTTACAAGTGAAGTTCAGAAATCACTATAAAAACGAGGCGGAACTGAAAAGCCATATGAGTAGGAACCAAACAATTTATTTATAATGAAAAAAGTTTTAGTAAGATTAAGTTTAGCATTATCAATTGCAATTATGTTTTCTAGTTGTGCATCTGCATTAACAGGATCTATGACCAATTCAGCTGCGTTAAGTTCAAACAACTTTACCTATTTAAAAAGAGACATTCAGGGTAAATCACAAGCTACCTATGTATTAGGAATTGGTGGTATGAAAAGAGAAGCAATTGTAAAAGAAGCAAAAGCTAATATGTTACAAAATTTTGCACTAAGGGATAACCAAACCTTAGCAAATGTAATCGTAGATTTTAAATACTCTACATTCTTGGGTATAGTAGCAACTACAAAATGTTACGTTACTGCAGACATTGTAGAATTCAACTAATCAGCATCATTAAACAAATGCGGTATTAACTCTGTTCTAACAGTATTGATACCGCATATTAATTACTACGAAATGAAACTAAAATTTTTAAAAACGAAAGCTTGTTTACTAGCAACTATAATCCTATTCACAAGCTGTGCAAGCTCAACTATGATAACCACTGTTCCTGGTGATGCCAAAATCTATGTAAATGGAGAATATGTTGGTCAAACCCCTTACAAGCACAAAGACTCAAAAATTGTAGGTAGTTCCAATACCATAAGAATTGAAAAAGAAGGCTACGAAACTTACAACGACACATTCTCTAAAGACGAAAAAGTAGCCGTAGGTCCGTTAATTGGTGGAATATTTCTACTAGTTCCTTTCTTATGGATCATGAAATATGAAAAGGGACGTATTTACGATTTAAGACCGGTTGAAGAAAATTAAGAATTATTAAATTAACAATGTCACTTTTCTAGACCTCAAACAATTGATTATTAAGAAAACCGTATTTTTAAAAGATGAGTATGGTCACAACAATTATTCCTAAGCAAACTCTCGTCATCACCCCAGAAGGTGAAACCTACTTAAGTCAAATCTATGAAGAATTGACTATAGCTATCAAGAAGACATACAATGAGAATGAAATTAGGGAATTATTATTGTCAATAATTATTGAGACTACAAAAGAAACTTATACTTCTAAGAAAAACGCAGTAGTCGAACTAAAGAATTTAGCAAAAAATGTATATGACTTTAGTACTGACAAGTTTCAAACGTATAAGACAAATGGTATTAAAATATCCTTGAATAGAGATTTCGATAAGCTAAGTAACTACACAGAAAAAGGATTAGAAAAATTAGATCATTATCGACAAAATGCTCCTGACATATTAAAGACTTTAAGTAAAGAAATACCAAAAAACAAGAACGAATTAGTGGATAAATTGGCTTCAGGGGTAATGTCAATTTTGATTTTTTATATGTCAGCGGGTGGAATGGATTTAGAAGGAGGTATACCTGACTTGGATTTACATGCAGGTATTGGTTATCATCGCCATTGGATGAGCCATTCTATAGTTTCGGGTATAATATTTGAATTTACTTCTCGTGGTATTCTTAACACTTACGATCAAATACATAAAAATTTACCACCTACTCGACACCGCTTTTGGGATATATCAAAAAAGTTTATTGACAACAACAAAGAATTGGCAATTGGTTCAATGTGGGCAGGTATTGGAGCTCATTTAATTAAGGATTCAGCCCTAATAGCCGGCGGATTTAAACCTTACGTTGGAGTCCCAATTGAAATGTCAAAAGGTGCACACCAAGGCTTGTTTATGGCTAATGGTTTAGTATCATCTATATTTGGTGCTAGTTCAATAAAAAACAGTGAATCCTTCAAAGTTCAAAATGAATATGTACTTAATACCGAAGTTACTCCCTTAGAAGTCCTTATGGATTCTGTAATTCATATTGAACCTACCCCAGTAAAACTAAAGGTTATGTTTAGAAATAATGATACCGATGCAATAAGAATTTTACTTAAAGAAATAGGAGAAAGTACATTTGACCATTTTTTTAATCAGACACAAGCAAAAAACCGACCTAAGTCCATGAAGGGATTCTATTTAGAAGCAATTGACAATGAAGTTATGCTTTGTTATGAATATCCATCAAAAGCTACTTTGAAAATAATGGATGTTAAGAATTATAGTACAGTTCCAAAAACAAAATGGGATTTTGTAAAGACTAATAAGGTTTTATCTTAAAGTAAAACTATGGTTTTAAATATCTGAATCTAAACGTATTTTGTATTTAGTAATATGTAGTCTACATATAGCACTATCAACACAAGTAATCTCTAAACAAGCAGTGCGCTAAAATATTTAATATATTTTTTTTAAAGTCATTATACCAAAAAATAAAGTAAGCATGAATCTAACCCAACAATTAAAAAACGGTATACTTGAACGACTAGCTTTGACAAAAGAACTAGCCTCTAAGACTAGCATAGAATTATACAAAGATGACTTCACTATTGATTCATCAGAACTTATAAAAGAAAATTCAGAAGAATTAAGTAAAAGAATAAAATCATACTTTAAAAATTCTGAGGATGACATTATATATACTGTAGAACTTGTTGGCTGTGACAAATATGAAAAAGTACAGGAGAATTTTGAGACAATTAAAAAGAAAAAAAAAGGTGATCGAAGCTATTCCAAAGTCAATGATAAAAACGATCCTTGTAAATATCTCTATGTAGGTTCAAGTCAAAGAAAAAATTTAGCTACACGAATACGAAATCATTTTGGGCTAGGTGGTAAAACTGTATATTCTATGCACCTACTTTACTCATTTCCGAAGGATATTAATTGTAAAATCAAAATAACTCTATATAAAATTGATATGCCAAGTCAAGAAGATAATGCTATCAATCTATTAGAGCTTTACGAGCAAGAACTCTGGGATAAATACAAGCCCATGTTTGGGAAACAGAGTGGGTTGTTATAATTTTTTTTCATTCTTACTGTCAATTAAAATTCAATTAATAAAATATATTACTAGGCATTCGATAGATAATTATTTGTTATCAGTAAATTTAAATTCGCTAAATCGATTTATCCAACCATTTTCTATAATAGGTTCTGCCTTTAACATCTCACTAATTTTTACCAAATTCACTGGTATATTCTCATTTTGATATATTAATTTAAATTGTTCTTTTTCTTCAAACATTTTAAGAAAGTTAAATAAAGCACCTTCTAAAACTTCTTTAGTATATTTTTCTATTTCCCTTTTTTGATCATTATTCATATTGACAAAAAGATTCTCATAACCTTCTGTTTCCGCAAGATCGGAAACGTCATTTTTAATAATTTCATACCCTTTGTCAAATACATCGGATATCAATATTTTTCCAAATTCATCTAAAATTTCTTGATTTGTGTTCATAATTTATTTTTTTACATTCCTCGGTGTAGACTTCCTACCAAACATAGTATTGTCTCCTAAATTAAAATCTTAAAATTAAAAAAAACAAAAGGATTAGTTTACCCGGCTTTTCTGAAGAGAAGAATTCATAGACAAAATTGATTCTCGATAGTGCACTATAATGCACTTTAAATAAATTTTTTAAATGTAAAAGAACTAAAAATACTAATTAGTGCACTATAAAGCACTTTCTATAGTTATTCATATTTTTTTAGGGAAATTACGGTCTAGTTACTATATTCAATCTTCAGATTAGCCAAATTGCTAATTTCCGTGCACTTTCCGGGACTTATTGTACCTCAAAATACGTTAAACCCCGTTATATATAGGATTATAATTCCTGTATCGGCAAATAACAATAACAAAAATATCACCCATGTATAGTTTCATCTTTTCCGTAGTTCTTAATTAGTTCTGCTTCAAACTCAACTAACTCTTGCCAACGCTTGTCGACATCAACATCTTGACCATATTTACGAGCAAAACCAATAAAAGTGGTATAGTGTCCAGCTTCGCTTACCATTAAATCATAATAAAACTTAGATAATTCTGGATCTTTAATTTCTTCTGAAAGTAATTTAAAGCGTTCGCAGCTTCTTGCTTCTATCATAGCAGAAAATAATAGCCTATCTACCATAGACTGTAATCTATTACCACCTTTGTTCATGAATTTGTAAAGCTCGTTTACATAACTGTCCTTACGTTCTCTACCTAGAGTATAACCGCGCTTTTTAATAATATCATGAACCATTTGAAAGTGCACCAATTCTTCTTGAGCTAACAGAAGTAAATCCGTCACTAAGTCTGGATACTCAGAATTAAGCGTAATAATGGTAATTGCATTAGTAGCTGCCTTTTGTTCGCACCATGCATGATCGGTTAATATCTCTTCTATGTTCTTTTCAACAATACCAACCCAACGAGGATCTGTAGCTAATTTTAAATGAAGCATGGCTAATTTCTTTTTGTAAAAATAGGCGTCAGCAAAGGAACTACAACAATCAACATGTTATATATTTTTGAATTAAAAAATTAATGGCTAAGCATCATCCTCAAAGCGACTACATATTTCTACGATACTGCCCTCCTACTTCAAACATGGCGTGTGTAATTTGACCTAAAGAACAATATTTAGTTGTTTCCATTAATTGCTCAAAAGTATTCTTATTGTTCAAGGCAATATCTTGTAACGCTTTTAAAGATTCTTCTGCTATAGCTGAATTTCTTTCTTGTAAATCTTCAAGGTTGCTAATCTGTGCCTTCTTCTCATCTTCGGTTGCACGAATAACTTCATCAGGTATGACGGTAGGCGAACCCTTAGAAGACAAAAAGGTATTTACTCCTATAATTGGTAACTCCCCAGTATGCTTCTTTGTTTCATAATACAAACTCTCTTCTTGAATTTTACTACGCTGGTACATGCTCTCCATTGCTCCAAGCACTCCGCCACGGTCGGTAATTCTATCAAACTCTACCATAACAGCTTCTTCAACCAAATCAGTTAGCTCTTCGGTAATAAAAGATCCTTGCATCGGGTTCTCGTTTCTAGCCAAGCCAAACTCTTTATTAATTATTAATTGTATTGCCATAGCCCTTCTAACAGAATGCTCTGTAGGCGTTGTAATTGCCTCATCATACGCATTGGTATGCAATGAATTACAATTATCGTAAATGGCATAAAGTGCCTGCAAAGTTGTTCTAATATCATTGAAATCTATCTCTTGGGCATGTAAAGAGCGCCCTGAAGTTTGAATATGATATTTCAGTTTTTGAGAACGTTCATTCCCGTTATATTTCAACTTCATGGCTTTTGCCCAAATTCTTCTTGCCACCCTACCAATTACCGCATATTCGGGATCAAGTCCGTTACTAAAGAAAAAAGAAAGGTTGGGCGCAAACTCATCAATATGCATACCTCTAGAGAGGTAGTATTCTACAAAAGTAAAGCCATTTGCAAGTGTAAATGCCAACTGACTAATTGGGTTCGCCCCTGCTTCTGCAATGTGATATCCAGAAATGGAGACCGAATAAAAATTACGGACTTGCTGATCTATAAAGTACTGTTGTACATCGCCCATTAAACGCAATGAAAATTCAGTAGAAAAAATACAAGTATTCTGTGCTTGGTCTTCTTTTAAAATATCTGCCTGTACCGTACCTCGTACTTTTGATAATGCATCTGCCTTAAGTTCAGCATAAACATCTCCTTTTAATACTTGGTCACCGGTTACCCCTAAAAGAAACAAACCAAGACCATCATTACCTTCTGGCAACTCACCTGCATAGGTTGGGCGCTTAGCTCCTAATTTCCTATAGATGTCATCAATCTTTTTGTTTACTTCAGTTGTTAGTCCGTTCTGCTTAATATACTTCTCGCATTGCTGATCAATAGCGGCATTCATAAAAAATGCGGCAATAGTAGCTGCAGGACCGTTAATTGTCATAGAAACCGAAGTAGTCGGCGCACATAAATCGAATCCGGAATATAATTTTTTAGCATCGTCTAAACAGCAAATACTAACACCAGAATTTCCGATTTTTCCATAAATATCCGGTCGATCACCTGGATCTTCACCATAAAGTGTTACCGAATCAAATGCTGTAGACAAGCGAGCTGCAGGCAATCCTTTAGAAACATAATGAAAACGCTTATTCGTTCTTTCTGGTCCGCCTTCACCAGCAAACATTCTGGTTGGGTCTTCCCCTTGTCTTTTAAAAGGAAAAACCCCAGCCGTAAAAGGAAATTCTCCTGGCACGTTTTCCTGCAAAGACCATTTCAATATATCTCCCCAGCCTTCGTACTTAGGTAAAATTACTTTTGGTACTTGTGTCTGCGACAAAGATTTGGTCGTTGTTTCTACCTTCACCTCTTTACCCCTAACTATGTAAGTAAAAAAATCCCCTTCATAATTAGCTTTCTTCTCATTCCACTCTTCTATTATTTTCTTATTATGCGGGTCAAGGTCTAATTGCAATTCTTTCTTCGCGTCTTCAATCGCGCTTAATACATCTTCCTTATCTTTTAATATTTCAGAAGATTCTTTTAGACTAAATAGTTTTTGGGCAACCGCTTTTTGATGCTCTGCCCTTTCATTATAATCACGAATAGTATCTGTTATTTCAGAAAGATATCTTGTTCTTTTTGGTGGGATGATGTAAATTTTCTCAGACATCTCCCTTGAACTTTCAAAGGTCGATATTAAGTCCTCTGCTCCTGTTTTATTTACTAAGGTATCAACAACTGACCTGTACAATTGATTCATACCTGGGTCGTTAAATTGAGAAGCAATAGTACCATAAGCCGGAAGCTCTTCTGCCGGAGTATCCCACAACTGATGATTACGCTGGTATTGTTTTTTCACATCACGCAAAGCATCTAAAGCCCCTCTTTTATCAAACTTGTTTAAAGCAATTAAATCCGCAAAATCAAGCATGTCAATTTTTTCAAGTTGTGTTGCCGCACCGTATTCCGGAGTCATAACATATAAAGACACATCTGAATGCTCGGTAATTTCAGTGTCTGACTGACCAATTCCCGAGGTTTCTAAAATAATTAGATCAAAACCAGCAGCTTTGGTAATATCTACCGCATCTTTCACATATTTTGATAAGGCTAAATTTGACTGGCGTGTAGCCAAAGAACGCATGTATACCCTATCATTAAAAATGGCGTTCATTCTAATACGATCTCCTAATAATGCTCCACCAGTCTTACGCTTAGAAGGATCTACCGAAATTACCGCAATCTTTTTATCTTCAAAATCAACAAGAAAACGGCGCACTAATTCATCTACTAACGATGATTTACCTGAGCCACCTGTACCGGTAATACCTAATACGGGAGCTACCTTTTTTGTTTCAATCTTTTTTCTGATAATATTTATAACATCTTCATGTTTTTCAGGAAAGTTCTCTGCAGCAGAAATCAATCTAGCAATATCGGCATAACTAAGTTCCTCTAATCCGCTTAATTCTGCATTTAAATGTTCCCCTATCGTGAAATCACTTTTTTGAATCAAGTCATTAATCATACCCTGAAGTCCCATTGCACGACCGTCATCCGGAGAATATATTTTCTCAATACCGTAGGCATGTAATTCTTCTATCTCTTCAGGTAGAATTGTTCCTCCACCGCCACCGAACAACTTTATTTGCGATGCTCCTTTCTCCTGCAACAAATCATACATATACTTGAAGTATTCTACATGTCCGCCTTGATAAGAAGTAATTGCGATTGCCTGCACATCTTCTTGAATAGCACAATCAACAATTTCTTGTACAGAACGGTTATGACCTAAGTGAATAACCTCACAACCGGTAGATTGTATAATTCTCCGCATAATATTAATGGCAGCATCGTGACCATCAAAAAGGGAAGCCGCAGTTACAATACGAATATGGTTTTGAGGTTTATAAGGAGTTTGTGTGATATCGTTCATTTGTTATGCTCAATTTAATTTTTAGCAACCTGATTTTTTCCGCGTGATGAATCAATTACGTTTCAATAAATCGTTGTTCAATACAGTACAGATTTTAAACATATTGATGTTACAACAACAATTTTTGGCTGATACGAAAATAAAGATTTTAATTAGTATTATTTAAATTTTCTTCAATTCTGAGCTTAAAATTTGATTGATTAACAAATATGCATCTGGAATTTGCCGAATTGATATTTTTTGAAATTATGTATTGATTTTGTTTACTAAATACTTTACATAAAAAAGGGTAGATTTACGACTCTTATTACTGCTGTAAGGATGATTTATAATGACCAACTGGGAAATCAAATTGAAATTAATTCTAAACCCTCTAGAATAGTTTCTGTTGTCCCTTCCATCACAGAATTATTATTCGATTTAGGATTGGGCGATAAAGTAATTGGTTGTACCAAATTCTGTGTGCACCCCAATAAACCGTATCTAACAAAAAGTATGATTGGTGGCACAAAGGACCTGAAGCTAAAAAAAATTCTACAACTTAAGCCAAATTTGATTCTCGGAAATAAAGAGGAAAATGTAAAGGATCAGATTGAATTTTTAAGTGAATTTGCACCTATATGGATGAGCGATGTTAAAACCTTTGAAGACAGTCTCAGCATGATAGAACAAATTGGTCATATAACTTCTAGCATCAAACGAGCATCGGAAATCATTAATCAACTAAATAGTACATTAAAACCAATAAGACCATCAATAAAAGTCGTCTATCTTATTTGGAAAGACCCCTATATGACAATTGGTGGTGATACCTATATTAGCAACATGCTAAATAGGTGTGGATATATAAACGTATTTGCTAACCAAAATCGTTACCCCAGTATTACGTTGCAAGAAATTAGTGATGCTGACCCAGATATGGTATTATTATCTTCAGAACCCTATCCGTTTAATAACGAACACCTCAAAGTAATTAAAAGTGTTTTGAAAAACACAGAAGTTAGATTAGCTGACGGAGAATTCTTTTCCTGGTACGGCTCAAGACAGCTGCATGTAAAGCCTCTTGAATCTTAAATTATATACTATTGAGCTTACTCTTTTAATTACTATAAATTATTTATAATATACTATTTGAGTAACACCTTTTAATAATCCAATCTAACTAATAAAGCCGAATAATTTAAAAAAGTACTCCATCTTTACCAAGCTACAACTCAAGGTCGAGATAACCCCAAAGGCTTAAACAATGTAAAAACCATTTCTTACCTAAAATAATAGCACAATTTTATAGTTATCCACATAGAAGATAATATGTAGAACAAGTAAAATACCTATGTTTATATACTTTGCGCATATGCCAAAAACCTACAATAGTAATAAACACTAACTTTGGTGCAATCTGCCTTTGCAGATTACCAAAATCTAATTTTAATTTATGTTCAGCTTTTTCTCTAAAAAATATTTTTTAATAGATCATCTAGAAGGGTTTATCGATATTCATAATCATATATTACCAGGAATAGATGACGGAGCCAAAACTGTTGAAGATTCTCTTGAGCTTATAAAAGGTTTTAATGAATTTGGAGTAACAGATTTTATATGTACTCCGCATATTATGGAGAACTATTATCCTAACAATCCAAACACCATAACAAGCTCATTATCGCTACTTCAGAATGCTTTAAAAATGAATAATTTAGAGCATGTAAAGATTGAAGCTGCTGCTGAACATATGATTGATTCGGGTTTTGAAAAAATCTTAGAAGATAAAGATATCATGCCTTTGGCTAAAAACTATCTTTTAATAGAAATGTCGTATTTACAGGCTTCTATAAATTTTGATAGTTCGGTCGAAAAAATAAAAAGTGCTGGCTTGTTTCCAATCTTCGCGCATCCTGAGCGGTATGCTTATTTGCATAAAAACCTAAAGGCTTATTCAAGATATAAGAATGAAGGATTGTTATTTCAGTTGAATATTTTGTCCTTAGGTGACTATTATGGTAAAGAAGTAAAACAAACGGCCTTATATCTTTTAAAGAATAATTTAATAGATTTTGTTGCCAGTGATGTCCATAAAATCTCACAACTAAATTACCTCAAAAAAATAAGCATCAATGAAAAAACATTGATGCTTATTAAGCCTATAATTGAAAAGACTATTTATAATTTTAAGTGAAATAGTTTAAAACTTCCACCACTTTTTACTGGTCTTATTATAACCGTAGCCATACTTACCGCCGTAGCCTAATTCGTCTAAGGTAACATCGTTCACTACAAAAGAAACTCCTTTCAATTTCCCTTCATCACGAAGGTTTAAAGGAAACTTCACTGCAGCCTCATCAGTTACTCCTGCTCTAGTAACATATATAATATGATTCGCATAAGGCGCAATCAATAACGTATCACTAACCACCATCATTGGCGCAGTATCAACAATTACATAATCGTACATCTCAGAAACTTCTGCCAATAAATCCTCAATTTTAGAACTCATTAAAAGTTCTGCAGGGTTTGGTGGTATTTTTCCTGAGTATATCACATCGATCGTGTTATGATGTACAAGCATTGGTCGAATAATATCTTTAACTTGAATAGAATCGTCCAATAAGAATTCTGTTAATCCTGCATCTTTATTTCTAGAAGGCGTCTTTAACTTATCTACAGAATCTCCTGAAAAGAACGTATATAATTTCGGATTTCTAATATCTGCACCTACTAATAACACCTTTTTATCGGTACTTGCCAATATCATCGACAGGTTAGAAGATACAAACGTTTTACCTTCCCCAGGCGTACTTGAGGTTATATAAATAACATTGTTTTTATTACTATCAGTAGCACGCTTCGTTTTAATTAAGAAGTCAAGGTTAGCTCTTATAATTCGCAATGCCTCTGCCAATACAGAACGGTCATCATTTATTATAATCTTACTATCTTTTTTCGCTAGCCTTGGTAATTCACCTAATACAGGCACGTCTTTCGTGTATTTTTCAAGACTATGCTTATTATGAATTTTAGTATCTAACTGATCCTTACCATAAATTACACCAAACGGCAATAACAACCCTAGCATTAAAGCTGCCAAATAGGTAATTGCTTTTTTAGGTTTTACAGGTGTAGGACTAGAAACATACGCTGTATCAATGACATTAGATTTTGGTGCAGCAGACGCAAATGTTATTTGAGACTCTTCACGTTTTTGCAATAAGTATAGGTATAAAGCTTCAGTCGTTTCTTGTTTTCTTGTAATATTTCTTAACTCACGCTGATTTTGTGGTGCTGAATATATAGTACCTTGTATTCTTCCTAATTGACTTTGAAGGGTACTTACATTCATACCTACATTACGCTCCAACGAGTTTAAACTAGATGCCATGGTGTTTTTTAAACCATCTAATTGTTCATCTAGGTTTACGATCATTGGGTTTTGCTCATCTGCACTTTTCAATAAACGTTTACGTTCAGACACTAAGGTGTTGTATTGTACCGTAGCTTGGCTTAATGCCCCACTACCTACATCAACAACAGGCATTTCATCATAACCCGTTTCTCCGCTAACGTAATCTTTTAATCCACTAACCATTTGCAATTGCACCTTAGCGTTTTCAAGATTTTGACGGCTACCTGCACTAACTTGTACAGCAGCACCAACTTCAAGACCAGAACCTGTCATCCCTTTTTGCGTCAATAGTTCTTGTGCATCTTTATCTACGTTAGTTAAGGTACCAGATATCAATTGAATTCTATCATTAATAAAATCTGATGTAGTATCAGCGATACGCTTCTTCTCCTCTACGGCATTTCTATTATAGATTTCAATCAACTTATCAATAATATCCTTTGCCTTTTCTGGAATAGGGCTAGTCATGGTAACATCCAGTATATTTGAATATTCTGCCGAAACAACAATTTGAACTGCAGTCTTCAATGATCTTGCCACGTCTTCTATCGGACTCATCTTCACCTGAAATTTCTTCCCAATTAATGCTTTTACATCTTTTACATTTGGTGTAATCACCATATCGCCTACAGGCGTTTTTATACCATTACCAAAAGAATAAATTTTAGCAGGCTCCCCTTCATTTTCTACATACCCAAAGGTACTCGCAGATGAAAATTCAATGAAAAAACCAAAATTGGCATTTTTAATAATAGAATCAGAAGCTATAAAATTTAAGTTAAACGGCTGACTCTTATACACCTCAGAATTGATAACACTCCCCAAAGCCATTATCTTTTTATTTAGCCCTAGTTCATTGACTACATCAATAAAATTAGATCTAGAAGCAATGATTTCTATTTCATCTTCCACCTGTTTGTTTCCACCACCAAGCATGTCTAAATCTTGAAATACGCTCATTCCTGTTGGCGTACTCTTTTCTTGAACTATTTGTATTTGAGATTTCACCGCGTACTCTGGCACCGTGTATCGTATATTAACATACGCTGCTACAAGCGCTAAAATTCCACAGACTAAAAACCATTTCCATTGCTTTGCGTAGGTGGAAATCACATTTTTAATATCCTCTTTTTTATCAGAAATATTCATAAAATATATTGAATTGGGTAATTGAAATATAATTCTAGCTTCTTGTAAGTATAATTACAGCTGTCGTAATAATTAAAGATGCAATAGACACCGTTAAACCTGCTCTATTATCTAAGGTTGATTGTGTAACTGCCGACTGGTTTGGCTCTACATACACCACATCATTCTGTGTCAAATAATACACAGGTGAATTCAATGCTGCCTTCTTGGTCAAATCAATACGAGTATATACTTTAGTGCCATTAAAATCACGGATCACCAACACATTATCACGCTTACCTTTTATATTTAAATCATTTGCAAGACCAATAGCTTCTAAAACAGTTATTTGCTCTCCATTTACTTGGTACGTACCTGGTCTATTTACTTGACCTAAAACGGTTACTGTAAAGTTTCTCAAACGAATATTAATAATCGGATTTTTTAAATACGGTTCTAATTCTTGTTTCAACAAGGCTTTTGTTTCTTCAGGTGTAAGTCCTACAATTTTAATATTACCCACTACCGGGAAATCAATTTCACCATTTTTATCAACGATATAATCCAATTGTTGTGGTTGACCAAAACCACCTTCCCCTTGTGCAGAAGAAAATAAATTAAAGGGCATACTCGCCAGCGCATCTAAGGTTGATACATTAATACCGACTACATCATCTACTTTAAAGGTATTTACGTGTGTATTATCACTTACAATAGTTTCATAATCTTCTGCATCTTGAAAGTATACCACATCTTTTTTCGATCCGCATGAAGCTATAAGTACTCCTAAAAACACCAATAAGCCGTAGTGATTAAATTTCGTTTTCAATGTATTCATTTTTCTAAAAATATTAATAATGGTTAATGTTATACTAATTAAGGTTGTACAATTTTAAGTGGCGCTTTATTCTGATCATCTGAAGATTCAGATGGGTTATCAAGTTCACAAAAGTCTGAATTTTTAGACACATATTCTGGAACAATCTCCTTCATTAGCTTAACCGTATTCCCACTAAAAAACATATTGGTAATACAAAGTTCATCAATTTTTGATCTTACTTTCGCATATTCTACATCGCGCACTTTACTGATCTTAATTTTCTGATGATAGGTTGGCAAGGTATTTTCTCCATTGGCCAATAATTCTTCATATAACTTTTCACCTGGTCGTAAACCAGTAATTTTAATATCGATATCATCTGGGTACCTCAAGCCAGAAAGCTTGATCATATTTTTGGCCAAATCAAAAATCTTAACAGATTCGCCCATATCAAATATAAATATCTCACCACCTTCACCCATTGCACCGGCTTCTAAAACCAATTGAGAAGCTTCCGGTATAGTCATAAAATAACGAGTGATATCTTTGTGCGTTAAGGTTAACGGACCACCCTTTTCTATCTGTTTTCTAAACAATGGTATTACTGAACCATTAGACCCAAGTACGTTACCGAATCTGGTTGTTATGAACTTAGTTTTATTTTCTTTTTGCATACAACTAATATACAATTCTGCAATACGCTTGGTAGCCCCCATTACATTGGTAGGGTTCACTGCCTTATCGGTAGATACGAAAACAAATTTTTCAACACCATGTATAATAGATAAATCTGCAACATTCTTAGTACCGCCAATATTAATTTTAATGGCTTCATAAGAATTGTACTCCATTAAAGGAACATGCTTATATGCTGCAGCATGAAAAACAACATTTGGTCTGTGTTCTCCAAAAAGTGCATTCATTCTATTTTTATCTCTAATATCTGTTACGATCGGAATAAAATTATGAAATCCATTTTGCTTTAATTCTTGTTGCAGATCATACAATGCTGACTCTGCTGAATCAATAACAATTAAAGATTTATACCCATAATTACATATTTGGCGAACAATCTCACTACCAATAGAACCCGCTCCACCAGTTACCATAACGGTCTTGTTCATTAACTCCATCGCAATTTTACTATTCTTTATAGTAATTGGTGCACGATCTAATAAATCTTCAATTTGCACTTGTTTTATTTGAGAAACTTTTAGTTCTCCATTGATCCAATCTTCAATAGGTGGTACTATTTTTACTACAATAGGTAAATCAACCAAACCTTCAACGGTCTTTCTTAGTTTTCTAGAATCTATATTCTGTATAGAGAAAATAATTTCTGAAATATTATTCTTAACAATGAACGCTTCGGTTAATGTTTTTCTTCCAAATACCGGTACACCGTTAATATTCTTTCCTATTTTCTTTGCATCTCGATCAATGTAACCAATAACCTTATACCTGCTTTTGGTATTGTTGGCAATGGCACTGTGTGTAAGTACACCAGAATCACCCGCACCATAAATGATAATATTCTTGGTCACTTTAATGTTGCTGTTCATTTTGTTATAAAAAGATTTAAAAACAAAACGAGAGGCAACCAAACCAACAAAAGTGATTAAACTATTAATTATAATGATAGATAATGGTATGGTGAATTGGCTCAACACATCTAATTGTCTGTTCACCATAACAACAAAAATAACCAGTATACTAAAAAAGCATACGGCATTAAATATATTATACACGTCTCTAACCCCCGTATGTCGTACCACACCTTTATAAGAACCTACAATCATGAAGGCTAATAAAGCAGCTCCTGCCACTAAAGGTATTTGAACCAAAAAGTTATGGACATCGAAATTTAAGGTTAAATTAAATCGAATAAGATAAGATAGTACAAACGAGAAAACTACCGTTAGTAGGTCAATGCCCAACACAAGCCACTTAGAGGCATAGCGCTGTGCACTGTAATTTAGGTATTTCTGTATCATGATAAAACGTTTTTGATGGTTGTTACAACACGCTCTAATTCTTCATTAGATAAGTTAGAACCACTTGGTAAACAAAGGCCTCTTTCAAATAATGATTCTGAGGTTCCATCTACAAAATGCTTAGTATTACTAAATATAGGTTGTAAGTGTAAGGGTTTCCATAAAGGTCTAGACTCAACATTCTGGTCTAGAAGCGCCAACCTAAGCTTTTCTCTTATCTCAAAAGACGGCGTTAAGATACAACTTAACCATCTATTGGAAAAATATCCGTTAGGCTCCTTTAAAAATTCAATTTCTTTAAATTGATCTAATGACTTTATGTAGTATTGATGATTGGCTCTACGTGCGTTAACTCGATCTTTTAAAACTTCCATTTGGCCACGCCCAATACCTGCTAATACATTACTCATTCTATAATTGTAACCAATATTAGAATGCTGATAATGCGGGGCTTCATCTCTTGCTTGTGTTGCTAAAAATATAGCTCTTTCAGCATAGGCTTTATTTTTAGAAACCAATGCACCACCACCTGAGGTCGTAATAATTTTATTTCCATTAAATGACAAAATCCCTATATCACCAAAAGTTCCACAAGGTATTTCATTATAAGAACTCCCTAATGCTTCGGCACTATCTTCTAAAATAGGAATTTGAAATTCATCGGCAACAGCTCTTATTTCGGCAACCTTGTAAGGCATACCATATAAATGCACTGCAATAATTGCTTTAGGTTTCTTGCCTTCTTCTATTCCACTTTCTATTGCCTTTCTTAATAAACTAGGCGACATATTCCATGTATCTAACTCGCTATCTACAAAAACAGGATGAGCACCTAAGTATGCAATAGGATTGGCAGACGCCGAAAAAGTAAAACTTTGACAAATGACATCATCATCTTTTCCTACACCTAATAACTCTAAGCCTAAATGTATAGCAGCTGTGCCAGAACTTAAGGCAGCAACATGAACGGCATTGCCAAGCTCATCTTTTATCGCCTGTTCAAAAGCATTTACGTTAGGCCCCAACGGAGCGATCCAATTCGTATCAAAGGCTTCATTAACATAGTTTTGCTCTGTACCTCCCATGTGCGGAGACGAAAGCCATATTTTAGTAGGTGTTGAAACGGTTTTCAATAGTTGTCAATTTAGGATTACAAATATAAGATTCAAAATTAACTATACATTTAACCAAAACACTGAATTAACATTATAATTCGTTTAATACGTGTAAATTATCGGTTAAAGGAAATGGCATGTACCATTTATCGTTCGTACAGGTTATTGAACCCTGTAAATAACGACTTCATCTAAAATATATTTCCTAATCGAGCGTTATTTTTTAATCTTTGCTTTTTTAATCCCAATAAACCATTAATGAAAAAGATTACAAAAATATGTTGTATAGGCGCTGGCTACGTTGGCGGACCTACAATGTCGGTTATTGCAAAACAATGTCCAGAAATACAAGTTACGGTTGTAGATATCAATCAAGACCGTATTGATCAGTGGAATACAGACGATTTAGATACACTACCTATATATGAGCCAGGGTTAAAAGAAATTGTAGGCGAAAGACGTGGGAAAAATCTTTTTTTCTCTACAGAAGTTGATAAGGCTATAGACGAAGCGCAAATGATTTTTATCTCAGTAAACACCCCTACCAAAACCTATGGTAAAGGTAAAGGGCAAGCTGCAGATTTAAAATTTATAGAACTTTGTGCCCGTAACATTGCCAAAGTAGCAAAAGATGACAAGATCGTTGTTGAAAAATCTACACTTCCTGTAAGAACTGCTCAAGCAATTCAAAACATTTTAGATAATACTGGTAATGCTGTAAAATTTGAAATTTTATCGAATCCAGAGTTCTTGGCAGAAGGTACTGCTATTGAAGATCTTATACACGCGGATCGTGTATTGATCGGTGGTAACGACACACCAAGTGGTCAAGCTGCAAAAGATGCCCTCAGTGCTGTATATGAGCATTGGCTACCGAAAGAACGTATTTTACAAACCAATGTTTGGTCGTCAGAACTATCTAAACTTGTTGCCAATGCATTTTTGGCACAACGTGTTTCTTCTATTAATACCATTTCGGCATTATGTGAAAAAACAGATGCCAATATTCAAGAAATTTCTAGAGCCATTGGCTTTGATAGTCGTATTGGTCCAAAATTTTTAAATGCATCAGTTGGTTTTGGTGGATCTTGCTTTCAAAAAGACATTTTAAACCTGGTATATATTGCAAGATCATATGGCTTAAATGAAGTTGCCGATTATTGGGAACAGGTCATTATTGCTAATGATTATCAAAAAAGTCGTTTTGCAGAGAACATTATTTCCAGTTTATACAATACCATTTCAGGTAAAAAGATTGTCATATATGGTTGGGCCTTCAAAAAAGACACTAATGACACCAGAGAATCTGCTGCCATTGCTGTTGCAGACGCATTATTAGAGGAGCGTGCCGAGATTATAGTCTATGACCCAAAGGTTTCAGAAGAACGTATTTATGCAGATTTAGATTACCTAAACACGCGATCACCAGAAGAAAATAGAAGGTTATTAACTGTAACCAAAGAACCTATTGAAGTCACAAAAGAAGCACACGCCATTGCTATTTTGACTGAATGGGATGAATTTAAAACCTATGACTGGACAACAATTTACAAGCAAATGCTTAAGCCTGCATTTGTATTTGACGGCAGACGTCTATTAGATAATGACACCATGCAAGAAATAGGATTCAATTATTACAAAATAGGGCAATCATGAAAATTTTAGTAACCGGTGCTGCTGGTTTTATTGGCTTTTTCGTTTCAAAAAGTTTAGTAGAAAAAGGTCATGAGGTTGTTGGTTTAGATAATATAAACGACTATTATGATGTAAATCTTAAATATGCCAGGTTAAATGAACTTGGCATAGCTAGAGATGATGCAGAACAGTTTAATGTTTTAACTGAAAGCACTTCAAATGCTACGTTTTCATTTATAAGACTGGCATTAGAAGATCGTGAAAACCTACCAAAGTTATTTAAGGCACAAAATTTTGACGTAGTCTGTAATTTAGCGGCACAAGCAGGGGTACGCTATAGTCTAGAAAATCCTGAAGCTTATGTAGATAGTAATTTAGTTGGTTTTTTAAACATATTAGAATGTTGCCGAAATTACAAAATCAAACATTTGGTGTATGCCAGTAGTTCTAGTGTATATGGTTTGAATGAAAAAATACCTTTCGAAACTACCGATGCTGTTGACCACCCTGTAAGTTTATACGCTGCCACTAAAAAAAGTAATGAACTTATGGCACATTCGTATAGTCACCTATATGGATTTAAAACAACTGGGTTACGTTTCTTTACAGTATACGGCCCTTGGGGCAGACCAGACATGGCCATGTTCTTATTTACAGATGCCATTGTAAACGACCAACCTATAAAAGTATTCAATAACGGAAAATTAGAGCGCGACTTTACCTATATTGATGATATTACAGAAGGTGTAGTGCGTATTATTCAAAAACCGGTTACTAAGCAACTAGAGAAAAAAGGTTCTTTTAAAATTTATAATATTGGTAATAGCAAATCTGTGAAATTGATGGATTTTATCACCGCCATAGAAGAGAGTTTAGACACGGTAGCCAAAAAATACATGTACCCTATGCAACCGGGCGATGTTGAACGAACCTGGGCAAATGTAGATGATTTGATTGCAGATTATGACTATCGTCCAAATACCCCTATAAAAGAAGGTGTTGATAGTTTTGTTACTTGGTACAAAGACTATTACTTATAAATTTTACGATTCAAATTTCACCTTTACCAGAACTGATTTTAATTTTTAGTAGTACATGCTCTTCAATTCTATCGAGTTTCTAATATTTTTCCCAATAGTATTTATACTTTATTGGCTTTTAAGTGATAAGCTTACATTGCAAAACTTATTGCTTTTAGGGGCCAGTTATATCTTTTATGCCTGGTGGGATTGGCGTTTTCTTTCTTTAATAATCATTAGTTCGGTTATCGATTATATTGCCGGCTTATCTATACATAAAGCCAATACAGAAAAGCAACGAAAGTGCTGGCTAATAGTCAGTTTGATAGCGAATTTAGGTTTTCTGTCAATTTTCAAATATTATAACTTCTTTGCCGAATCTTTTACCCAAGCAGTTTCTACTTTTGGTTGGCAACCGAATGATTTAACTCTAAATATAATATTACCAGTAGGTATAAGTTTTTACACTTTTCAAACATTGAGTTATACCATAGATATTTATAGAAGAACTTTTCAACCAACAAAAAGTCTTTTATCTTTTTTTACTTATATAGCTTTTTTTCCTCAATTAGTCGCCGGACCTATTGAACGCGCTTCTAATCTTTTACCCCAAATAGAAAAGAAAAGAAAATTTAATAAAGAATGGTTCAATGAAGGGGTTTTACAGATATTTATTGGTTTATTTAGAAAAATAGTAATTGCTGACACCCTTGCGACTTATGTTGATACCATATACGCCGATCCAAGTCTGTATAATTCTAGTACCGTATTATTAGCCACTTTTTTCTACGCTTTTCAAATATATTTTGATTTTGCTGGCTATTCAGATATAGCTATAGGTACGGCAAAAGTTATGGGATTTAAGTTTCATCAAAATTTCAATTTACCCTATTTCTCTAAATCATTAACAGAATTCTGGCGAAAATGGCATATTTCATTGTCATTTTGGCTGAGAGATTATTTATACATTTCCTTAGGAGGAAATAGAAAAGGAATAAAAATCACCTATCGTAATTTAATGATTACAATGTTACTTGGTGGTCTTTGGCATGGTAGCTCATGGAATTTTATAATTTGGGGCGGTATTCATGGGCTAGTTTTAAGTATAGAAAAATATATAAAATCTAATTCTCGATTTAATTTCTTAAATAAGTTCGCATTTTTAGGATATCCGCTTACATTCTTTATTGTACTAATTGCTTGGGTATTTTTTAGAGCCACTACACTAAACAGTGCTATTACCGCCATTAGTAAAATTTTAATTTTTAAGGGAGGAATTCCATTTATTGGTGATATTAATGTAATGGCCAATTCATTATTTGTATTAACAATAGGCATCGCATTTGATTATTATCTTTTTAGAAAAAAAATAGCATTAGAAAATTTTGGTAAAAATTTTAATCCTTTAAAAATTGCCGTCTTCTGTAGCATAGTAATCGTGTTAACGAATCTTTTTTATTCTACATCAAACAATTTCATATATTTTCAATTTTAACATGAAAAAAAATAGCCTCATCTATGTACTCAAATTAACACTTATAGTGGTGTTGATAGCATATGCTTTGGATAAAATCGTCTATTTTGGTTTAGAAGAATTGAACAAAAATGTTTTCACAGGTCAAAGTGGCGGCAAGGTGAATCAATTTTTAAAAGAAAAAGATGATTTAGATTTAATTGTTTTTGGTAGCTCCAGAGCTAATCATCATATTGATAATCAACAGTTATCAAATAAGTCTTTTAATATTGGAATGGATGGTGCGAAAATTGCTTCAGCAGCTTCATTATTGATGACCTTACCTAAAAACAAAGAACAAGTAGTATTATTTCACTTATCACCTGGGTATGCATACGATTCACTATATGACGGGGATGACATCAAAGCATTATCTAAGCTTTATAATCAGAATAAAGTAATAAAAAGAGAATTTGACAATCTCAACAAAACCACTTTTTTGAAAAAGTTTTTTTGGACCATAAATTTTAACGGATCAACGCTAGGTTTATTAAAAAATTACTTTTATCCAAAAAACGACGTTAAGAACTATAGAGGGTTTGACCCCATAACAGTTACTCAACAACAAAAAGATATATTTAAAAAATTAAGCGCTCAAAGCGCAAATACTCCATGTCCAAAAAACTATCATCTTAATGCTGTTTACAAAAAGTACATAGATGATATTGACACATTTTGCAAAAACAATAACAAGCGTTTAATAATTTTTACCGCACCTATTTACAAAGATAATTGCAAAGATGATGACAATGCCCTCGGTTTATATTTGAGTAAAAAGAAAATAACCTATTGGAATCTTACCGACATATTTAAAAATAATCGATCATTAGAAAATTGGAGAGATAATTCACACTTGTCAAATAAAGGAGCAGATATCTTTACAGATTCGATTAAAGCTAGATTAATCATAAATAATTAATCTATTTATCTATATTAAATGAACATTTAACATACTAATGCTCAAATTACAGAGTTCTTATATACAACTTTACTATTATATTAAAATTACATGAGTTTATACAATCTTAATTCTAATTTTCACATACTAGTTACAGGTGGTGCCGGCTTTATAGGCTCTAACCTTTGTAACGCCTTATTACAAAACGGCAATCAAGTTACCTGCTTAGATAATTTTGCTACGGGTAAGCGCGAAAATGTCGCACCTTTAGCAGATCATCCAAAATTTACATTAATTGAAGGTGACATTAGAAATTTGAACGATTGCCAAAAAGCATGTACCGGTGTAGATTACATTTTACATCAAGCCGCTTTAGGTTCTGTACCACGGTCTATAAATGACCCTATTACCAGTAATGATGTTAATGTATCTGGGTTTTTAAATATGCTGGTAGCTGCACGCGACGCCAAGGTAAAACGTTTTATTTATGCAGCTAGCTCCTCTACCTATGGCGATTCAACCAATATGCCCAAAGTAGAAGATATAATAGGTAAACCGCTCTCCCCCTACGCTATCACAAAATATGTGAATGAATTATATGCAGATGTATTCAGTAAAACATACGGTATAGAAACGATCGGCTTGCGTTATTTTAATGTTTTTGGAAGAAAACAAGATCCTAATGGTGCCTATGCTGCCGTAATTCCAAAATTTGTAATGCAACTAATGAATTATGAATCTCCCGTTATTAATGGTGATGGTTCTTTTTCTAGAGATTTCACATATATCGATAATGTAATTCAAATGAATGTTCGCGCCATAGTTTCTGACAACCAAAACGCGATGAATACCGTATATAACACAGCTTATGGTGAACGTACCGATTTAAACGAATTAACAGAACTATTAAAAGAGTATTTAGGGGAATACGACCCAAAAATAAAAGCCGTGAAAAATGTATACGGCCCTACAAGAGCAGGCGATGTACCACATTCCTTAGCTTCTGTTGACAAAGCAAAAGAATTATTACACTACGATCCTCAATTTGATATTAAAACTGGACTTAAAGAGGCGGTTAAATGGTATTGGGAGAATTTGAAGTAATATTCTAGGAGTTAGGAGTTAGGAGTTAGGAGTTAGGAGTTAGGAGTTAGGAGTTAGGAGTTAAAATATAAACAATGGTTGCTTATCGCAACCTTTCTGATAAATTTAAGGTTAGTAAAAATAACCGTAGTATTAAGATTATGAAAGACATTAAAATTGCTATTATTGGTTTAGGCTATGTAGGCTTGCCACTTGCTAGATTATTTGCAACTAAATATCCTGTTATAGGTTTTGACATTAATACAGAACGTATTAATGAACTTAGAAAGGGTCATGATAGTACTCTTGAGGTTGAAGATGATATTTTACAGGCTGTACAAAAAGATGGTCCAAAAATGGAAACTGGCTTATTTTGCACCAACCAGTTAGCTGATATTGCTGATTGTAATTATTATATTGTCACCGTACCAACTCCTGTAGACAGCACCAACAGACCTATTTTGACCCCACTGTACAAAGCTTCTGAAACAGTAAGTAAAGTATTAAAGAAAGGTGACACGGTTATTTATGAATCAACGGTATACCCTGGGGTTACTGAAGATGAGTGTATTCCGGTTTTAGAAAAAGAAAGCGGTTTAGTTTATAATACAGATTTCTTTGCTGGTTACTCTCCAGAACGTATTAATCCGGGAGACAAAGAACATACTGTAGAAAAAATTCTTAAGGTAACTTCAGGTTCTACTCCCGAAGTAGGAAAAAAAGTTGATGCACTATATGCCTCTGTTATTACTGCAGGTACGCACTTAGCACCAACTATAAAAGTAGCTGAAGCTGCCAAAGTAATCGAAAATTCGCAACGTGATATTAATATTGCCTTCGTTAATGAATTAGCTAAAATATTTAATTTAATGGGCATCGATACCCATGATGTATTAGAAGCAGCAGGTACCAAATGGAACTTTCTTCCTTTCAAGCCAGGTTTAGTCGGTGGTCACTGCATTGGTGTTGATCCTTATTACCTTGCTCAAAAAGCACAAGAATTTGGCTATCATCCAGAAATTATATTAGCAGGTAGACGTATGAACGATACCATGGGTAAATACGTTTCCTCAGAGGTTATAAAATTAATGGTTCAAAGAGATATTAAAATCAAAGGCAGTAAAATTCTAGTATTAGGTATCACTTTTAAAGAAAACTGCCCAGATGTTAGAAATACCAAAGCGGTGGATGTTATTAGCAATTTAACATCTTACGGAACAGATGTTACTATTTATGATCCTTGGGCTTCTGCAAAACAAGTTGCTCATGAATATAAAATGGATGTCGTTAAAGAATTACCAACTGAAAAATTCGATGCCATTGTTTTAACGGTAGCACATAAAGAATTTTTAGAAATGGAACTAAAGAGTTTACTTAAGCCAGAAGGTGTCTTATATGACGTTAAAGGCATTCTTAAGAAAGACGTAGACGCAAGGTTGTAAAACTTTTCGATTCAAAAATTAAAAGCTTGTATGAATAGAGATATTCTTACAAGCTTTTTTTTGACATAATTTATAATCTTCTCCACTATACAGTAGATATTCTTCAATATCTATTACGCACTAAGAATAGTAATTCAAGAATAGCAATAGTTATTATAGAACAAATTATGAATTGTTCTGCGATAAGTGTTTAGCGTTTTTCAAAAAGCAGTAAGCGCTATGCGTTCAGCGTCAAGCGTCACTTTTTAGAATTAAAAAAAATAGCTAACGGATTAGAAAAATTCTTAAAAATGTTAGCTGGATGTTAAGAAAATGAGTATTTGGTCGATTTTTTAAAAAAAACAGTGTAGTTCATCGATCAAAAACATCCAATCATCTAAGAAGGAACGTAACCATAGGGTTATAAATAATAATTGAATGTTTAAAATTCTTTTAATCGAATAATTTAATTTACAGAAATAAAAATTGATTTACAACGTTGAACATCAGGTGCCCCAAAACAATACATGCAGTTCATCGAAAATAACAGTTATTTCATCGACCAATTAAATTATTAGATTATTATTGTAACCCAAATAGTAATTATTTTTAATTCAAAAGCAATTTACCTACTTATGTCAAAGTTCATTCGTTTCTCCACTAAATTGACCCTGTCAGTTTTTGCCACCTTATTTCTATTTTCCTGCAGTAAAGATGCCGATTTATTATCTGAGTATGTAATTACTACCGATGATACTCAATTTGAAAATGCGTTGTTAATTAATGATAGTTTTTATATGGCCGAAGGTCAAACTACCATTTTAATGGATGTTTTAAATAATGATAATGTAAGTTCTAATAGCAATATCACTATCATAGAGACATCATCACCTATTAATGGTTTTGTAACTATCAATGATGACAACACTTTAACTTATAAAATTGGAGACGATACCAGCCCTGAGGAAACAACTCCAGAAGAAACAACTCCAGAAGAAACAACTCCAGAAGAAACAACTCCAGAAGAAACAACTCCAGAAGAAACAACTCCAGAGGAAACAACTCCAGCACCTGAGGAAGATACTTTCACCTATACTGCAGAAGTAGTTAATGAGGAAACTGGTGAAAGAACTGAAGAACAAGCAACTGTAACTATATCAGTTAATGATAACGGACCTGTAAAAGCATTCCCTAGCGCCTATGGTGGTGGCTCTAATGCTACAGGAGGAAGAGGAAAAGCTTTAGCAATAATCAATACACTAGACAGAAATAAAGCTTTAACCTATTTTCCAGCAGAAAATGGCAAAGATGAATATTACGAAGGCGGATTATTCCCGGCAATGCAAAATGAAAATGTTGGCTATATCGTTTTTAACATTTCAGGTAATATTGAATTAGGTGTAGGAGGAACTCAGGCACAATTTGGTTATGATGGAATGTATGGCGTAAATAATAAAACAATATTTGGTCAATCGGCACCACAAGGAGGTATTACTTTAACTGGTGGTTCTTTCAGACTGGATGGACGACATGGTGATAACGAAAATTTAATATTTAGATATTTAAGAAGTAGACCAATTTATGATAAGGATGGTATCAAACGAAATATAGACGGAATTGCAGATGATGATTCATATACTTGGGCTTTCTTGTTTTATGGCGGTAAAAATATAATGTTATCAAATTGTAGTGCATCTTTTTCATATGACAAACTTGTGGGTGCTTACATAGACGAAATTGTAGTTGCGGAGGGTAATGGCATAAATAACTTGACCATACAGAACTGCCTTCTTGCTGATGGTCACACTAATGTTGCAATTGGTGTAAACTCTAACAAACCAAACAATCCTGAAAATTTTGTCGATAACGTTAGCTTTAATAATAATGCTATTATTGGAGGAAATCGAACACCAAATATAAGTTACAATGGTAATGCTGAAGTAATTAATAATTTAATTTATGATTCACCATCTAAAATGATGAATACATATTATCAGTTAAACCTTAATCATATTGGCAATTGGCATGGTAGACCTGCAAGTAATTCGACAGTTAGCCATGCTCATCAAGAATTAGGTCTAAACAAGTATCCTGTTATTTTTACTGAAGGTAACAGTTATGAAGGTTTTAATTATTATTCTAATGCAAATTCTGACAACACAAGTATTTGGGTAGATTTTTACAAAAGAGAAAATAAACTTTCGGATTCCTTTTTTACCAATTCGAAACATGCCCATAATAATATCCCAAACCAATTAACTCCAAATACAGCTCAGCAAACTTATAATGAAATGATTGTAGATAGAAATATTGGTGCTAATAAATTCTTAGACAACAGTGGCGAGGTTCAAGTATTCTTAGATTCCAATGACAGTAAGCTATTAGATATTGTAGCTAATAGAACTGAAAAAACCTGGCACCAAGTAAGTGAATGGATTTTACCTAATATTCCTTCCAATTCACGACCAAACTCTTATGATTCAGATAATGATGGAATGGCTGATGCTTGGGAAATTAGAACATTTGGAAATCTAAATCAAAGTTACAAAGGTGACTTTGATGGTGACGGTTATGAAAATATTGAAGAATATATGAATCAAGTAGATTCAAAATAAATTAATAGTATATTTCAATAAAAGGATTTTTTAACCTTGTTAATATAATTATTAACAAGGTTATTTTTTTATAAGAAAGATTTAAAAGGCCAAAGTACAGAGAATATAATTTTTAATATCACAGAATCTATACTCTGATAATAGTCTTTAAAAGTGTACTTTAAATATTTGCTTGCCATTAAAAGAGACACAAGCCTTTTTATAAAGTGTTTTGGATAAACTAGCAAATAATCCTCATAAAAATAATTCATGAACATTATGGCATATAAACCCATTCCAAGAGCTTTTTTATCATACTTTAATGTAGACAAACTGTTTTGATTGTCTACAAAATAAATTCTAATTACATCAGAACAATATTTAGTTAGAAACTTATTTTTTGCAAAAATCATCCAAATAAAGCTTTCTGGAATCATTCCTTTACCTACAATAAACTTATCGATTTTTATACTCTTAAGTAGCCTGGTCTTTACCAAGCCCCATTTCTCAAAAGACAGACCATATTTAATTGAACTTTCGAAAGTATTACTATACAAAGGATCTGCTGGTAGTTTCGCACCTATTTCCTCTCCAAATTGATTCTTACATTTACATGTAACACCACTTATCTTGTCTTTTAATTCGCTGGGTATTGAATTATACTGCCGTAAAAATGTTTCTAAAGCATTTGATGTACATTGGTCATCAGAATCATGAATTATAAAAAACTCACCTTTAGCTTTTTCAACTGCTTCGAATAATATACCAAATTTGTTTACATTAACAATGTTATTAATATAAGTATGGTCAAAACTCAAATCCGGTAATTTACTATTTATAACTTCATGAGAATTATCAGAAGATCCATCATTAATAATAATAACTTCGAAATCCTTAAAGGTTTGAGCATTTAAAGAATCAAAAACTAAGCTAATGGTTTCCGCTGCATTATATACAGGTACAAATACAGTAAATTTGTATTTATAAATTTCCTCTTCGATTAAATTAAAAACAGGAAGTAAATTTTTCAACATTTTATATAAATAAATAACGAAAATATTAATTATAAACCATAAACACACTATAGCTATTTTTAATTACTAAATAGTAGTAAGATTAATATATCACATTATATAATTTTGTCGCCATAAAATGCGTTTAAACAATTACTATAGGAATATTCCTAAAGTAGGTTCTATATTCGCAGTTTAAAATTATAATTCCAAAATGAAAATACATTTCGTAATACCTTCTCTTATTGGTGGTGGTGCAGAACGCGTCATGTCAACAATAGCGAATGGTCTTGTTAATAATCATGAAGTAGAATTAATTACTTTTCATGAAGGACAGGATTACGAACTATCTACAAATATTAATCGTGTAAAACTACATGGTGGTAACAATAAAAATCAAACAATACGCTCGATAAAAAATCTTTTCACCTATTACAAACAAAAAGAAAAACGACCAGATATTTTAATTTCATTTTTACCATCAAACAACTTAACGGCAATAATTGTTAGTAAAATATATTCAATTAAGTTAATAATTTCCGAACACACAAATCATACAGCCCCCTCTACCAGAAAAAAAGACATCATTAGAAAGTATTTCTATAGATTTGCTGATGTAACTACAGTACTTACAAAATTTGACAAACCATATTATGAAAATTTCAAGGCAAATGTTGAAATTATGCCTAATCCATTGATAATTCCTACTGAAATTAAGTCTTTCGAAGAAAGAAAAAAAAACATATTAGTAGTAGGTTCTTTGAATAGATATCAAAATAAAGGCTTTGATCAAATTTTACACATTTCAGCCCCTATACTTAAAAAAAATAAAGATTGGAACTTAGTAATTGCTGGTGATGGAGAAAAGGGATTAAAAGTATTACAAAAAATTTCTTTTGATTTAGAAATACAAAAACAGGTTAAATTTTTAGGTTTCGTAAAAGCGATAGATAAGATTATGCAAGATTCCCAAATTTTCGCCCTACCCTCAAAATTTGAAGGATTACCAATGGGTCTTATGGAAGCATTATCTAACGGAATGGCGTGCATTTCTTATAATTGCACTTCAGGTCCGAGTGAATTAATTACAAACAATAGCAACGGTTTATTAATTACTGATCAAGATAGCAAAGCTATGCAAGAAGGTCTTGAATTATTAATAAACGATTTTGATTTTAGACTTAAAATAGCAAAAAAAGGTCCAGAATCTGTTTCAAATTATGGATTGAACGCTATTTTAGAAAAGTGGGAAAAATTAATTTTATCTGTTAACCAATAGTTACTATCAATGACAAGTAATTTAGACAAAGAGAAAAATAGTTTACCAGTTCTAAGATATTTAATCTTAGGACTTTTTCTATGGAATTTACCTGCTTTTCTTTTAACATATATGAATGGCTCAATTTCATCCTTGATTAGCTACATATCTTATGCTTTATTAGTCCTATATGTTGTAATCAATGGCAAAAGTGGTAATAGTAAGGGTATGTTACTACTTGGTTTATCCTACTTTTTAATATCTGGTCTAGTTGACCAACAGTATATGCCCGATTTTAGATTTTTTCTTGTAATCGCAATTAAATACTTCATTGTGATATGGGGTGGCTATGAAGTTTTAAAAAAAACTAGTAAAATTGAAATGTGGTGGTTTTTAATGATTGGAGCATTATCAATTTTAGGAAATATGTTTTTATTTAATGACCCTAAGGCTGATTATGGCAGGTATAGTGGTTTTTATTTAGACCCCAACAATGGAGGTCTTATTTGTCTTATGGGCTTCTCAGCCTCTTTTTTATTGCCAAAAGTCTATAAAATCGTTGGTAAAGCAGCCTTTACACTTTTAGGTCTTTTTACACTTTCAAGAACATTCGTAATCACATGGATATTAATAAATATACTATCAATTAAACTAAGTATTAAAAATATTAAAATGCTAGCAATAGGTTTTGGAATACTTAGTTCACTACTTATATATAATGAATTTCTTCCCGTTAAAAATCCAAGATTGGAACAGATAAGCGCATCTCTAACAGGTAATGAATCAAAATCAAAAGGCATTGACAAAGATTCTAGATGGCATACATGGAGCAGATATTATGACGCATTGCAAAACAAACCGATATTGGGTAATGGATATCAATCATTTCTTGGCTCTGGTATTGCACCACCAGTTGGTGTTCACAATACTTATCTCTTAATATGGGGTGAAGGTGGAATTATCCCGATAACAATATTTCTTGTATATATGATTTGGCTATTTTTTGAAAGTTATAAAGTTTTCAATGATAAACCACATTTATTAATGATGATGCTAGGTCTTAGTTTATTTTTAATGACAAATCATAATTTTCTCACATCTAACTATTCACTTTTTATTTTATTATGGATACATATTCAGGTAAAGGAAACTTCTAAACAAGAAGATTTAATTAACCTTAAGGTTAATACAATAGAAGCATAATACTTAAAGAGAATAATTCAAAATTTTCAAATGATAGTTATTTCTTAATAATTACAATAAATCGTTATTTAAAGGGTTTTAAATGGTAAATAATACTCCCGTTAAAATATATTCCAAAAAAATAAAAATTTATTGATTAAATATTGAATTTGAATCCAAAACAGTTTATAAAAAACATCTTTTCCAAAAATAATAGTACTGCTCGTAATTTACTTATTGTAGCAAGCATTACATTATTAGGTAAATTTTTGGGTTTTTTCAAAGAAACCTATATTGCTTCTAGTTTTGGCCTTTCATTAATATTAGACACATTCTTCATTGCTATATTAGTACCTGGTTTTATTCAAAATGTTTTTTTAGGCGCATTTAAAGGCGTGTTTATTCCAAATTATGTTGCAGAGTTAAAGCGAGGAAAAAATCCTGCTTCATTTCAAGCTACCGGTTTTTTAATTACCATAGTAACATCAGCAATATTTGTTTTAATTGCATACCTAATAACAGATATTTTTTTAGAAACCCTTTTTCCTAATCATGATGAGCTTTTTTATTCAATGATTAAGTCTCAGTTTTATTTCTTGGCTCCATGTATATTTTTATGGGGCATTTCATCTCTTCTATCTGGAATGTTGAATATTAAAGGAGAATTTGTTTATTCTTCTTTACCTAGTTTTTTTATTCCAATAATCACGATTTTATTTCTTGCTTTTTTCAAAGAAGAACTAGGTTATAATGTTCTCGCAATAGGTACACTAGTGGGTTCTGTATTGGGCATACTATTTTTAATTTTTATTTGCTTACAAAAAAATATTATTTCTATTTCTAAACCGAACATAAAAGATGACAACGTTCAATTAATGCTTAAACAAGTACCTGCGAAAGTCTCGTCTGGTTTTTTAACAGGTATGAATAGTGTCGTTGATCAGTATTTTGCTGCCCAATTACTTGTAGGTTCAATTGCGGCTATTAATTATGGACAAAAGATTCCTGCATTTTTAATCGGTATTCTAGTAGTGGCCTTAAACAATGTTTTATTACCCAAATTTTCAAGCATGTTTATTGACAATCAACGAAAAGCTTTTAATTCTTACTTAAAAATGGTGAAACTTTTATTTATAGTTTCTACCATCTGTGCAATTGTAGGAATTTTATTTTCAGATTTTCTAGTTGAACTATTTTATGAGAGAAATAAATTCACCTCTGAAGATTCAACTATAGTTTCTACCATGCAAAAGATATTTCTGATACACACTCCATTCACAATTTGCGGTATGGTTGTAGTTAATTTTTTAACTAGTATCAATAAAAATGCGTTTATGGCATATTCATCACTAGTCGCTTTAATCTTAAACATAATTTTAGATTATGTATTTATACAGTATTATGGTATTCTAGGTATTGCCATTTGCACGAGTGTAGTTATCATTTTAAAAATGATTTTTACATTTTGGTATAGTATAAGTGTTTCAAAAACATTTGCTATTTAAAATGAATTGAATAACTAAATACCAAAAGAATAATTAAACCTAATTACATAAATATTATAATATTTCAGATATGCTGAACTCCAGTAAAAATAAAATTAAAATATTCTTTTTCATACCGTCACTTAGAGCTGGAGGAGCTGAACGTGTAGTGTCTTTTGTTGCACAAAAAATTGACAAATCTAAATTTGACACCACCCTTTTCGTCATAGGATCCAATAAAGATGCTACATTTAAAGTACCAGATGTTAACGTAGTATTTCTAAATCACGACAGGGTTTCTAGAAGTTTTGGCACAGTTTATAAAACTATAAAAAATGGAAAACCAGATATTGTTTTTGGCACCATTGGTCATGTAAATATAATGCTGGGTCTGTGCAAAATATTTTTCTCAAAGACTATCTTTATTGGTAGAGAAGTAAATGTGATAAGTAAGTTAGCAGAGGTGCAACATATAAAAGCAACTTTACCACCTTGGCTCAATAAATATTTAATGCACAAATTAGATGTAATGGTATGCCAATCTATAGATATGGCTGAAGACATTAAACAACTATCTAATTTTCCAGAAGATAAAATTGCTATTATAAACAATCCTATTTCCGATAAATACCAACTAAAAACAGAATTACGTGACAAGAGTGAGCCGGTCAAACTAATAACCGTAGGTAGTCTTTCTGGCAGAAAAGGGCATTTAAGAATCTTAGAAGTTCTAAAAGATTTAAAAATACCTTTCTCTTATACTATCGTTGGTAACGGAGAACTAAAAGATGAAATTTTTAGTGTTATAAAACAATATGGCCTAGCCGATAAAGTAACCCACATTCCATTTTCTAACGAAGTTTCTACTCTGCTACAGCAGCATGATATCTTTTTATTAGGTTCTTTTGTTGAAGGTTTCCCTAATGTGTTATTAGAAAGTTGTGCAGTAGGCACACCTGTGGTTGCATTTAACGCCCCTGGTGGTATAAATGAAATAATAATTGAGGATGTAAATGGTTTTATTGCTGAAGATCAAAACGAATATTTAGATAAAATTGTGCATGCAGTCAGTAAAGATTGGAATTTAGCTGAAGTAAGAAATGCTGTAGTTTCTAGATATAATGAAAGTAAGATTATTGCAGATTATGAGAATCTATTTTTAAGTAAAACCAATAACTAAATGACCTATAACATTCATATTATAACTGGTCTATCTGGTGGTGGCGCTGAACATTTGGTTTTAGACCTAAGCCAAAGAGCTAAGAATGATAATAAAAAAGTCGTAGTCATTTCTGTTACAAGCTTAAATGACATTGAACATAAGTTTACCAAACTAGGCATAACGTGCGAATTCTTAAACATTGATTCATTTTCTCAGCTTGGTCAAGGTCTTAAAAAACTAAAGAGCATTCTAACACCTTTTAAACCAAAGCCTGTGGTTCATTGCCATATGTTTCATGCGCTATGGGTGGCCATATTATTAAAACTAAGTGGTTTTTCATTAAAGATTGTGTTCACTTTACATAACAATATTGTAAGTAGCGTTATGCGTAGATGGTTGTTATTTATAACAAAACCATTAAGGGCTAAAGACATTATTTTTTCTGATAGAGGAGAAAAATGGTATCTAAAAAAAGGAGTAATACTGCCTAATGGAATTAACCTAATTAAGTTTAAAAACAGTAAAGAACTTATACCGAATGATCCTGAAATATTTAAATTTTTATTTTTAGCAAGCTTAACAGAACAGAAAAATCCACTTTTTATACCTGACTTGGTAGTAAAGTTAAAAGATAATGGATATACCAATTTTAAGGTATATTTTCTAGGAAGCGGTCCGCTAAAAGATTCATTGATTCATAAAATAGATGAACTCAAAGTACAAGACCATATAGAACTTATGGGTTTTAGAAATGATGTACCTGATATTTTAAAAGATTTCAGCGCTCAAATTATGCCTTCTCTTTGGGAAGGGATGCCTATTTCTATATTGGAATCAGGATCTATTGGTCTACCTGTAATTACAACCCCCGTTGGTAGTATACCGGATTTTTTAGATGACACCACAGGATATCTAGCTGAATTAGACAGCTTTCACTTAAAAGTAATAGATTTGATGTCTGATTATCAAAAAGCACAACAAAAAGCTCAGAAGTTTAAAATTAAAGTACATACAGAATTTGACATCGATAAAATATACGACCGTCATCAACAGTTATATTCACAGTGCTAGATAATGTTTTAAATATTTAGAATAACGTTACATGTCCAATAAAAAAATAATTAGAGTTACTACAGTAGCATCATCTCTTAAAATATTACTTAAGGGGCAATTGTCTTATATGAACCAATTCTATGATATTATTGGTGTATCATCAAAAGACCCGGTATTAGCTGAAGTTACCGAAATAGAGGGGGTACGTACTAAAGGTATAGACATGACCAGAAAAATCACCCCTTTCAAGGATTTAAGGGCAGTTTGGCAACTATATACTTTTTTTAGAAAAGAAAAACCAGCAATTGTACATACCCACACGCCTAAGGCTGGTACTTTAGGGCTTCTAGCTGCATTATTAGCAGGTGTACCCAATAGATTACATACCATTGCAGGCTTGCCTTTAATGGAAGCTACAGGGAAAAAAAGAATTCTATTAAATGTAGTAGAAAAAATAACGTATGCTTGTGCTACAAAAGTATACCCTAACTCAAAAGGTTTAGATGCTTTTGTAAAACAGGAAAAATTCACCAAACCGAGTAAATTAAAAGTTATAGGTGAAGGCAGTTCTAACGGGGTAAGTATAGAACATTTTGACCCCGCACTCTTCTCTGAAAAAGCAAAAAACGACTTAAGAAAATCATTAAACATAGGCGAAGAAGAGACTGTTTTAATCTTTCTAGGCAGAATAGTAAATGATAAAGGAATTCACGAACTAGTAGATGCTTTTGTTGAAGTTGCCACTAAGTTTGATAATGTCACGTTAATTGTAGGCGGTACACCTGAAAAGGACCTAGACCCTATTAAGCCAAAAACTGAAGAAATTTTAGATACACATCCAAAAATTAAAATGGCAGGCTGGATCGAAGATGTTAGACCGTATTTGGCGATATCTGATGCTATGATTTTTCCAAGTTATAGAGAAGGCTTCCCAAATGTAGTAATGCAGGCTGGAGCTATGGGAGTACCTGTCATTGTCAGTGATATTAATGGTAGTAACGAAATTATTATTTCTGGTGAAAATGGAGTTATTGTTCCTGTAAAAAATACCCCATTACTTGAAAAAGCGATATCTGAATTTATTGAAAGAGATTTAAATAGCTATTCATCAGATAAATGCAGACAAATGATAATAGACAGATACGATCAAAAGTTGATTTGGCAACTTTTGCATAAAGAATATGAAGCGTTACTTAAAAACAACTAAGACACATATACTTTTATAGTTTTATAATTATTTATTCCTTTCAACAATTAAATTAGAACTTCTTCGAATACGGTATTAACTATCATTTGAATTTGGTTTCTTTGTACTATGCAAAAAGAGATTATTGGTTACGGATCTTTTATAGAAGGCACTTACGGCAGAAAGTTGCCCCAAGTAAGTACACCTAATTTTGGTGAGACTATACTTTTCTACGCCGGTAGGTATGCACTTAAATATTTAATTAAAAGAATTCAAGCAGCTACCCCTATAGGTACTATTTGGATGCCTCAATACTATTGCCCGTTTGTAAAAGAATGGATGAATCATGAATTTGAGAGCATAAAATATTATTATGTTGACCCTTTCGATCCTGAATCAAAAATTGATTGGACCCAATTTAAGTCTACCAAAGATTTGGTGATGGTCAATAATTACTGGGGATTAAAAAATACAGATATACCAGAGGGCGATAGACCAATTATCATTGAAGACCATTCGCATGGTTGGTTAAGCGAAGGTAGCTTAAACAGTAAAGCTGACTTTTGTTTTGCATCGTTACGTAAAACATTACCTATACCAATGGGTGGTATTGCCTGGAAACCTAAAGCGTCTAAAAGTGATATTAGCCTAAATAATTCTGATATTTTTGACAGTTATTCTGGTGAAAACCCAATGAACGAAGCTTGGGATACCATTATAGGCTCAATGGAACTAAAAGCTACCTGTACTAAAAATGGGCAAAAAGAACGTTATTTAGAGCAGTACATGAATGGAGAATTGATGGTACGCTCTATTTATGAAGTCTATAAAGTTTCAGCAGCTCATGCAGCTTTTATCAATCAATATATACATACCGACTTTAATAGTTTCAAAAAAAAGAATGTAGATTATACCTACCCAAAGCTTAAAAAAAGCGATACTTTTAAAATAGTGCGTCACGAAACAAAAGCTCCTTTTGGGTTATTACTAGCTTTCAAAAGCTTAGACACTTTAAATGAATTAAAAAAGCACTTGGTAACAAATCAAATTTACCCGGCATTATTATGGCCCACAAACGATTTGACCACCGAATATACCTATTTGCTGAATATTCATATGGATTATAGGTTTGATACTACCGATTTAAACTATATCATCACAACAATTAATAATTGGATTACTTCTAATAAATAATATCATGTATAAAAAATACTTTAAAAGACCTTTAGATTTTTTTCTTGCCCTATTTGGCTTTCTTTTGGTTTTACCTATTGTAGTTATAACCGCAATTATATTAGCCATCAGTTTTAAAGAAAGCCCTTTCTTTGTTCAGAGAAGACCTGGTAGACACGAAAAGATATTTTCGATTTTGAAATTGAAAACTATGAATAACAAACGTGATGCTGAAGGCAACTTATTACCTGATAGTGAACGTTTAACACCTCTTGGCGTATTTGTTCGTAAAACTTCAATAGATGAATTACCACAATTATTGAATGTGATCAAGGGTGAAATGAGTTTAATAGGGCCTAGACCACTTTTAATACGATACCTACCCTACTACACTACTGAAGAACGTAAAAGATTTGTTGCAAGACCAGGTATTACAGGTCTCGCGCAAGTATCTGGTAGAAATTTAATTACTTGGGAAAGCAAATTTGAAAACGATGTAAAATATGTCGAAAATTTAAGTTTTGCTAATGATGTAAAAATTCTATGGATGACTTTTCAAAAAGTTATAAAATCTGCAGATATTGAAGTTGACCCTAATGCCAACCCAACTACTGAGGCCATGGACCTTATTCGTCAAAGACAACCTGAATTTCAACATATTCAACCTATCTCATGAAAATTCTCTTTATTGTAATGCGATTTGGTAAAGATGGGCTTGCTACCAATATCTTAGATTTAACTAAAGGTATGGTAGAGAAGGGGCATGAAGTTCATATTTTAACCAGTGGTTATAAAATAAAATCTTCAAATAATACCGAGTTTTTTGACAACCTTAAAAGTGAATTCCAGCATCTTGGGGTACACATGCATTATTTTAAAGAACCTAAAGGAAATGCTATTAAAAAGGGAATACAAACCATTCTCAGCTTTTCGAAGGTAATGTTACAAGTAAAAAAAATAAATGCCGATGTTATTCACTGCCATTCGCCAAATATGACATTTGTACCATGGCTTTTGGGCAAAAAATGTGTCTCTACAGTCCATGCAGACACCATAACACCTAATTTCAGATACAAGCACCCTACCCTACTGATTGCAGTAAGTGAAGGTTCTAAAGAATTTACCGAGCGTGTTATGCATTCGCCAGAAGAAAGTATACGTATGGTATACCATGGTATAGATGAGCGATTTGCAGAAGTAGAAGATGCCGCTACATTAGTTGCCCTAAAAGAAAAAGAACATATACCAACAGATAAAATTATAATTGGTGTGGTTGGTAGAATTACCCCAATGAAAGGGCAAGATGTTTTAGCCAACGCCATTGGTAAATACCTATCGCCCGAACTAAAAGAAAAAATACATATTGTTCTCTTAGGTGATTATGAATCTAATGGATCAAAAGAGTGGTTTGACACTTTTTTGAAAGATAATAGGCTACAAAATCAAATAACAATTCTGTCGTTTAGAGATCCTAAGCCCTATTATCAACTATTCGATGTTTTTGTACTTCCTTCACGCTCAGACACTTTTGGATTAGTTGCCGTAGAAGCTATGATGGGTGGCTGCTGTGTTATTCGTTCAAATTCTAATGGCGCTTATGATCAAATTACCGATGGTGAAAACGGATTTATTTTCCCAATGGATGATGAAGCTGCACTAGCGAAGCTTTTAGAAAAAGTACTGACAAATGAAGATTTACGTAGTAAATTAGGTGTTGCGGCTAGAAAAACAGCATTAGAAAAGTTTACAAAAACGCAAATGATCAACAATACTTTGGAGGTTTATAAAGAATTACTTTAAAATACCTCTTGGTATTTATATATTTGCTATCCACTAGCCAATATTAATGAAAAATCAATACCTCAAACTTAAAGAAGTTTGCGATGAAGGGAACATTAGCACTATAAAAGTGGTATTGTATTCTTTATTTTACAAGCTCGTTCACAAAAAGAACATTGTTCTATACCCCAAGGTTAAAATTTACGGTAACAAAAATATAACCACTAAAGGTAAAAGAGTTCTTATAGGTTTACGAACAGTAAATTTTGCCACTCCCACGGAAAAAACTTTTTTAAACATTAGTGGTCAACTTATTTTTAAAGGTGGGTTTTCGATTGGAAAAGGCTGTAAGATAGATGTAAGAGAAGGTGGTGTTTTAGAGATTGGTAAAGGCGGCTATATGAATTCTTATACCCAAATGGTCGTAGTACACAAAGTCAGTATTGGTGACAACTGTGCCATATCTTGGGATTGTCAGTTTTTAGATGAAGACTTTCATGAAATATATTATCCAAAAAAAGTCAAAAACCCTAAGAAGGTACCAAGAACAAAAGATATCTATATAGGTAATAATGTGTGGATCGGTTGTGGTGTAAAAATTTATAAAGGATCTTACATTGCTGATGGCAGTATAGTAGCCAGTAATTCTATAGTAAAAGGAAGGTTTGAGCAAAAGAACTGCTTAATAGGCGGGCATCCTGCCAAACTATTAAAAGAAGACGCACATTGGAAATAAGAGGAAATTCTATACTCTAGAACAATTTAAAACAGCCATTTTTAATAAAATTACTATTAAGAACCTTTTCCATAAAACCCTAAATATTACATTCGGTACTTAGGAAAATAACCATTAGCTAAGTCTTTAGAAGCTACAATATCAGCATCTGACTTATTCATGGCCACCAACTTATCATAGGCTTTTTCATCTAAGATTTTTCTACCAGTGTAAAAATCTACATCTTCATCTAAAGGAAAATATTTTCTTTTATATAAGTATAAATTATCTTCTTTACTGTTAGACAAACCACCACCGATATTGTAATAGGTAAAACCAGCTTCACCCGCCCACTGTATGGCATTAATTTTTAAATACTCATTAGGTCTTAGCTTAAAATAATTTGCATCTGTACCCCCTAAGAATGAATATACAGTATCATGTGTTAAAAGAAATAATTCAGTAGAAATGGCTACACCATCTTTATAAACTAAACCAATAGCACATTTATCTTTATTCATTTCCCATAAATGAACGAAATAATCTAATTTATGGTAGAAAAAGTCTTTTGCATCTCTACGATCCATAGTATCTATATATAAATCATAAAAAGCAGCTATGTGCTCCTTTTCTATGTCTTTATATACCAATTTGAAAGAAAGACCTAATTTCTCAGCTTTTCTAAATTGATTTCTAGTATTCGATTTTAAATTAGACCAAAACTGCTCCCAATCTGTAATATTTCCTCTAACGTTTAGTAGCGTGTGTACTGTTTCACCAGTATATTCTGAATAATGACCATATAAATTAAAACGAACAAATTCTGTTACGATGTTCTCACTAGCATACCATTCGTCAACTTGCTTCCAAAATTTCGTTTTTAAATCAGAACTAGCATTTTCTTTAAAATATGGACCATTATAACCCCAAGGACTACTTACATCTTTTAGACCCGTATTCTCATCATTGATAATGATATCGCGTACCAAGAAAGGCATAATAGCTAGCAAAGAACCATCTTCATCATTAAATGAGAAAAAATGAAGTTTTTGAATTTCATTTTCATCACTTAATAAAAGTTCGTAAGCATAATATGGGCAAACACAGTTTAGACTATCTAAAGATTTCGAATATAAATCTAATATTTCTTCTGAATCTAACGCTTGTACAGTTAATTTGTAGGTCTGAGTAGACTGCATGTATGGTTAATTTGTAAAATAGAACGTTTTAAATCTAAAAGAATTGTTATGACAATTACTTTTAATACATAGAATTAAACACTGTTATTTAGGGAGTACTTCAGCTTATTTTTATTCACTAAAAGCACAACTTCACAAAAAAGTATTTTAAATTCTAATTCAAATATAAAATTTCTTGCCAACAAAGTAGTTAAATGTCTACTAATTGTCAATTTATACGACAAATGTTACACTTTTATCAGTTGAATTAAAACAACTAATTAATCAATATCTTTCTAAGTATGAACGCACCATTATTCTCAACTTGCACCAAATAGTAGCCTTGCTGTAAGTTTAAATTAGGAAGCACTACTTCATCTCTACCTTCATTGAACTTGACTTTAGTAGTGTTTATTAATTTACCATCCAATCCATAAATTTTGATTATTCCCGCTACTTCATTCGGACTCACAATTGATAATTGAATTTGATCTGTTGTGGTAATAGGATTACGACTAATAGAGAAATCAAATTTGTTAATTGTTTCATTAATTACAAAACGAGTTTTTGAACTTACACTGATCATTTTCTTCACTTCGATGGCATTGACCAATGTATTCTCAGTACCGTGAAGGAAGGTAACATCCAGTTCCCCGTC
>NZ_FQZX01000003.1:0-161765 GCF_900142175.1 Maribacter aquivivus | reverse complement strand
ATGGATGTATATGTAGCGGCATCCATCCAAGAAGGTATGGAACTGTCGCGCAAACTATAATCAAGTACAGGGTTCGCGCCGCCGACATTACCTGCCGTTACCGTATAACCGTCACCATTGAAGGTGCCGTTGCCGGTTGCGCCAGCTACCCAGTCGGGACCGCTGTCGCTAGAGACTACTGAAGGACCAGCTGCATTCAGTCGATAATGATAGGCATTAGCTACAGGTGAATTTTCTGTGCTTTCAAATCTCCATTTTATGCTATCCGAACCATCATTTGCGGCAACAATAACATTACCATCTGCCAATGTTTTTAAATACATTGAAGTTCTTTTATTAACGATATAGTAAGAATCTTCACCTGCATCTATGACCTCCCACAATTGCGCATCAGAACCATTTCCATCATACTGCCAAACATTACTACCAGTCATTGGGCCGAAACCTGCAACATCTAAAAATCTACCACTATGAATAGCCTTAAATTCATAATAACCTACAGCAGCATTATCGAATTGAAATTGTTGCCATTCTTCTTCTTGATAACCTTGGCTAACAATATTCACAGTATTACCAATACCACCATTAATTGCCTGAAGTGAATTATTTGTAAAAACATTTACTAGACGATAAACTCCAGAATTTGGAGGATTTACAGAAGGAATAAGACTATTGATCCAGTTTTCTAATAAGATAATACCTTCTTCATCTACTTGATTTTTAGCTAAAGGCGGCATCATTATACCCGGTTGAATACTGGCGGTACGGTGATAAATTATCGATTTTAATGCTTCACCTTCAAATAATATTTTCTCCTCTGAGTCTATATTTAGAGATTCATTTACACCTGCTGTCAACAATCCTGTTTGTGATAATGTTCGATTAAGACGTAAATCAAAATTTGCTCTATTATCTGTATCTGGATTATGGCAATAAGCACAATTTAAATCTAAATATGATCTTGCCCTATCTTCTAAATTACTATTCAAGTCTTTTATAGAGGTATGGGTTATATATTCCCAAGTTTCAGTATCTGTAATAGACTGATCTAATATACCTAAAGAGCTTAACGTCACCAATTGATTACCAATTGCACCCCCTAGTTCACTATAATCATAATTTTTATTTAAATATCTAGTTCGAGGACCTAAGGTTCCATCACTGGAAGGATTATGACAACTTAAACATTCTCCTTCTGAAGGAAAATGCCAATCAACTTGTCGCGTTGAACCGTTGGCATCAGTAACAGAAATACTTTCATCAAAGCCACTATCTACTAAATAAGCTTCTGACTGTTGGTCATTCCAATTATAAGTCAGAAAATAAAAATTACCATCTGTATTTTTAATAGAAAATCTAGTTTCTACTTTTCTGGTTATGCTAGGATTTCTCTCATCTATAGGATAGTCAAAATGTTTGATGAGTACTGTACCAATTGGAAAATTCCAATTACCATTTTCAGAAAAGTTGATTTTTTCTGATGCAGTATTGTGTACCCCATCATTAGGTATTGCCATCCATCTACTTTTAATAGCACCATCAGAAAAGAAAGAATCTATTAAATCATATGGGATAAAACCTTCGCGAACCTCTAAATTAGATACATCTCCAATAAATACACCAGTTTCTGTTAAGGTTTGTGGAGCAGATTCTATAAGTGATTTAGATTTCATCTTATACAACTTAACATCTTCGCCCTGTTTTAAAAGATAAAGTTCACCATCTTTATCTTGTCCAAAAGAAACAATATTAGTTGGTGCAAAGTTGCCTAAAAGTTCATAATTACCATTACTTGTATCAACCGCCCAAATTTCACTACCAACACCGTAATCAGCACAAATATATTTACCTGTTAATTCTGGTATTGCATTACCCCGATATACATAGCCACCAATAATGGCATTAGCATCTGTTCTTGGAAAAGAAACTAAAGGTCTTGTATGTTGCATGTTATTATATAATGCAGGCAAACAAGTATACTTAGGACCGGAAAATCCTTCGTAAAGAGGCCATCCATAATTTTTACCAGAAGAAAGTACATTTATCTCTTCATGACTGTCTTCGCCAACCTCACCAATATAAAATATACCGGTTTGGCTATCTTTAGTTAATCGATGTGGATTACGATGACCCATAGAGAAGTATTCACCAAATATATTACCGCTCTCATTTACAAATGGATTATCATTTGGTATAGTATAATGCACACCTGAAGACTCATCAGAATTACCAGCATCAACACCTAAAACATGTGAAGGCACATGACTTCTAGAGAGATCCATATCTACATCTAACCGAAGTACACCACCATCTAGATTTTCTGTAATTTGTTGTGCATTGATATATGCTGCTTGATCACCCGTAGAGACATATAAATAACCATCATTACCGAATTCCATACCGCCACCCCTATGGGTAGTATTGAACATTCGCCTTTTAATTAAAGTTGCCCTACTATTAGCTACAAACTGCATAGATATAGCATCAACCTCGAATTTCTCTAACACCAAATAATTGCCGTGAAACCTTTCTAAGCCACAAGAGAAGGACAATGGCCCTTCTAAAGTTTTATCACTAGACTGTGTGGTGTAATAAACATACATGAAATTTTTACCCGTACCAGCACCAAATTGTGGATGAATGCTTAAACCTAAAAAACCGCCATCCCATACTTTACCACCTACTTCAGAAGACAAGTCGACTAATAAACTTTTTTGGGCTACGTTCTCATTATCATCAAACCAGAAGACTTTTCCATCTCGTTGGCCAACTACAATATTATTAGAATTAGGTACCACATTAAAGTTTAAAGGAGTATCAAAATCTAAATTTAAGAATGCGACATCGTATGGTTCTGAACCTGTTGGTAAAGGGTCAAAATTAGTATCTAAAACTAAGTTAAAAGATTTAACTTCTGTTAGACCTGGTCCAAAAAATAAGGGAACGAAACTTGTTAGTAAAACAAATGTGATCGATAGTAAAATTATACCCCTGTAATTCTTTTTCATAGCAGTGAAGACCTTTAATAATTATAGGGGAATTCAAAATTATGCTATTTTCTGTCACTTAAATTTAAGAAGTTAAATAATCGTTAAACGACAAATTATTTACGACTAATGGCACATTAGAATATGTAGAAATCAACAAATAAGCTTATAACTATTTCATCTACAAACAACTAAAATACATTGGTAATACAAGAAAGATAGAGAAATAGCCTTTTTACTACATCATTTTATCTTAAAGATTACCTTAAACTTTTTTTGACCCCTTTTGAACGAATATTTTTAATAGTGGGAGAATTCATTTCTTTATTTGTTACGGCGTAATTTTGCGCTTCAAATATTATGAAATGAAAATTGACCTGCGAAAATCAGCATTTTTAAAATTTCTAGTAGTTGGTGGTTTTGGAACCATCATCAATATTAGCTGTTATACTATTTTTGTAAAATATGGAATACACTTTATAATAGCATCGCTACTAGCGTTTGTAATTGCTGTTACCAGCAACTATTATTTTAATTCTATTTGGACCTTTAAAAATAGAGCTGTACATAAAACAAAGCTCAAAAAATACTTTGAATTCATAAGTATAAGCAGCCTTAATTTAGTAACTAACTTAATTATACTATCAATCTCACTTTGGTTTTTAAATAAAAACATAAGCTTTGGTGACTTTCTATCGAATAATTTGAGTTTTTTACTTGAAGGTGATGCCGTTTTTTATAACAAAATAGTATCTCAAGTTATCGGAATTGGATTTGCTACAGTTCTAAATTATTTAGGTAATAAATTTATAACTTTCAAAGAAGATACCCAGAACACATTCATAAAGCCCTAGATCATGAAAAATAAAGTTTTAATCATTGTACCGACTTACAACGAAATAGATAACATACCTGTTATCTTAAAACAAATATATGCTCAAGAAGAATTTATAGATCAAAATAAAAAAATTCATGTCTTAGTTGTTGATGACAATTCGCCAGACGGAACAGCAGATTTAGTAAAAAAGCTACAATCGGAGCTTTACAGTGACAAACTATATCTTTTACAACGTGAAGGCAAACAAGGGTTAGGTACTGCTTATATAGCTGGTTTTAAATGGGCCATAAGCAATAATTATGACTATGTATTTGAAATGGATGCAGATTTGTCGCATAACCCTAAATATTTACCTGACTTTCTTGAAAAAATAAAAACCTCTGATCTGGTTCTTGGCACCAGATATATGAAAGGTGGCGGTGTTGTAAATTGGGGAAAGCATAGAATTCTAATTAGTAAAGGAGGAAATCTATATTCTAAGGTAATTTTAGGTTTACCGTTTAGAGATTTAACAGGAGGCTATAAATGTTTTTCAGTTGAAGTTTTAAAGACCATAGACTTAGACTCTATTATCTCTAACGGATATGCTTTTCAAATCGAATTAACTTATAGAGCATACTTAAGAGGATTTAAAATAAGTGAAACACCGATTATATTCCACGATCGTGTGGCAGGAAAGTCTAAGCTATCTAACAATGTTTTCACCGAAGCTGTTAAGAATATAATACTACTAAGGTTAAGAAAAAACTCCCTATTAAAAGAGTTTAATAACCTTTCAAAATCATACAGCGCAGTAGAGTCTGTAAAAGGATAATTAAAATTAGAAATTATTAAACTTGTATTGCCTCAATAATTATTGAAGGAGAATAAAAAGGTTTGGTACTAATTTATAAATCCTCTTTTACCATGTAATCATGGTGAAGGAGGATTTTAACTTTTTACAAAATTAGCTTAGCGTATGTTGTATAGAGACTTTACTTTTCTAAACCGTTAAGCCTATAAAGCATGAACCTATGAATTTCTTCTTCATAGTATTGATTTTTCTCCATTACCAATGTATAATTTGCCTCTAACAGTTCGTTAGTATAAGGTTTGTCTGTATTAGCCCGTAATACTACAAAATCAATTTCTTTGTTTCTTACATACGAATTAAGCGCATCTACATCAAAAGGGTATACATCATAATCAAAGTTATGTTTCATGTAATAAAAGGTAGTAGGTTCAATATTAGCCGTATTATAAACACCCATATCAAGAAACATATAATTCAATAACGTTGGATTGTTATACTCTTTTATATAATCTGCAAATTGATATTGAAATAAATCAGCTTTATTATAATCACGCATATACGAATTATGGTGCCTAAAATTCATTATTATACATAAAATTACAATAGTACCTACTGCAAAATAGTTTGCCTTACTTTGAATTATACTTAACAGATTACTTGGCATTAATTTCAAAACAAATAAAATGCCCAAGAATATAAAGGGTGTGAATATTTGAAAATAATAATCTAATCGAATTCCGCCTCCATAAACTGATAGAAAAAGAAAAACGAAGGGTACTAAAATACCCAACTTTACCATTTTGCTTGATTCCGCTTTTTTAGTAATCGTGAATCCAGCAAGACCCACAAGAAATAAAATACCAAACACCGGATTCTGCCTAAAATACACAAGTATAATTTTACCAATTATGGTTACTAGATTCATTAACATTCCGCTAGAACTAGCATAGTATTTTATATTCGTTATAAAATACACATCAATAAAGTTGGAAAGACCGCCTACAGAATAAAAATATATGAACCATGGTATACCTGATAACACCATTCCTAAAAGAAATACCAAACTTGCCTGAAAAGCTCTAAATATTTTTTTATCGATAAGCAATGTGAAAAGTACAACTAACATCCACCCGAACCAAAAGCCAATCATAGAGTACTTAATCCAAATTACTGATCCGGCCAATATGCCATTAACCAACAACATTTTAAATGACATCAAACTCCTATTACCTTCTTTTAGATGTCTTATTAAATAAAATAAACTTGCTCCGAGTAACGGGATACAATATTCTTCAGCACTATCACCATGAACAAAATTAGTTACATTAACCATGAAGAATGCCAATAAAATAGTTGACAGGTTGGATAACTGCGGATTGAAGTACAATCTAAATATTCTTCTTCCAAAAAACAGGAAAAATGCAAACGCAATAACTTCCATCAGATAAATTCCAATAAATGTATTATGAGATATTAAAGAGCCTACACCATGAATTAAATATAATGTGGGTCCTTTCTGTTCAAATATATCTTTATATACCACTTTACCATCCATCATACTCTTACCGACCGTAAAAATAGCGTTGGCATCTACCCAATCATTGAGTGGATATATTGGCGACGATTTAGAAGCAAATAACAAGAATAAACCAGCAATTAATACCGTAAAGCTGAATGCCTTAAAGAAATCATTTTTGATATTCATAAACTATTATAAAAAGTAAAAGTGACTATATTACGAGATATAGCCACTTTTATTGTGTTAATTTAAGAATTATATTATTTATTAATAACCAACCTTTTAGAAATTGGTTCTTGACTTGTCATAACCAATGTTATCACATACACTTCATTATTGAAAATTGCAGTTGAAATTCTATACTTATTATCTTCTGCTATTTCTTCTGGCATATATCTCCTTATTAATCTACCACTCATATCATGCACCGTTAAACCAATTACATCGTCCATGTTAAAGTCTCCTGAAAAAGAAACTTCTACAAAATCAACAGATGGGTTTGGTGATAATACCACTTCGAAATCATCATTTTCAAGAACGGTATTATCATTTAACACTTGTAATGATATACTAATCTCATCAGTTAAACCACCATTATCCGTAACAATAAGGGTAATAGTATAAGTACCAGGCCCCGTGAACGTATAAGCTGGATTAACTTCTTCAGAAGTACCACCGTCACCAAAACTCCAAGCATAAGAAACTATTTCTATATCATCACTAGATTGATCACCAGTAAATGTAATTTCCTGTAAAGCTTCACCAACTTCAACACTGGAAGTTAAAACAGCAACAGGAGCTAAATTAACACCACCCGTAACCGTAATTTCTATTGTTGATGTTCCGGTCAACCCTTCGCTATCCGTTACAATTAAAGTTGCAATGAATGTACCTGGCGTATTATAAATATACGTAGGATTTGCATCTGTTGATGTTTCACCATCACCAAAGTCCCATGCATATGAAACAATATCATTTACACCTGTTGATTGATTTCCAATAAACGACACCACTAACGGTGCTTCTCCACTAGTAACATCAGCTGAAGCTACAGCTGTAGGATTTTCAACCGCAACACCACCAACGGTAATCTCAATAGTAGATGCTCCTGTTAATCCTTCACTATCCGTAACTATTAATATAGCATCAAAAGTACCCGGAGTATTATAAGTATATGATGGGTTTGCCTCTGTCGATGTATCACCATTACCAAAATCCCAAGCGTATGAAACAATATCATTTACACCTGTTGATTGATCTCCTGTAAATGAAACAAACAAAGGAGCATCTCCACTAGTAGCATCAGCTGAAGCCACAGCTGTAGGATTATCTCCAACAACATCATCAACAGTAATCTCAATAGAAGATGTCCCTGTTAACCCTTCACTATCCGTAACTATTAATGTTGCCTCAAAAGTACCCGGAGTATCATAAGTATATGTTGGGTTTGCCTCTGTTGAGGTATCACCATTACCAAAATCCCAAGCATATGAAACAATATCATTAACACCTGCAGATTGATCACCGGTAAACTGAACCTCTAAAGGCGCTTCACCCTGTGTCACACTAGCTGAGGCAACGGCAACAGGAGTTTCGTCTACTGTTACTATAATTTCAACAGTCGTTTCATCTTCCAAACCACCAGCATCAGTTACTACCATAGTAACTACATAAGTACCTTCTGTAGTAAATGTATACGTTGGGTTAGCCACTATTGACGTTTCTCCCATTTCAAATGTCCACAAATAGGATACTACACCTACATCATCAGTTGACTGATCACCAGTAAATTGTACTTCTAAAGGTGCATCACCTGTCATAACATTAGAAGAAGCAACCGCAACTGGGGCTTGATTATCAGCTGTTACTGTAATATCAATTGACGTTGTACTCTGTAGCCCTTCTATATCGGTAACTGTTAATTCTACTGTATAGACACCTATATCATTAAAGGTATAAGTTGGATTTACATCTGCGGAAGTTTCACCTGGCTCAAACGTCCATAAGTAAGATTCAACCCCAACATCATCTGTAGACTGATCTCCAGTAAATACAACTTCTAGAGGAACAATACCACCTGCAACATTTGAAGATGCAACTGCCACCGGAGCTTGATTAGGCGCGGTAATAGTTATTTCTAATGTAGTTGTATCTTCTAAACCATCTGCATCGGTTACTGTTAAAGTAACATTATAAACTCCTGCAGAAGTATAGGTATAAACTGGGTTTGCAACTGCAGATATTTCCCCTGGCTCGAATGTCCATAAATAAGACGCAATACCTGTGTCATCTGTAGACAGATCACCAGTAAATGAAATATCAATAGTAGCTTCACCTCCATTCAAATCAGAAGATGCCACAGCAACAGGTGCTCCATTAACCGCAATTGTTATAGCATCGGCAACATCTGAATAACCGTCACCATCTTCAATTGTTAAAATAACATCGTATGAACCACCATCTTCAAATGTGTATTCTGGATTAGCTTCATTTGAAGTATCACCATTACCAAAATCCCATAGATAAGACACTATATCATTTTTGTCATCGGTAGAACCAGCACTAGAAAATTGTACTGTGAGGTCTTCATTACCTGTTAGGATATCTGCAGATGAAATTGCTACAGGAGCAAAACCTGTATTTAAAAACTGCCATCTATAAATATCACCACCATTATCTGCATCAATATAAACATTACCGTTTGCAGCTTCTGTCAAATAAAAACCACTCAATTTACTAATTATATGAAATGTATTATTACCTGCATCAACAATTTGCCATAACTGTGCATTTGAACCGTTGAAAGTATACTGCCAAATATTAGCACCTGCATCAGTATTTGAAAATTGCACATCTAAATATTGATCAGCCGTATGTAAAGTTCTTAGGGCATAATAACCATCCCCAACATCTTCCAACATAAATTCTTGGTAAGGTGACCCATCATAAGTGCCTGTTTCTAAATTCGTTTCTTGAATTAAACCTCCATTTGCAGCTCTTATGGTATTCTGCGTCTGCACGTTTACAAGCCTGTACTCACCAACTATTGGAGCACCATTATCACCACCGTCATTGTCATAATTTAAACCTTGAACAGTAGTACCTAATCCTTCATAATTTGGATCATTAATAGGATTTACCACCAATACATCAATTACAAAATCTTGAACTCCGTCAGCAATAGCATCATCAACACCAGTTACTAAGACCGCTTGCGGTATATTCCAATTTGTAGCATCGAAAATTAATTGCGTTTGATCTATAGTGAATTCGTCACCACCAAGTACTACACTAAACTCTACAGTTACTTGACCAGTAGGTGCTGTATTTAAAGTAACATTAAAAGTATCAGTATCTAAATCTTCATCAACCACTACAACATCTTTACTAACATTTATACCTGCACTTGCTGGAGTACCAATTGGTAAGAATGTCCATTTAAAAATATCTGTATCTTCATTTACAACTACTTCAATATTACCATCAGGGGCTATTCTAAGATAGTTACCTGTAGATTTACTAATAATAAAATAGGTATCATCACCATCACCAGTATCCACTACTTCCCATAATTGAGCATTAGTGCCATTGAAGTCATATTGCCATACATTAACACCAACACCAGCTCCAATACCTGCTACATCCATTGCTTTCAAACTATGTTGTGCGATAAATGAATAGTAACCTACACCATCATAGTCAATTTCAAAATGCTCATTATCCGCATCTTGATAAGGACCTTGTTGAACATTAGCCTCATTATCTAAACTAGATGCCAAAACTTCTAAAGTTTGTCCGCTATTTTTATTTATAACTCTATAAATACCTGGATCTGGTGGCGCCACACCACCGCCGTCGTTATCAGAATTTACACCATCTAAAATTATTGTAGCACCAATATAATCAGCATCTATTGAATTCTCATTAGCTCTTATTTCTATCTGAAAATCTTGAGGACCATCAACATCTAAATCGTCTACCCCAGTAACGTCTACAGTTTGTGGAATGTTCCAAGTAGCATTGGTAAATATCAATACTGCATCAGATAACAAAATTTCATCTGCATTTAGAATAGCAGTTAAATCTAACTCAACATCGCCTGTTGGCTCAGCTCCCAAAGAAACCTGAAACTGTGCAATGTCTCCATCTTCACTTGTTGTAATAATATCAACATCAAGAACAATTTCTCTTTCTACAACAGCACCTATATCATCAAATCTCCATTTAAATATATCAGTACCATCATTATCTAAAACAGCTACATTACCACCTGTTTCAACACCTAAATATTTACCTGTACGAGAGTTAACAATATGAAATTCATCATTTCCAACCCCTAGTACTTCCCATTGTTGTGCATCACTACCATTACCGTCGTATTGCCAAACATTTACGTTTTGTGCAGCTCCAAAACCGGCTACGTCTAAGTACTTGTCACTGTGTACTGCGCGAAGCTCAAAGTAACCAGCATAAGCATTTTCTAATATAAAATGTTGACTGTCTACACCTTGATACCCACCTTGCAGTACATTTGCAGTGTTATTAGTACTACCACCAGCAACTTGTAAGGTTTGACCTGACTCTACATTAACTATTCTATATGTACCAGTATCAGGTGCTGGTAATGGGGCTACTAGACTATTAATCCAAGTTTGTAACATTGCTACGCCTTGTTCATCAACTCTATTTTTAGCCAATGGAGGCATAGCCTGTCCTGGAACAACACTATTTGTTCTATGCCAAAGTACCGATTTATTGGCATCGCCAGCAAAAACAATTTTTTCATCTGGAGTAATCCCTAAAGGCTCATTTACACCTGCGGTCAATAAGCCTGTTTGATTTAAGGTTTTAAACAATCTTAAATCAAAATCACCTCGATTATTGGTACCCTCTTGGTGACAATAAGCACAATTTAAATCTAAATAAGATCTTGCTTTATCATCTAAAGTTCCATTTATATCATTAATTGAAGTATGAGTTAATATACCAGGTGTATCAGTATCCGTAATAGTAGCGTCTAAAATACCTAGCTCACTAAGAGTTACTAATTGATTACCTACCACACCGCCTTTATCGGAATAGTCATAATCACTATTTAAATATCTTGAACGAGCACCAAGGGTACCTTGAGAGATATCATTATGACAAGTAACACATTCTCCATTATTTGGAAAATGCCATGTATCTGTTCTTGTACCACCACCAACTAAAGTTACTTGAACTGGCTCATCTAAACCATCTTCTTGTAAAACAGCATCGGTTTGGGCATCGTTCCAGTTATATGTAACAAAATAAAACTCACCATCACCACCTTTAATAGAAAATCTAGTTTCCATTCTTTTAACAACATTTGGATTATTCTCATCAATTGGATAATCAAAATGTTTAATCAAAACACTACCCACAGGAAATTCCCAAACACCATCTTCTGAATAAGCAATTTGTTCTGCTGCAGTATCATGTGTTCCATCATTTGGAATTGCCAACCATCTCTTTTTAAGAGCACCGTCGGACCAAAAAGGATCAATACCTTCGTAAGGTATAACACCATCTCTTACCGTTAAATTTATCATATCAGTAAAAATGCCGGTATCACTTAAATTTTGGGGAAGATTACTGTAATTTGTAGCCTCTGGGGATCTTAATTTATACAATTTAACACCAGCTCCTTGACTCAAAATATACAATTCGCCTTCTTTATCTTGACCCCAAGAAACCATGTTACCAGGAGCAAAATTTCCTAAAGAAGTATAAGTATTATTATTGGCGATATCAACCTTCCATATTTCACCACCTACACCATAATCACCACAGATATATGAACCCGTAAGATCATTATAATCTTGACCTCTATATACGTAACCACCAATAATTGCATTTGCCTCAGAACGAGGAAACTGCACTAGAGGTCCCGTATGAGCCATATTATTATACAACTCAGTTAAACATACATCTCCTGCATTTGTTCTTGGTGTGTAAGGAGCATTTGCTTCAAATAAAGGCCAACCATAATTTAAACCAGGAGCTGCAGGGTCTACAATATTTATCTCTTCATGACTATCTTCACCAACTTCACCAATATAAAATATACCTGTAGCACTATCTTTAGTCATTCTATGTGGATTTCTATGACCCAACGTAAAGTATTCTTCAAAAACTGCCCCTGATCCATCATTAAATGGGTTATCATTTGGTATAAAATAATTTACACCAGAAAATTCATCAGCCTCACCTGCTTGGTTTCCAAGAATACGAATCGGTTCATGACTTGTAGCACCTCCAATCATATCAACATCTAAACGTAAAACACCACCATCTAAATTCTCGTCTATTTGTTGTGCATTGATATATGCAGCTTGATCACCTGTTGTTACCCATAAGTAGCCATCATCACCAAACTCCATACCACCACCTCGGTGTGTAGTATTATATAGTTGACGCTGGATCATTGTTATTTTAGTATTTGGTACCGCCTCCATAGTGACTGGATTAACCTCGAATCTTTCTAAAACTAAATAGTTGCCATGAAATTTCTCTTCACCACAATAAAAACCCAGAGGTTCTTCTAACGTGGTGTCGTTAGATGCAGTACTATAATATACAAAGAAAAAATTGTGCACTCCATCTCCAAAATCTGGATGAATTGACAACCCTAAAAAACCGCCGTCCCATACTTGACCACCAACAACATTAGACAAATCAATCACCGAATTTTTTACCGTGGTATTATCTGCATCATCAAACCAAAAAACCTTTCCGTCCCTTTGACCTACAATAATTTTATTTTGCCCAGGGACAACATTAAAATTTAAAGGGGTATCGAAATCCAAATTAGGATAAGCAACAACATAAGGATCTTGTGTAAAACCTGTATTAGGGAATACGCCATCCAAATAATTACCAATAGGTTCTGCATCAGTTAAACCTGGGCCAAAAAACATAGGACCAAAACTCATACCTACCGCAGACATCACTACCACCAAGGTAGTTAGAGCAACATTTTTTTTGTTCTGTAACATATTCTTGTAAGAAACTTTCTTCATTTTAAAGACTTCTAGGTTAATTCAAGCTACAAAAAAAAGCAAATTAACCGTGTTCAAATATTAATATCGTTCAAAGGGGTTTATTTACGATATAGTTCAATTCTGCAAATTTACTTCAACCAAGAATCAATTAGAACTTTTTTATATATAAAAATGCAATCGAAGACAATAAATAAAAATATATGTCGTTTTTTTGTACAACTTGGAGGAATGGCAGAGTGGTCTATTGTAGCGAGTGATGTATTTTACTTGTAAGGTTAACGCCTTCGAGGGTTCGAATCCCTTCTTCCTCCGCAAAAAAAAGCCTGATAGCATCAGGCTTTTTTTATAAAATTTAATTATCGATGACTGCGCAAATGTAGAATGTCGATTTTATATACTAGTTAAACCAATTGTTCAGAAAAATGATATCTATCTCTTAAATTTTGTTCATTTTTGAGTAAATATCCATAACCAATCTATGTCCGAAAAAATTTCATTTATCGGTGCGGGAATCGCTACAAGTTATACCTTAATTCCATTAATAGAAAAATTATTAATGGATACAAAAAAAGTAGATTTATATCTAATAGATAAAACAGATAATTTCTATAGTGGTGTACCTTATGGTAAACAGTCTGGAGAAACTGTATTGCTCATAAATGATCTAAAAAGTTTTATTCCTATTGAAAGTCATAGAACTCATTTTAAAAATTGGCTAAATCAAAATATAAAACAATTATTAAAGACTTTCGTAAAAGGCGGTGAACTTTCAAACACATGGATTTCTGATAATCAGAAAAGTATGGAGATTGGTGAATGGGACGATTTATACGTACCGAGATTCTTTTTTGGTAGATATATTGAAGAGCAGGTCAAAACACAAATTAAAAGAGCAAAAGATTCAAAATACATTACCATAAAAGAAATTAAAAAAGAAGCTGTTGACATTCTTCAATTAGAAGATGGTTTCATTATAAATTTCAGCGATAATTCGTCTCTAAATTGCACTAAAATTGTTTTGTCGGCAGGATCTTTGCCAAATAAAAAACTATTTAATCAAGAAGATAAAACTGTATCTACATTAGAATACATCGATAATTTATATCTTCCAACAATAGACTCTAACATAAAAGAGGCTGTAAACGTTCTCCATAATAGAAATAAAAATGAACTTAAAACTAATATATTAGTTTTAGGAGCTAATGCGAGTGGGCTCGAGGCTATTTATAGAATTTTTGACCAACAACAGTTTAAAAAAGGACAGAATACTTTTACCTGTCTATCCACACATGGCACAATGCCCGATGGCACGGTAAACCATGATAAACTAAAAACCTTTAATACGGTAAATTTAAATCTACTAAAGAATTCTAAGGATATTACTGCAGATCAAATTGCCTTAGCGGTAAATAAAGATTTAGATCTTGCCGAAAGCTTAAATTTAGGCGCTGCCTCAACAGTAGGTATCATATCTAATGGTTTCGGAAGTCTATTACCAAGATTAAATCAACAAGAATTAATTAAATTCGCATGCAATCATGGAAATCAAATTGGCAGAAGACAAAGATGCGCTGGCATTCATTACTTATCTGTTATAGATCAGTTGGTTGATGAGAAAAAATTCTTTCAAATAAAAGGTAGGTTTCAAAATTTAGAGCTTCTAAATAATGCCTTCCAGTTAAATTATTCATCTCCAGAAAATAATGTATTAAAAAAAATAAACGATTTTCATATTGTTATTAATTGCCTAGGCAGCATTAATTTGGAAAGCGAATACATACCTGAATTATTCAAAAATATATTCAATAAGAATCTTGCTTCCGTAAATAATTCTAAAATTGGAATTAAAGTAGACAGTAACCTTCAGGCTTCAAAAGATTTTTATGTTGCAGGTCCTATGCTCGCTGGAAATTTAATTGAAGACCGAGCTCTTTGGCATTTAGAACATTGCGGAAGAATCATTTGGAGCAGTGAAATATTAGCAGAGAAAATCTATAAAAACCTATATTTATAATGGTTATTATTTCGTTAAAATTTATATATCGTTAATATTCAATATAAGAATTAATCGAACAAATTTCTCATTTCTTATTTTCTACCTTTGACGCGTAATTTTAAAACACGTCAATTTTAAATGTGCACCAAACCTAAATTAGTTTATTAGGTATTTTCATTTTTTTCTTATTTAACCAGCCCTCTATTTTTACAAATATCTTACGTGGAGTCTTTCCCGAACCTCTCATTTAATTTTCCTACCGAAATTCAAGGTAGTATAGACGATACTAACCGTATGTTCGTAGTAGAACAGCCAGGATCAATAAAAGTATTTCCGAACAAAGAAAATGTTACTACACAAGAGCAAAGTACAATCTTAGATATTTCTTAGTCTGGAGCTTATATCGCTGGTTCTTCTTGTATTAGTTCTGATAACAGATTAATATTCATTGAATCTTTAAACGGTGAAGAATTTAATGCTAATATTACTGGTGAGGATGAAAACAGAACTATTGTCTTCACCGAAACGCTAACTATTGCCGACTTAAACAAAGGGGAATATAATTTATGTATCTCTTCTAACACCTCTATAAATTATCAAAATTGTTCTAAAATTATTATTACAGAGTCTTTACCTTTAAGTGTGCTATTAGACTTCGTTGCTTTTACGAATTATGCAAACTTAAAAATGAGTGGCGCCGATGAATATACCGTGCAAGTAAATGGCAAAAGTTTTCAAACTAGAAAAGAACAAATCAGCATTCCGTTGTTAGATGAAATTAATGCGATAAGTATTTATACAAATCAATTATATCAAGGTAAATATAGAGAAACCATATATTTAGGAACGACTCCTATAATTTATCCCGATCCGGTAGGTAATAGTGTATCAATTGATTTAAAAACTCTTACAATAGATAAGAATGAAATAGCTATTTTTACAGAAGCAGGAGTTTTAGTACATTCTAACAACTATAAAGTTGAACAAGCAATCAATGAAATCAATACTAGCTCACTAAGATCTGGTATTTATTTTTTAAGATTGAAGAATGACAACTTCAATAAATCCTTCAAACTATTAAAACAGTGAAAAAAAGCGGGTTTTTAGTATTTCTATTGTTATCAATACAATCATGCGGTGTAGATTCAGATGTTTTGGAATACTCCAAAGATCAAATAAATATTACGCTAATCTTCCCTGAAGATGATTCTGAATGTACTGAAGGTATCATCGTTTCAGATACGCAAAGCGAGCTTGTTTTCGAATGGTCAGATGCAAATGATAATAGTCCATATATAGTACATTTAACGAATCTGGTAAGTTCACAGACTGAATTGATAGAAAGTAATGACACAGAAGTTGCCATTATTCTTGATCGAGGTGTAGCCTATTCATGGTATGTAACTGGAAAAATTAACAGTAGTAGTGAAATATGGAGTTTCTATAATGAAGGACCAAGTTTAGAATCTACAATACCCTACCCTGCTATAGCTATTTCACCTGTTTCAGGAGCTTCAATATCGCAAACCAGTACAACGGTTAATTTAATTTGGAAATCTGAAGATCCTGATAACGACATCGTTTCTTATGATTTATTTTTTGGTGAAGCAAAAGATCCTCAGCTTTATGGAACAGATGTAACAGATACTAGATTTAATGATATACCTGTTGAGGCTGGAAAAACCTATTATTGGAAAATTATAACCAAAGATAGTATCAGTAATAAATCTACCTCTGAGGTCTTTACATTTTCTGTAGGTTAACGCATCTTAAAGTATTGCATTAAATTTTTCAGTTGATAATAAAAAAGCCCCTTTAGTATTTACCAAAGGGGCTTTACATAAACTAAATTCTTTATTAGAATTCTATTATAACAAATTCAGAACGTCTGTTTACTGCATGTTTATCTTCTGGACAATAAGTATTATCATCACATTCATTTAATAACATGGTTTCACCATAAGCTTCTGTTGTTAACTTTTCGGCAGGTACGCCTTTAGACAATAAGTAATCCTTAGTTTTATCAACCCTACGCTGCGATAACCAATCATTATATTTAGATGTGCCACGCGAATCTGTGTGAGAGGTTATCTTCAAAGTCAAAGTTGGTATTTCTTCTAAAACCTGTACTAAAGAGTCTAACACTTTTTTAGATGAATAATTAACAACCGAAGAATTTAATCCAAAATATACATTTCCTAAATTCTCAATTCTAGACTTAATTTCTGTCTTACGCTTATTTATTGCATCTACTTTAGCTTTCTCAGCAGCAGCCAGTGCATCTGCCTCTTGTTGTTTCTTTAGTCTTTCCGCCAATAAAGCTTCGTCTTTTAAACGATTTACCTCATTAATAGAATCTGTTTGACGTTGCTTTTCTTTTTCAATTGCAGCTAACAATTCTAACTTCTCTTCACCCCGTTGCGAAAGACCTTTTTCAATACCGAATTGATAAACAACTCCCGCTGCATGCTGTATATGATTAGTAGCGCCTTCACTTTGGCTCATAGCCCACTTACCAGTAGAATTAAAATCTAATCCCCATCTATCGGAGAACCATGTCCTAAAACCTACAACAGCATTATAAGTACCTCTTCCTTTATTATTTGCATCTGTATAACCAGCTCCAACACCAACATAAGGATCAAACCAACCAGTTTCACCGATAATCTTATTAATATCATAAGTTACTCTACCGTCAACACCAAAATAACTGATGTCTTCTAAGTTAATTTCTCCATCAATGATATTACCTTCCTTGTACTGATTGTAGGTTCCTATTGCTTCTAGACCCAATCCACTTTTAAAATACCTGCCAATACTTAGACGGGAAGGAAAAGGAACAATATTCCATTCTTCACCAACATTAAATATACCATCAAATACGTTACCTGAATCATCAACAGCATTTAAACCAACACCGAAAATCCAAGAGCTTTGGACAATACTATCTTTTGCCGTTATTTGAAGTTCATCTTGGGCAAAAGTTACAGATGACACCATAAGAAGTAATAAAAAACTAAAAATAGTAGTAGTTTTCATAATTATAAATTTGGGGTTAAAGTGTAAAATTAGTTGTAGGTAAACTGCTTAGCAAATAATTACTTTATACCGCAATAAAAAACGTTTGATAGTTGAATGTAGAATAATTATCGACTAATTACTTTTGAATTTTTAGCTTTTTTGCACTTAAAGGCAACTTATACATACTGAAAGGACTTACAATAAAAGTATTTTCTTCTTTTGATGCTGTAGCTTTCAACTTATGCACTACCAAGTAATCACCTTTCTCGTTCAACTGTAAATTAGCATAATTAGAGGCTGTACTGTCGCCACACCAAATAAGAATCATTTCGGTATTAAAATCTATTGAAGGCGGAGTCAATCCTGGTTTTCTTGTTCGGTTTATTTTACCGTAAAAAGCATTTAATTCTTTTTGATTTTTTATTAAAAGATACTCTTCTTCTTCAAATCCGCTATAATTTTCATTTAAGATAAGTTCCATACCTGACTTATTAGATTCTTGCAAGCTACTTTTAACAGTATTCTTACAAGAATTCAGTTGAACTAGAGCTATTAGAAAAAAACAAGTAAAATATTTAAACATTTTTGAATCTTCCTTTATAAGCCCTTTCATATACCTCTTCATAAAGCGGAACCACTTTTTGAATATCAAAACGCTGTGCTTCTTTTAAAGCATTAAGTTTAAACCTTTCTAATACGCTATCACTCTTTAAAATGGTAATTGCTTTTGCGGCCATATCGTTAATATCACCTACATCACTTAAAAATCCGCTAACGCCTTCTGTATTCACTTCTGGTATACCACCTGCATTACTAGAAATAACAGGAACCTTATTTATCATAGCCTCAAGAGCTGCTAGTCCAAAGCTTTCTGTCTCTGACGGTAGTAAGAATAAATCTGAAAAACATAAAATCTTATCGATCTCATTACTATTACCTAAAAATATAACCTTATCTGCTATACCTAATTCTTCGCACAAACGTTCTGCTCCTTCTTTCTCAGGTCCTTCACCGACCATAATTAATTTAGAAGGAATCTGCAATTGAATTTTACTGAATATTTTTACGACATCAGGTATACGTTTTACTTTTCTAAAATTACTTATGTGTGTAACTATTCGTTCGCCTTCTGTTGCCATGTTAGACCTTTGGCAATCGGTAAAAGATGTACTATATTTTTTTGCATCGATAAAGTTAGGGATAACTTCTATATTGCCTTTAATATCAAAAGTATCTAAAGTACCTTGTTTTAAACTTTCAGAAACAGAAGTAACTACATCAGATTGATTGATACTAAAAGTAACTGCTGGCTTATAAAAAGGGTGTTTACCAACTAAAGTAATATCAGTACCGTGTAACGTTGTGATCATAGGTACATAAATACCTTCTTCTTCAAGCATTTTCTTAGCCATGTAACCTGCATACGCATGAGGTATAGCATAATGCACATGAAGCAAATCTATTTTATGAAGTTTAATGGTATCAACTAACTTGCTAGATAATGCAAGTTCATAAGGCTGATAATGAAACAAAGGATATTCTGGCACATGAACTTCATGAAAGAATATTTTATTACTCAACAACTCTAAACGAACAGGTTGCTTGTAGGTAATAAAATGAATTTCATGACCTCTGTTAGCCAATGCAATTCCTAATTCTGTTGCGACAACACCACTACCTCCAAAGGTAGGGTAACATACTATTGCTATTTTCATTACAACAAAACTACCTTTTTTAATTCAGAATTGAATCGTAAATAACCTGTTGAATTCTAGTTCTTAACCCAGATTTAACTAAAAGTGTGTTAGATGCAGATGGATATGTTCTGTTAGATAAAAATACGTAGACAATTTCTTCTTCTGGATCTGCCCAAGTATAGGTTCCTGTAAAACCACTGTGCCCAAAACTTTTTCTTGAAACACATCCACAAGTTGGACCACTGTGCTGTAGCTGTGGTTTATCAAAACCAACTCCCCTACGCACGTTGTTATCACAAAAATAACAGGTATTGAATTTTTTAACCGTTCTAGAATCAAAGAATTTAGTACCTCCATAATACCCGTCTTGAAGGTACATTTGCATGATCTTGGCAATGTCATTAGAGTTACTAAAGAGTCCGGCATGACCACCTACGCCTGCTTGCATTGCAGCACCCATATCATGAACGTAACCTTGTACGGTACCATATCTATAATAATTATCCTCTTCAGAAGGTACAATCATATTCTTATCAAATTTCTCTAAAGGATTATATGATGTATGGTTTGCACCAATTCTATTATAAAGAAATTTATTTGTTAATCCGTCTAGCCTTTGACCGTAACTTTCTTCAACAACCTTTTTCATTACATAATACGGAACGTCGCTGTAACGATATCTATTAGACTTTAAATCTTGTCTTCCAATTCTATTATAAATTGAATCTTTGTAAGCATCTGCTAAATACAGATTATCATATACTTTGGTTGAAAAACCGGGTAATGGCGAGTTTCTATAAAATTCACCTGAAGGCTTTTTGTTTTCATCTAATGTATTGATGTAAAAAGGAATCCACGCTGGCAAACGACCATAATGAGAAAGTGCTTTTAAAACAGTTACATTTTTAATTTCGGTGTTAGAGTAATTCGGAACTAATTCTTCAAAAGTATTGTTCAAACCTATTCTACCCTCTTCTTCCATTTTCATTACCATTGGTAATGTGGCTAATATTTTTGTCAAAGAAGCCAAATCATATATATAATCATTGGTTATTCTCTCTTTACTGTCATATGTTGGTTTCCCAAAACTTTTCTGATAGATCACTTTTCCCTTTCTAGCGACTAAAACTTGAGCTCCAGGAAACATTAAACTATCTAACCCATGACTCATTAACTCATCTATCTCTCTTAGCCCCTTAGAACTCATACCAACACGTTCTGGTATACTATAACCTAGTCTGCTTAGTGGTTTAATTAGTACGCCCGTATGAACAGGAAACTCTTTGTGGGCCGTTACAGGTAATTTACCTGTTGCCCCAACAGCTCCAAATAATATTTCAGCTGTCTTCTCTTGAGCAATATCACTATTCTGATAAGACATAACTACAGCATCAATTGTATCATATGATTTGATATCTGATAACGCATATGGCTTAGCAAAAACACAAAGAATTAGATTTGAAGTTCGTTCGCTACCAATTTCTTGTAACCAATTCAGTTCTTTAGTTGAAAATTTATATGATTTCCACGGACTTTCGTTACTCTTATGGTGGCCAACAATAATTAAATTGAAATCTTTAAGTTTAGCTTTCAAAGTATTTATATCATTCGCTTCAACCACCGTAACATCGGCATAATTCTTTAACCCTTTTAAGAAAGCCTCGTTATCTGAGTCGCCCATTTTCACGTAAGCAATCTTCTTATTATCAAGATTCTTTACCGCAAGCAAATCTAATTTATTCTTTACTACAGTTATCGCATTCTCTATAGCTTGCTCATAAATAATATCATCTTCTAGACTATTTAAATCTTCATATAAGTTGTCTATTTGTACGGGCTTATACCTATTTAAACCAGCCTTATATTTTGCCTGTAAAATTTTTTTGACAGAATAAGCCAAACGCTCTTCAGACAACTTACCCTTTTCGTATGCTTTTGTTAATTTTTCTTTTCCACTTACAATATTTTCTGGCATTAACAACATATCATTACCTGCCATAAAAGCATCCAATTCTACGCTACCATCTTTACCTTTAGTAGAAACTCCTTTCATATTTAGGGCATCGGTAAAGATTAATCCCTCGTAACCTAGCTCTTCTTTTAAAATTCCGGATATGATTTGTTCCGATAAAGAAGAAGGCATCCCTTTTTTCATTTCCAGTGCTGGCACCTCTAGGTGAGCTACCATTATACTACTTAAACCTGAACTGATTAATTTCTTGAATGGATACAATTCTAAGCTATCCAATCTTTTTCTTGAGAACGGAATTACCGGCAAATTGTGATGAGAATCTACTTCCGTATCACCATGACCAGGAAAATGCTTCCCATTTGCCAAAACCCCAGCACTTTCCATTCCTCTGGCGAAAGCTGTTCCTTTGTCAACAACATTATCTCTATTTTCGCCAAAAGAACGATTTCCAATAATGGGGTTTTTCGGATTTGTATTAATATCTAAATCTGGAGCAAAATTTATTTGTACCCCTAAACGTTTTGAATGCTTACCTATTTGATATCCAACTTTTTCTACAATTGAATTATCTTGAATAGCACCCAAAGTCATATTCCAAGGGAATGCATAGGTAGAATCTAATCTCATAGAAAGTCCCCACTCAGCATCCATTCCAATAAGTAATGGAATTTTTGAAGCAGCTTGATAATCATTTGTAAGTTTCGCTTGTCGAACAGGTCCGCCTTTAGAAAAGATAACACCACCCAGGTGCTCTTTAAGTATTAAATCCTTAATTAGATTTGTAGCTTGCTTACTTTGATTAGAAGCAACACTTACCATAAACAGCTGACCAAGTTTTTGATCTAAGCTCATTTGAGCATACTGCGCATCTACCCAACGCTGTTGAGCAGTACTGTCTTTGGTTACTAAGGGGTTTTGAGCCGGTAAACTTGAACAGCAAAACAATCCACAAATAAGAATAAAAATATAGCGCATAAAAATATATGTACTGAGATAACTATTATGGATTGAAATTATTGCATTTCATCGATAAAACCCAATAAAATCTGATACTTAAGAAGAAAATATGTTAAAGGAAACGAGCATGCCAACTCTCAGAAGCAGGTACTTCCCAATGCTCAAGATACTCTCCTTTGTTGGTAACCAGATTGTTGAATACAATCGTATTTTTAGAAATAGCCTTTTGTTTCGCCATAGCCTTAAAGTCAATTAGACTTTTATAAGCTACAAACTCACCTTGTTTGTATGAAACGTTCATTTTATCTAATAGAAGAACATTATACTTCTTTTCTAAAGCCTGTATAAAATGTACAGAAGCATCTATAGAGCAACCAGTAGCCCCTTGGGTCCTTTGATCAAGAGCTATCACTATAAATCGTTTATACTTTATTTCGTAACCTGCATTTAGGTCATTACCGTGAGCGGTCCATGAAGTTAAAAAAGTATCTAAGTCTGAACCAATTTCCGTTATTTCCTTTTCAGAAAATGAACGATTGCATTGATATATCCAAACTCTTGCAGTTTCTGGTAATGTTTTAAATTCTACTAGCAAATTTTATTTTTTTAACTATTATAAGTCTTCGGCCGTTGCAATCATTTCAGCAATATCCATTACCTGAACATCACCTTCTCTTTCTTTATTCTTAACACCATCTGTCATCATCGTATTACAGAAAGGACAACCTGCCGCAATAATTTCAGGTTTTGTTTCTAATGCTTGCTCTGTACGCTCAATATTTACATCCTTATCACCCTTTTCAGGCTCTTTGAACATTTGTGCGCCACCTGCACCACAACAAAGACCTCTTTGTTTGCAGCTTTTCATTTCAATAAGCTCAGCATCTAGTTTTCTAATTAAATCTCTTGGTGCCTCGTATACTCCGTTTGCTCTACCTAAATAGCAAGGATCGTGAAATGTAATGCGTTTTCCCTTAAAGTTACCGCCTTCCATAGAAATTCTACCTTCAGTCAATAAATCTTTTAGAAACTGTGTATGATGAACAACTTCATAGTTACCCCCTAAACCTGGGTATTCATTTTTAATAGTATTAAAACAATGCGGGCATGCTGTTACTATTTTTTTTATTTCATAAGCATTCAGCACCTCAATATTAGTTACTGCTTGCATCTGAAACAAAAACTCATTACCAGCACGTTTTGCAGGGTCACCCGTACAACTTTCTTCTGTACCAAGTACCGCAAAAGACACGTTAGCCTTATTCAAAATCTTTACGAAAGCCTTCGTTATTTTCTTTGCTCTATCATCAAAACTACCAGCACAACCTACCCAAAACAAAACTTCAGGTACGGTTCCCGACGCAAAAAATTCTGCCATTGTAGGCACTTTTAATTCACTTGCCATATCTATCTTTAAGATTCTTTACTCCAATTTAAACGGTCCATTTGGTTAAATGGCCAAGGTGCTCCATTATTCTCTATATTACCCATCATGTTATTCAAATCTGTAGGAGCTGCAGATTGTTCCATAACCAAATACTGTCTCATATCCATAATAATAGAAAGAGGATCAATACTTATTGGACAAGCCTCAACACATGCATTACATGATGTACACGCCCATAATTCTTCGGGAGTAATAAAATCGTTCAGTAACTGCTTACCATCGTCTTTAAATTCACCATTATTCGCGTCTATATTCTTACCCACTTCTTCTAAACGATCACGGGTATCCATCATAATCTTACGAGGAGATAATTTTTTTCCAGTCTGGTTTGCAGGACATTCACTAGTACAACGACCACATTCTGTACAGGTATATGCATTTAATAATTGTACCCAACTTAAATCTTGCACGTCAGAAGCCCCAAACTTATCTGGAACAGCTGCATCTTCTGCAGGTTCTGCATACGGATCAGCATCTGGATCCATCATCATACGAACTTCATCTGTAACAGACTGTAAGTTTCTAAACTGTCCTTTTGGTGTCAACTTACCGTAATAAGTATTAGGGAAAGCCAAAAGAATATGAAGATGCTTTGAGTAATATAAGTAGTTTAGGAAAAATAAAATTCCTGCAATATGCACCCACCAAGCAGTACGTTCTATTAATACCAACGTAGAAATAGACATGCCTTCAAACATAGGAGCTATAAAACTACTAATAGGAAAAGATCCTGCAGCAGCATAATGTTCTGCACCCATTTGTTGTAGTTGGTAATCTGCAGCGTTCATAGTCAAAAACAACGCCATTAATATGAGTTCGATATATAGAATAAGGTTTCCATCTTGTTTAGGCCATCCTTCCATTTCTGGCTTAAAGAATCGTTTCAGTTTTATAACATTCCTTCTAATCCAAAAAACAACAACAGCTATTATAACCAATAAGGCTAAAACTTCAAATGAACCGATTAAGAAATCATATACAGGTCCTAATACCGCAAACATTCTATGTGTACCAAAAATACCATCTAAAATAATTTCTAGAACTTCAATGTTTATAATAACAAAACCAACATAAACAATAATATGTAGTGCTCCTGCAATTGGACGTACCACCATTTTAGATTGCCCAAGCGCAATCTTAGCCATGTTTTTCCAACGTTGTGGTTTGTTATCTGTTACAGACGCTTCTTTACCTAAAAAAATATTTCGTTTCAACCTTGAAACATTCTTTACAAAGAAACCAATACCTACTATTAGTAGGACTACAAAAATAATATTAGGGAGATATTGCATATAAATTAATCTTCTTTACTTCTCTATTGAATTTGCCGCAGGATCATCTTCTGGCACTTCGTAATCTTTCTGCTTTTTACCAAAAACAGATACATTTACATATCTCTTCGGATTTAAACGAAAATCTTGTAACAATAAGTCTAACTCGTGTGATGCACTATTTAGATTACCATACAATTCTTTATCATTCATAAGTAACCCAAGTGATCCATCGCCGTTTTCAATTTTTTCAGTCACCTTATCTAAACTAGCCATAGTAGATTCTAGACTTGCCAAAGTTCTACCTAGTCCTGCAGAATTTAATGAATCTGAAAGTTTTGCGAAATTAGCAGTTAATTGTTCAAAGTTTTCGAACGAGCTATTTAGTTTTTCTTTGTTACCATCTAATACTGAATTAATTTGAGTAGCACTAGTATTCAAGTTAGTAATCAAAGTATTTAAACCTCCTATAACCTCTTTAAGTTCTCTTTTGGTCTTTTCATCTAAAACAGAATTCACATTAACCAAAACAGAGTCTGCACCAGATATGGCAGATTCTACTTTACGAACTAACGGATTTAGTTTTTGCTGCGCCAAATCTGTAATACCCGGTCTAGTTTCTGTACGAAGTGTATCGCCCGATTGCGCATAAGCCTCATCAAAAATGGGTTTAATCTGTAGTCCTTTACCTCCTATTATACCAGTATCGTATAATTCAACGGTACTGTTTTTAGAAAATTTGAATTTATTACCAACTGTAAATGTCACTAACAAATTCCCTTTATCATCTAAAAACTTTATATCGTTAACCTTACCAACGCTAAAGCCATTAATAGAGACAGTAGTACCAGATTGTAAACCGCCAACATTTGGGTAGATAGCGTAAAACGTTTTACTATTATCAAAAATAGGAGTCGACTTTAAATAGCTGAATCCCATGATGAACAGTAATATGCCACCTATAACAATAATTCCTGTTTTTAATTCTCTAGATAGTTTCAAGCAATTATATTTTTAGTACTCTCAAAATTATGAATAATATTTACACTTTAAGGTGTAAAATTAGAAACCTCGTCAATAGCATCTTGAATAGGAATTCTCTCACCTAATTTATAAGCAACAATATAAGCAGTTGCATATCCTTTTTCTTGCGCTTGAGATTGCATCATTTTAGCTTCTCTATATGACCTTGTTTCCCCGTACATATAACGATACAAGTTTTTAAAAGGTTCTTGAGAAAGATTCGAAAGCCCTTTAAAATTACTAGAACTTAGAGCTACATTCTTACTACTTGCCATCAATTGAATTTTGAAAACAATAGAATTCGCTACTTCTTTTTCATTAATTGCTTCTTTTACCTTTACTACAGGTACTTCTGCTACAACTTCTTTAACCTCTTCAACTTTAGGTGTAGAAATAATTTCTTTTGGCGGATCTACTTCTGCAACTACCTCTTTGGCTGTTTCGGCAACAATTTCCTTTTTTTCTTCAACCTTTTCTACTACTACCTCTTGTACTGGTGGTGCCTTAGACTTAGTAACTGTAGTAGCTACAGATTTCACTGTTGGCTGAACACCTTCTTTATAATGCAATATTGCCTTAGCAATTGCCTCGCCCATATCATTCTGCCCCTTAGTTGAGTTTAAATAAGCCCCTTCATCTTTATTGGTTAAGAACCCGGTTTCAACTAAAACACTTGGCATAAAAGTTTGGTGCAACACAATGAAACCCGCTTGCTTTACTTTTCTATCTGTTCTTTTTAGCTTACTAGAAAAATTCTCTTGAATCATTGTCGCTAAAGCCACACTTTGATCTAAAAATTCTTCTTGCATAATAGTTAGTCCAATAACAGATTCTGGAGAATTAATGTCGTAATCGGCATATCTATTCTCGTAATTATCCTCTAAATAAATTACCGAGTTTTCTTTCTTCGCTATTTCAAAATTTTGCTTGTTGGCATGAAGACCTAATACAAAAGTACCTGCACCATGCGCGTCTGACGTATGAGAATCGCAATGCACCGAAACAAACAAATCTGCATTTGCTTTATTTGCGACCTCTCCCCTAACGTATAAATCAATAAATGTATCGTCTTTACGAGTATATATAACTTTAATATCTTTATTCTTGGAAAGAATCTCACCTACTTTCAAAACAATATTTAAGGCTATTTTTTTCTCTAAATAGCCATTTCCTAAGTTACCAGGATCATGACCACCGTGCCCTGCATCAAGCACAACAATAAAAGGATCATCTGATTTAATTTCCTCATCAGACGCTGTAAAAGACAGAAGTAATAACGCTGTTATTAAAACTAAAGAAATGCTAAAGAATTTTATTTTCATATGTGTTAGGGATTATATCGCCCTGATAATGGTTAAATTTATTGTAAGACCCTACATAGGGATTAAAAAATATATGTAAGTTTGACATCTTAAATAACGGCTCATTGGACCGCCAAACCTTTACAAAAATAGGATATATAGCCTTGCAATCAAACAAACATTACTTACTTTTCCTATTCTTGGTCTTTGCCAACGCTTTTTACGCTGTTGGTCAAGAAGGTAAAATCACGACTCTTAATATCAAAGCAGAAAGAGATTCAATAATCGCGCCATTGTTTCCACCAACCGCCATAAGAGACTCCATCGCCAATGATTCTTTAGTTGCCGATTCTCTTAATCAAAAAGCACCTTTACTGTTAGATAAAATAACCTACAAGGCAAAGGACTATGTAAAGCTAAGTCAAAAAGAAAATAAAATTTACCTCTATAACGAAGCAGAAATCTATTATCAAGATACCGAACTAAAAGCAGGTGTTATAATAATGGATTATATAAAAAATGAAGTTTATGCCGGCAGAATGGTAGACTCTTTAGGCAATTATACACAACTACCCTACTTCAAACAAGGAACCAATATTGTAATCCCAGATTCTATTCGCTTTAATTTTGATACACAAAAAGCACTTATCTGGAATTCGAGAACAGAACAACAAGCGGCAGCAGGTGCCTTAGGGAGCGATGCTATGAAAGTTTATGCCGAAATCACTAAAAAAGAAAATGACTCTGTCTATTTCCTAAGTGAAGGAAAGCTAACTACATCTACAGATACCATAAACCCAGATTATTATATACGAGTTAGAAAGGCAAAATTTGTCCCTAAAAAGAAAGTAATTGCCGGTTTCAGTAATTTATATATTGCAGATGTACCAACGCCTATTGCTATGCCTTTTGCATATTTTCCACTTTCGCAGGGTAGATCTGCTGGTATTTTAATGCCCTCTTTTGGTAATGACCCTAATACAGGATACTTTCTTCAAGACATGGGATACTATGTTCCTTTAGGTGACTATGCAGATGTAACACTTTCTGGAGATTTTTACACCAATGGTAGCTACGCATTTAGAACGGCCTCTATTTACACAAAACGATATAAATATAGAGGTAATCTTAATTTACGATACGAAAACCAAGTTACAAGCCAAAAAGGATTTAGCGACTACAGTCTGTCTCGAAATTATAATATTCAATTTTCGCATTCGCAGGATACTAAATCAAGTCCGAATTCCAGATTTTCAGCGTCTGTAAACTTAGGTAGTAGTGAGTATTACCGAAATTCTTTACAACAACGAAATTTACCAAACACTCAGAACAATACATTATCTTCATCGATATCGTATTCAAAAACATTCCCCAACTATCCGTCAGTGAATATGAGTTTAACAGCTACGCATTCGCAGTTAACTTCAGCTACCGCCACAGAATCTGATACAGATAACATAACCATGACGCTACCTACATTTCAAGCAAGTGTAGAGCGTATTTACCCTTTTGTAAAGCGTGATGGCATAAAAAAGGGAATTATCGATAACATCAATTTTCAGTATAGTGTAAATGCACAAAATAGGCTTACTACCAACGATGAGGATTTTTTAACTACTAAAATGTTTGATAATGCTCGTGCAGGTGTTAGTCACAGTATACCACTAGCCACAAACTTTAAAGTAGCTAAATTTTTCAGTGTAAGTGTAGGCGGTAATTATGAAGATGTTTGGTCTTTAGAAACCTACAATAGAAGCTATGACGATGAACTAGAAGAAGTTGTAATAGATACCGTTAGCGGATTTGACCGTTACAACACCTATAATTTTAGTGCAAGTATTGGTACCACACTTTACGGAACATATGTTTTTGGTGAGGACAAAAAGTTTCAAGCACTTAGACATACCGTAAGACCGTCATTAAGCTATGGTTACGCACCATCTTTTGAACAGTTTTATGATGAGTATCTTGGTGAAGATGGAGTTGAAGTTCAGTATAGCCGATTTACAGGAACATTAAATGGAGCACCGTCATTAGGAAAATCAAACAGCTTAAGCTTCTCATTAGCCAATACCCTAGAAGCTAAGGTGAAGGATAAAGATTCCACCAAAATAGAGCCAAAGAAAATATCCCTTTTAAGTAATTTTAATATTTCTACGGGATATAATTTTGAATCTGATTCTCTACGTCTAAACCCATTAAGCATAAACGGAGGTACAAATATCCTGGATAATAAAATGTCAATTAACTTTTCTGCCGGTTTAGACCCCTATGCTATTGACAACAACGGAACTAGAATAGACACATGGAATATTGATAATGGCGGAAGTCTTTTTAGACTTACAAGAGCAAACGCCAATGTATCATACTCTATTAGCAGCGAAATGTTTGGTAAGAAAGACGACAAGGGCAGAGACGATGAAGAAGAACTAGATCCTTTCGATTATGTAGCTCAAAGTGGCGGTAGAGATGACGACCTATTTGGTAGAGCAGATGATTTCAATTCCAATCCTGTCAGAAAAGATGATAAGAATTCTGATGTAGAGAATCCTATATTCGGCACCAAAATACCATGGAACTTTAGACTTGCTTATTCTGCCAACTACAGTAATTCAGCACGGCAAAATGAATTTAGCAGTCACTCGCTAATGTTCTCTGGAGACATAGAGCTTGCACCACGTTGGTCTGTTGGCGGATCTTCTGGTTACGATTTTAAAAACCAAGGTTTCACATTAACCCAATTACGTTTTCAAAGAGATTTAAAGAGTTTTACCATGCGTTTTAATTGGACACCTTTTGGAACCTATAAAAGATGGTACTTCTTTATCGGTATAGATTCTTCGATACTTAAAGATCTTAAGTGGGAAAACAGAAGTCAAAACTAAAACCTAAATTTTATTGACCATGAAAAAAATTATCAATACAGTAAATGCTCCTGCACCTATAGGACCATACAATCAAGCAACTCTAAGTAACGGAACCTTATATATTTCTGGTCAAATTCCTTTAGACCCTAAAAGCGGAGAATTGGTTTCTGGAGATATAAAACTAGAGACAAAACAATCTATGGAAAATTTAAAGGCCATTTTAACCGAAGCTGAAATGACCTTTGAAAATGTTGTTAAGTCGTCTATTTTTCTTAGTGACATGAAACAGTTCACTGAAGTAAACGAAGTATATGCTTCTTATTTCAATGCAGAAACAGCACCAGCAAGAGAAACAGTAGAAGTTGCAAATTTACCTAAGTTCGTAAATGTTGAAATCTCTATGATTGCCGTAAAATAAGATTTTACATATTAGATCGATGAAAATCTACCAAACCTTCAATAGGTCTTTGTCTAATTACACCAACAATTAAGTCATTTCTAAGAAGTACAGAAGTTAATTCATCTCTTAGATAATGCGCAATACTACCTACAAAATTGATTGGGACCTTTGTCGCCAATTCAAATTGCATTACGTAGTTATTAATAAATTGCTGAAAACCTTTATCAATAACACCTTTAGCATAAGGGTGCTCTTTGTTCTCAATTAAAAAACGAGCAAAGGTCGCCAAGTAGGTATTTGGGTTAGGTTGCTTGTATAAATTCTCTTTAATAACATCGGCATCCAAATCATGAGAAGCAGCAAATTTATGTGCTAGATCAGAAGGCATTTTATGAAAATAGTAATCACGAATAAGCTTACGCCCAAAGAAATTTCCACTACCATCATCCATAGGTATGTACCCCAATGATGTTACTTTTTGAAATAACTGGTTACCATCATAATAACTACAGTTAGAACCTGTACCTAAAATACAAACGATACCTTGATGACCAACTTTTGTTGTAGCAAATATGGCAGCATAAGTATCTTCTTTTACATCGGCTTTTGCATTAGGAAAATAATCTTTAAAGATTGCCTTTAAAAACAACTTCATACGATCGGTACCACAACCGGCGCCATAGAAATAAAGATGTGAAACCTTTTCTCTATTTTTAGAAAGCTCAAAATTATTCGCTAAGCGATCTTCAATAACATCTTTCGTCAACACCTCAGGACTCAACCCCAAAGTCTGCGTCAAAAAAAGTTGTTCGCCATTTTCATCTAATGCAATCCAATCAGACTTGGTTGCGCCACTATCTACTATTAAAATCATATACCGAATGTCTTTAAAAAATAAACCTGAAAATAAGGAAAAACTGCCTCATTTTCAGGATATATCTTTGTTATACTAAAATGATGGTTATAAGGTATTAACGTGTTGCATTAAGTCTACCATTTTATTGGAGAAACCAGCTTCATTATCATACCAAGAAATTAACTTAAAGAAAGTAGAATTTAATTCGATACAAGCACCTGCATCAAAAATACTAGTTCTAGGATCGCCAATAAAATCTTGAGAAACAACGCTCTCTTCCGTATAACCTAATACACCTTTTAACTCACCCTCTGAAGCTGCTTTAAAAGCTTTTTTAATCTCTTCCAAAGAAGTTGCTTTTTTAACTTTCACAGTTAAATCTACCACAGAAACATCAGCAGTTGGCACTCTAAAAGCCATACCAGTAAGTTTCCCTTTCAATGCAGGTATTACTTTAGTTACTGCAACCGCAGCACCTGTAGAAGCAGGTATTATGTTTAACATTGCACTTCTACCACCTCTCCAGTCTTTTCTAGAAGGACCATCAACAGTCATTTGTGTTGCAGTTGTTGCATGAACCGTTGTCATCAATGCTTCTTCAATACCAAAGTTATCATTAACAACTTTAGCTAAAGGAGCTAAACAGTTTGTAGTACAAGATGCGTTAGAAACAATTGTATCAGTTGCTTTAACATCTTTATGGTTTACACCTACTACGAACATTGGCGCATCTTTAGAAGGTGCAGATATAACAACTTTCTTAGCACCACCATCAATATGATATTGAGCAGTTTCCAAAGTTGTAAAAATACCAGTACATTCTGCAACAGTAGCAGCACCTACTTCATCCCACTTACAATTCTTAGGATCTCTTTCTGCAGTAATACGAACAGTTTTACCGTTTACGATTAAGTGACCATCTTTTACATCAACAGTACCATCGAATTTACCGTGAACTGAATCATACTTCAATAAGTAAGCTAAGTGCTCAACATCTAATAAATCATTGATAGCTACTACATCTACATCACCACGCTTAATTGTAGTTCTGAAGACCAATCTACCTATTCTACCAAAACCGTTAATTCCTATTTTCAAATTTGACATTTTCTCTATTTTTAATTTTTAAAATTATGTAGTCATTATTTCTGAAACTCTAATAAGTTCCTTATCAATTTTTGTATGCCCTTTTATAGCCTTGTTGATAGGCGTCAATGTTAATTGGTTATCTTGAATACCTACCATTAGGTTGGTTTTACCCTCTAACAAAGCCTCTACAGCTTTTACTCCCATTCTACTTGCCAATACACGGTCGTAACATGACGGTGACCCTCCTCTTTGCATATGCCCTAAAACAGATACACGCACATCATAAATTGGTAAATGCTCTTCAACATACTCTTTAAGCTCGAATACGTTTTTACCAGATTTATCACCTTCGGCAACAATTACGATACTTGAAGATTTACCCGACTCTTTACTCCTTTTTAAAGATTCAAGTAATCTATCTAAACCTAAATTCTCTTCTGGTATTAAAATTTCTTCAGCACCTGCACCAACACCTGCGTTCAATGCAATATGTCCAACATCTCTACCCATTACTTCTACGAAGAAAAGCCTATTGTGAGAACTTGCGGTATCCCTAATTTTATCAATACATTCTACTACTGTATTTAACGCAGTATCAAAACCTAATGTAAATGTAGTTCCGAAAATATCGTTATCAATAGTACCAGGTATACCTATAACAGGAAAATTGTATTCTCTGTTAAATATCATAGCACCAGTAAAACTACCATCACCTCCAATTACCACAAATGCATCTATTCCCGCTTTCAGTAACTCCTCATGCGCGGTTTTCCTACCTTCTGGAGTTCTAAAATCATCGCACCTAGCAGATTTAAGTATAGTACCACCTTTATTAATAATATTATTTACACTACGGGCGTCCATAGGTTTAAAATCGCCCTCTATCATACCTTGATACCCTCTATAGATTCCAACACAATCTACCTTCAAGTATGCACAAGTACGAACAACTGATCTTATGGCAGCATTCATTCCCGGAGAATCACCTCCTGAAGTCAGTACTGCTATTTTTTTTATTTCTGAAGACATTGAAAAATTTAAGCCAACGAAAGTAAGAAATCTTAGTCGTAATCGGAATAAAAGTCAGTCGCATTTTAAGAAAAAATCAACGAAAAGGATTTCGTTGTAACAGATTAACAGTCAAATTCTTAAAATTTGTTATTTATTCATAAAGGGAGAAGTATTTATATGTTAATTTAATGATTTTGGCTTATCGTAAAAACGGATTAAGCTATCATTACCCATGACAGAAGATGGGCTTTCAATTTCTTTTACAGGTTCTTTCTTTTCAACTGGCTTAGTTGCCAATATTTTTTGAAAGAGTTCTTTAAAATTATTAAAATCTACTTCATAAGATATACCTGCCCCTTGAGTAGAGCCTTGTTGATCAGATAAATACGCCTGTATTTCACTTTGTCTACTAAAGAAATTAGCACTCAAGGTTCCTTCTTCATTCAACAAAATTTGTATTTCAAAATCACCAGCTACCAATGTTTCACTAGAAGCACCTACCGGAACCCCTACTTTACCATTAAATAAAATTCTATCTGAAATTTGTGTAGACACCGTAACACCAATTCTATCATCAGTTTCTATATCTGCCGATCGATCAAGTATACCTTGTTCATATGAAAGACCTAGATTAAACTTGTCATTACCTCCACTTAGAATTGAGTTTAAAATACTAGATGCACTTTGCACCAAGTTACCCGTTATCGCTTGTTGATTAATTCCGCTTTGCGAATTAACAAATGTACCTTGTGCCAATAAGAATATTGCATTCTTCTCCTCAACCGTTGGATCCTGCAAAGTGTATTCTAACTCTGACTTAACTATAGAGCTCGTACCTGGGAATTCAATTCCAAAATCAATATCAGGACTTTGTAACTCTCCTGTTAAACTAATAATAACATCTGTTGGTATTCTACGTGTAAAACCGGCATCATCAAGTAACGGTGCAGGATTGGCATTTAAAGAATACACCGCTTCCATATCAAGAATAGCTTCTAAGGGCTTTTGATCCCAATTTATAGTTCCTCCAGGTTTCACCTTAAATTTTTTATCAATAATACCTCCGAATTTGTAATTAAAATCTCCTGTAACTACAACATAATCACCATACATTTCAAACTTACCATTAGTATTTATCTGTATTAAAATAATACCTACTCCGGTACCTTTTAAAGAACTTCCTGTTTTAGTATCAGTTACAATTTCAACCTCGGCATCTGGTGTTATATCTAAATTGAACTCTAGCTCTAACCCTTGGTAATCTTTTAATTGACGTTGACTTTCAATTCTTTGTTTGTCCTTCTTTTCTAAAAAATTAATAAAAGAGTAATCACCTACACTAGCGACATCACTTAAAGGTATTTTTAATGAAGTACCTTTTGCCGTAGATCCGTCAACAGTTATATTTAAAGCAGTCGTAGGTCCGTAAATACGACCTGTTCCATTCAAATAGCCAGTACCATAGTATAATTCCCCTTCCTTAAACTCGGTATTCAGAATTAAAAATTTGTCTTTCTTGGTATCAACATTTAAATCTAAGACCCAATCCCTAAAGAAACTATGGGTAATAGTACCATCTAAATTTGCCCGTGTGCCTTTTGCTACGTCTTCTAATGCTATATTTTCAAAATCAAAAGTCTGGTCTTTAAGTAGTACTCTTGAACGTGGGGCAAATCCATAATCTACATTTAAATAAGGCACTGCTATACCTGCATTATCTAAAGTCAGCAAACCATTAAAACTCGGGTTATCTACATTACCCTCTATCTTTACCCTACCATCAATATCTCCCCGTATATTATCAATTACCCCCTCACCTAACGGGCTAAATGGCTCTAAACCAAAGTTGTTAAAATTGGCAATTAAGTTTGCTTTTGGTATCTCACCCTTATTTTCTATACTACCTACTACACTAAATTTTTCAACATTATTATCAGATAATTGAGAGTTAACCTGAAACTCAGATAAATCTTTATTCCCAATAATATTAATTGCTAAATCTCCTAAGGGTATATTGTTAATTCCAAATTTTTCTATATTCAAGTTAGATGATGGTAAATAAATACCATCTTTTTGAAGCACGTTTAAAGTACCATTAACTTCTCCTTGCAGCTTTAGGCTATCAATTACCGGTGTTATTTTATCCAAGGATACAATTTTGAACTGAAGCTGAAGATCTTTATAAGTAGAATCTGCCAACTGCCCTCTCAGCCGTATTTGTTCTTTTTCTTCATTGTTCATTACAATTTCTTGAATTGTAATACTATCTAAAGCCCTGTTCAGTATAACTTTATTCTTTGTATCGCCATCTTTGTTTAACACCCATTTATTGCCTTTAAAATTGACATCAGAAGTTTTAAGACCAATAACAGATTTATTGTCTTTATTAAACGTGTGGTAAAAATTTAGGTTATAAGAATCGTCAAAATCGCTTCCTCCTTTGAATTCAGACCTAAAGAATAAAGTATCTTTTAATGTTGTATTAATAAGGTTAAAATCTTTAAAATTATAATACGGCGTATCTAGCTCACCCACAGAAACGAATGTATTAAAGAGCGGATTCTTATTATCAATTCTAACTTCGATATTGTCTGCAGCTGTACCAAACGCCTCAATACTAGGAGATTCAAAATTTAATTTAAAATCACCTTCATCTGCAACAATATTACCCTTTATAAAAGTATTAGGATCGAACCGTACTTCAGGAAAAAATACATCTACAATCTTATTATATATTTTAAAGTTGAAGGAAAGATTTTGACCGTCAGAAATTTGAAAAGGTCTGTAGTTTGTATAAATACTACCCAAAGAGTTTTGTACAAGTTTACCCAATTCTCGTACTTTAAAATTACCCTTCATAAAACCGGTAATAATATCTGGGGAATTTATATTGATTGTTCGTTCACGATCTTCGCCAAAGTTAGAGGTCACCGCAAAATCTTCAAAATAATAGGTGTCGTTTACATTTTGATAGCTCGTTTGTGTAAAGTTTATGTCACCAACGATATTATCTAAGGTAGTCCCCGTAATATCCATGCTAACGTTCCCTTTAAAAATAGAAACGCTATCATTGATGATATTCAATTTCTTTAGATCTGCATAATCTACCGAGGCTATAAAATTAAAATTATTTCTAGTCTCTGCAACGTTCGCAAGACCCTTAAAGTTAAATTTAAAATTCTCGTCGTTACTAATTAAAGAACCATCAAACAATTGATCTTTAATTAAACCCGAAACTCGTAAATCTTGATAATTATAGTTATTAAATTCAATAGAATATATTTGACCTATAACCTCTGTATTCAGTTTCTCTTTAACAAAACCCTTACCCTCAACATTAAAATCTAAGGTTGTTTTACCTAAATTTTTATTTTCAGTAAAATCACCTAAATCAAAATCAATTAAAGAGATGAACCCTTTATAGGTGGCATTATCAATATTATTAAAATCACTTAAAACGATATCTGCATAGCTACTACCAACAGCAGTATTTAAGTTCACTTTTGCATCTACGGAAGAATTGGTGATAAATGCATTACCACGAATAGTAAATTGCCCTAATTTACTAAAAGAGGACGGCAAAGATTTACCTATCAGATTGGGCAATAAAGCATTTAATTGGTAATAACTACTAGTGACATTTTTCATTTCAGCATTTAAACTGAATGGTTTTTGTTTACTAAATAAGTTTTTAAAATTAAAATCGCCACGTATACCGGTGTCGTCAGAAAATAAGAAAAGATTATCTGTATTCAGGTCATTTAAAACTCCGTTAACATTAGCATTAAAGGTTACCTCTTTCCCTTTGCCAAATTCATTATATAGCAAATTAACCTCGTCAAAAGCGACATTAGAATCCTTAAATTCTGCAACAACATTTACCTTATTTAAAAAATCTTTAAAATCTTCTCGATTATAGTTAAATACTAGATTACCATCTAAAGCAGAAAGGGGTGTTTTTATTTTCAAAGAATCGAAACGCATTTGTTGCTTCGTATACTTAAAATTTGTGGCTAACCTTTCAACTTTTAAACCTCTATTGCTAAAGAAGGACATTTCTTGAATATCTGTAGAAACCTCTGGACCTAAAATTAAAAAATCGGCTGCACTGATATTAAGGCTATCAAAATTTAATATAGTGGTATTATTTAAATTTTCATCAATATACTTGAACCTACTATTTTCAATATCTACATACGATGAAGAAAGCCTAAAGGGTGGCGTACCTGGCGCCCTAGGTTTGCCATCATCAAGCTTATCTACAAAAACCTCTAAATTGGTATTTGTTTCTCCGAAATATGTCCTTAACTTAAAGTTTAATTTATCAACCGAAATATCTCCAAACTCTAAGTTTCCCTGCACCAAATTATTTATGCTTAAAATGGACGTTTTAAGCTCATTGACATAAAATAAAGTGTCTTGCTTGTAGTCTTCGATAAAGACACCTTCCAAACCGGTATTCCAAGAAATTAATGAAACTTTTAAGCGCTCAATATTGATATGCGTACCATATTGATCATTAATTTTTTTCGTAGCAAACTGTGCCAGTAAGGTCTGTACCACTGGCAATGAAAAAATGATAGTACCCAAAACACATATCAGCACAAGCACCAATAATGTTCTAACCAATATTTTTCTCAGTTTTTTGATAGGTCTTTATGTTTTACCTTTGTTATTCAAATTTTATTCCAAATATGTCGGAACACGATACAATTTATATACTTGCTATAGAATCTTCTTGTGATGACACTTCTGCGGCAGTTTTAATGAACGATAAAGTGCTCAGTAATGTTGTCGCAACCCAGGCTATTCATAAAGAATATGGAGGGGTTGTACCAGAACTTGCATCAAGAGCACATCAACAAAATATAGTACCAGTCGTTCATCAAGCGATAGCCAAAGCAAATATCGATAAAAAACAATTATCAGCCATAGCATTTACACGCGGACCTGGACTAATGGGCTCTTTACTTGTAGGCACATCGTTTGCAAAATCTTTATCATTAGGTTTACAGATACCTCTTATTGAAGTTAACCACATGAAAGCCCATATTTTAGCTCATTTTATAGATGACGAAACTATGAAGGCGCCGTCATTTCCGTTTTTGGCCTTAACTATAAGTGGAGGTCATACACAGATTGTTCAAGTAAACGATTTCTTTGACATGAAGATTATTGGACAAACTTTAGATGACGCCGTTGGGGAAGCGTTTGACAAGAGTGCGAAAATTTTAGGACTACCCTACCCTGGCGGACCTTTAATTGACAAATATGCAGCAACAGGTGATCCATATAAATTTGAATTCACCATACCAAACGTAAAAGATTTAGACTTTAGTTTTAGCGGATTAAAAACTAACATACTCTATTTTATTCAGCGACAAACGAAAGAGAATCCAGATTTTATCAAGAACAATCTAGAAGATATCTGCGCATCAATACAGTATACCATTATCACTATATTGATGAAAAAACTGAAAAAAGCAGTAAAGCAAACTGGCATAAAAGAAATAGCAATTGGCGGCGGAGTGTCTGCAAACTCGGGTATTCGAAAAGTTTTGACAGAAGCCCAGACAAAATACGGATGGAAAACCTACATACCCAAATTTGAATACTGTACAGATAATGCTGCTATGATTGGTATTGTAGGATATCAGAAATACAAGAACGAACAATTCTCTCAACAAGATGTTATGGCTAAAGCCAGATACGTTATATCATAGTCAATAAAATAAACCACATGCAATTATTTTACAATCCTGATATTAAAGACATTGACACTACTTTCTTTTTTGACAGTAATGAAAGTAAACATATCATTAAGGTTTTGAGAAAAAAAAATGGCGACAAATTATGGATCACCAATGGCAGTGGCTATTTATTTGAAGCTAAAATAATTAGCGATAATATAAAAAAATGTGAGGTTGAGCTTATATCTTCCAAAAAAACACATCCAAAATCTCATTGGTTACATATAGCAGTAGCGCCTACAAAAATGAATGATCGGTTTGAGTGGTTTTTAGAAAAAGCTACAGAAATAGGCGTAGATGAAATAACACCTATAATTTGTGAAAGATCAGAACGTAAAGTCTTAAAACTAGAACGTATGCAACGCGTATTAGAGTCTGCCATGAAGCAATCTCTACAAACATATTTACCAAAATTAAACCAACCAATAAGCATCTCTGAATTTTTAGAGAAACCTGTATCTGAACTTCAATTTATTGCGCATTGCGAAGACACAGAACGCCATGAACTAAAAAGAAGAGTTGCGGCAGATAAAAACGTTACCATATTAATTGGTCCAGAAGGTGATTTTTCACCAGAAGAAATTAAAAATGCAATGCAAAAAGGCTATGCACCAGTTGCTATGGGCAAAACAAGATTAAGAACAGAAACAGCGGCAATTGTTGCCTGCACAATCGTAGCGACAATTAACAATGGGTAATATTATATTGCTGCTTTCACAGCACCCGTAATCCCAGCATTATCATTTTCTACCAACAACATCAAAATAAGCTTTTCATCTTTCTTGACAATCTTAGGAATAGTAATAGAACCTACAACAGAATTATCCCCAAGCTCTAAGTATTTCTCAGCCACAACTATATTTGAGTTTTTCAATGTTCTATGACTATTTTCTCCTCTTTTTACTTCTGTAGTTCTTTCATTCAATAATAGAACGGCACGTATTATTTTACCTTTTGTAGCCCCTTCGATTTTGTAATTAAAATTCACTTTGTCAGCTACTCTATCCAATTGCTGAGACATCAAACGGTTAGGTGAGGCCTTTGCTGCATATTTATTGATAGCGCTTTCTACTTTAGCTCTATTTGATCCTACCAAATGCTCCTTACCATTCACTACTAATTCTGGAGTGTAATTACCTCTATAACCAAGCTTCCTATTATATTTACTTTGTTTAACGGTGAAGTTTTTATTACTAAAAGGATCTGCCCAACCTATATAGTCCCAATAATCAACATGATAACTCAATGCAAAAACATTTTCTGGGTACTCATTCTTTGCTTTTTCTAACAATATATCTGCAGGCGGACAGCTTGAGCAACCTTGAGACGTAAATAGTTCAAGAACCACTACACCATTCTCTTTATTTTCTATAGTATTAAAAGAAAAAGCATCATCAACTTTATTATCTTTACTTGGTTGAGACCGAATAAAGGATGTTAATGAAAATCCCACTGCTAAAAACAATATAATAATGACTTTTTTATCAAACATAATAGTATAATTACATGTTCTATTATTCGAAATAAAATGAAAAAACTTACAATATATCTTGCTTTTACGATGCTGTTCTGCGGATTTCAGATGAAATCTCAAAAAATAGCTATTTTAAAATATCAAGGTGGTGGCGATTGGTATGCCAACCCAACTGCCTTACCTAACTTGATCAAATACTGCAATAATAATATCGACACAACCATTGACAGTAAACCTGAAACTGTAGAAGTTGGTAGCAGCTCTATTTTTCAGTACCCATTTTTACACATGACGGGGCATGGCAACGTGGTGTTTTCAGATGAAGAACTAGAAAACTTAAGAACATATCTTTTGTCTGGTGGTTTTTTACATATTGATGACAATTATGGTATGAAACCTTATATCACCAGGGAAATTAAAAGACTTTTTCCCAATACAGAATTAGAGGAGCTGGGATCTGAACATCCTATTTTTTCAAACAAGTATTCATTTCCAAAAGGATTACCAAAAATACACGAACATGACGGGCAGCGACCACAAGCATTTGCCATATCACGCAACAATAGAATAGTCTTGCTATTTACTTCAGAATCAGATTTAGGTGATGGTTGGGAAGATCCTACAGTACATAACGATACCGAAGAGGTTAGAGAAAAAGCTTTACAAATGGGTGCTAATATCATAACCTACGTTTTTAAAAATTAATCAATGACCGCAAAAACCATATCACAAGGTATATTAAGAGCCATAGGTGTATTAATTGGCATCGCACTTCTGCTTTATTTTCTATATACGATACAATCTGTTATAGCCTATTTAGCCATTGCAGCCGTCACCGCCTTAATTGGCAGCCCTTTAGTACGCTTTTTTAGATTGCGTCTTAAACTACCTAATATACTTGCGGTAATCATTACTATGCTTTTAATGGTTGGATTATTAGTAGGCATTATTGCCTTATTTATTCCTTTATTATCTGAGCAAGGCAAAAATTTATCTTTACTTGATATTGATGATTTACAGACAAGCCTAAATACATTATATCATCAAATCACCAATTACTTAGGGCTTTCTTCTCATATTGTAGAAGATGTTATTGACGATGCTGGTTTAGAAAAAAATATTTTACAAGGTCTAGACATTGGCTTTATACCTAATTTTTTAAATTCCTTTTTAAATGTTTTAAGTACAGCAAGTATTGGCTTGTTTTCCGTTCTTTTTATATCCTTTTTCTTTTTAAAAGACAGTAAATTGTTTGAGCACGGTTTATTGATATTTATTCCAGTAGATAAAAAGAAAGGCACAACAAATTCTATCGGTAAAATCAACGGACTATTATCACGATACTTTGTTGGTTTGCTACTTCAAATATTTATTCTCTTTGTCATTTACACCATAGTTTTACTAATCGTGGGTATTGAAAATGCTGTAGTGATCGCTTTTCTTTGCGCACTGTTCAACATTATTCCATATATAGGTCCAATAATTGGTGGCGTAATAATGTTAACACTAACTATGACCAGTAACTTAGGCTCTGATTTTAGTGAGGTAATATTACCAAAAACAGGATATGTATTTATAGGATTATTAATTGGCCAGTTGGTAGACAACTTTTTCTCACAACCTTTTATATTTTCAAATAGTGTAAAATCTCATCCCTTAGAAATTTTCTTGGTTATTATCATTGCCGGATTATTATTTGGAACTGTAGGTATGATTGTTGCCGTACCTGGTTACACGGCTATTAAAGTTATTCTGAAAGAGTTTCTATCAGATAATCAAATAGTAAAATCTTTGACCCATAATCTTTAGGCATTTGTGAATTCTAAAATACTAGCTAACGATGTACAACAGTTTATCAATGATAATTTAAACACTGATATTCATAAAATTCTTCTATCTAAATCAAGATTTCCTGAAGTTTCTTCAAGAGAACTAGTTGAACAAATAGAATCGAAATTAAAAGCAATAACGAAATTACCTACTTGGTTCAATACAGATAATATCTATTACCCTAACAAATTAAATCTTTCGCAAACATCTTCAGAAATTACAGCCAATTATAAAGCCACATTAGTTCATGGCACTTCTATTATTGATTTAACCGCTGGTTTCGGCGTAGATTCATTTGCTTTTAGTAAGAAAATGAAACATGTAGTTCATATTGATAAAAATGAAGACTTATCTAAAATTGCTCAGCATAATTTTAAGCAACTCAATGCCGCGAATATAGAATGTATAGCGGCTGATGGTCTAGAATTCCTTAAAAAAACTAATAACCCTATTGATTGGATATATATTGACCCTTCAAGAAGAGATAAGGACAACAAAAAAGTCTATTACTTATTTGACTGCGAACCAAATGTTGTCAGTAATATGGACCTTTTACTATCAAAGGCCTCAAACCTACTTATTAAAACCGGACCATTATTGGACCTTAAAAGCGGATTGAAAGAACTGATACATGTAAAAGAAATTCATATTGTGGCCATAAATAATGATGTAAAAGAAATTCTTTGGTTAATTGAGAAAGATTATAAAGAAGAGCCATTGATCAAAACATTAAATTATAAAGCAAAGACATTACAAGAATTTCAATTTCATTTAAGTGAAGAGCAGATTACTGACTCGCAATATTCAAAACCACTTAATTACGTCTATGAACCAAATGCAGCGATTTTAAAATCTGGTGCATTTAAAAGCATAGCCAAAAATTATAATCTTTTTAAAATACATGCAAATTCACATCTCTATACTTCAAAAGAATTAATTCCATTTCCTGGCCGGATATTTGAAGTAAAAGGCGTTTATGATTATTCTAAAAAATCATTAAAAAAAGAAGGTTTAATCAAGGCAAATATTACCACAAGAAATTTCCCAGATTCCGTACTAAAAATTAGAAAAAAATTGGGAATTAAAGATGGTGGAGAAATCTACCTTTTTTGCACTACAGATTTAGAGGAAAATTTGATCATAATTTCGTGTTTACAGATCTTTCAAGATCATTAGAAGATCAAAAATCAATTCAAATCAATTGAATTTAACAACAATTCAAAACATCAAAAAAACAAAAACTACAACGTTATAGATTACCATTTAACGTAATTTTTATCGACATATTAAATTGAAAATGTTAAAAATTTAACGTGTTAAATTCCAAATTTAACAAGAGCTAAATTATTGATATCCCAATAATTACGCCTATTAATACAGATTATTACAATAACAATAGGCTAAAATGGTTTTATGGAGCTTGTAAAAAATCATTAATGATTTATCGGTAATTGAAGTAAAAGTGCTATTATTATACCTGATTTTGATTTTTTTAACATTTAAACACTGCAACTAAGAATATTAAAAAGTCAATTTCAATACATTTAATTTAAACTAACAAACAACAACGATTATGAATCAAAAACGTGATTACACGTTGATGAAATCCAGAAAAAGGTCTTCCTTTATTAAGACTGGAGTTTTATCAATGCTTGTTTGCTTAAGTGCCCAATTGGCCCAGGCAAATGAAAACACAAGTACTTCAAACGAAGTTGAAGTAAAAACACTGCAATCTACTATTACAGGAACCGTTCTTGATGACACTGGCCAACCACTTCCTGGTGCTAATGTCGTAGAAAAAGGTACTACAAATGGTACACAAACAGATTTCGATGGTAACTATAGCTTAAATGTATCTGATGGTGCTACATTAGTATTTAGCTATATAGGATTTAAAAGCACAGAAATTGCCGTAAACGGCCAATCAAGCGTTAATGCAACTTTAGCTGAAGATGCTGCCGCTCTTGATGAAGTTATCGTATTAGGGTATTCTACTCAAACAAGAGGAGATTTAACTGGTTCAGTAGCGTCTGTTGATGTTTCTGAGGCAACAAAAGCACCAGTTGTAAATGCGGCTTCTGCATTACAAGGTCGTGTAAGTGGTGTAACTGTAGTACAGAATGCAACACCAGGTAGCCCTCCAAAAATTAACATTCGTGGTTTTGGTACTAGTAATAATACCAACCCATTATTTATAATAGATGGTTTACAAACAGATGACCCATTTGTTTTGAACAGTATCAACCCAAACGATATTGATCAAATGAACGTTTTAAAAGATGGTGCTGCTGCTATATATGGTGCAAGAGCATCTAATGGTGTAGTAATTATCACAACAAAAGGTGGTGGTTACAACATGGACAAACCTGTTGTATCTGTTGATACCTATACAGGTTTCTCTACTGTAGCAAACACTCCTGATCTTTTAAACGCACAACAATTAGGTGATGTCTTATATCAAAGTGCCATTAATGATGGTACAGCATTCAATCATCCTCAATATGGTAACGGGTCATCCGCAGTTGTTCCTTCAACATTAAATGGATACACTAGAGTTGTTTCTTACGATCCTATTACTAGAGGTCCTGCTTCAGCAACTGTTAACCCTAATGGTACAGATTGGATAGATGCTATTACAAGAACAGCAGTTATACAAAGTGTTGCATTCTCAGTAGCAAATGGTGAAGAAAACAGTAAATACAATCTTTCTGCCAACTACTTGAACAACCCTGGTAACCTTTTAGAAACAGATTATAAAATCGGACAAATTCGTTTGAATTCTGAATTTAAAATAGGAGATAAAGTACGTATCGGAGAACACTTCAGTACTGCTTACAGTAATTCTAAAGGTGGCGGAGGTGCTCAGTATGAAGAAGCAATAAGAAGTAGCCCATTAATACCATTATATGATGACAATGGTAATTTTGCTGGTACTGGTGCTCAAGGAACTGGTAATTCAAGAAGCCCGCTAGCTCAATTGAATAGACAAAGTGACAACTTCAATAAGACAGTCAGAATTTTAGGTGATGTTTATTTATCTGCGCAATTAATGGACGGTCTTACGTTTAAAACGACTATTGGTGGTACTATCAACTCTTTTAACACACGTGGTTTTCAAGCATTAGACCCAGAACATAGTGAGCCATTAGGCGTTAATCAACTAACTGAACGTAACCAAGATGGCTATTCTTGGACATTTACAAATACTTTGAACTACAAAAAAACATTCAACAACAGTAAAATTGATGCCTTAGTAGGTATTGAATCTGTAAAAGATGGTGTAAAAGGAAAAGTAGTTAGTCGTACGGATTTCTTATTCGAAACTCCAGATTTTTATTTATTAAATAACGGTAGTGGAGTTCCATTAGTGAATGAAGCTTTCGATTCTGCAACATCGCTTTACTCTTTATTTGGTTCTGCAACATATTCTTATGGAGATAAATATTTTGTAACAGGTACATTACGTAATGACACTTCTTCTCGTTTTACAGGAGATAACAAAAGTGCAACTTTCCCTTCTGTTAGTGCTGGTTGGGTAGTAAGTAAAGAAGATTTTATGTCTTCTGACTCAGCTTTAAGTTGGTTTAAATTTAAAGGTTCTTGGGGTCAGTTAGGTAACCAATCGCTACCAGCAAGTAACCCTACCATCAATATCTCAAACTTAAATGAGCAATATGGTAACTATGCAATTGATGGCAGTTCTATAGCAACAGGTGCTATATTATCATCTGTTGGTAACCCAAATTTAAAATGGGAAACTAGTGAAGCAATAAATGCAGGTGTCGAATTAGGTTTTTTTGATGATAAATTTAATGTTGATTTTGAGTGGTTCAAAATCACTACTAAAGATTTAATTGTTCAAGATAATAGCTTGATAAGTACTACTGCAATTGATGCTGGTGCACCTTACGTAAATGCAGGTAACGTAGAAAATACTGGTTTTGATGTTACGTTACGTTACAAAGACGAAACTACTTCTGGTTTTAAATATGGCGTAGATATCAACTTCTCTCACTACAAAAATGAAGTTACTGATTGGATTAGTGAATTTCAAGTTGGTGACGAAAGCTACCGTGGCGGTGCAGTTTCAAGAACACAAGTTGGTGAAGCTATATCTACATTCTTTGGTAGAGAGGTAATTGGTTTTACAGATACAGGTAGATTTGAATATAGAGATGTTAATAATGATGGTGAGATTAATGATGATGACAGAACTTTTATTGGTTCTCCACACCCAGATTTCACTTATGGACTTAACTTTAACTTAGGTTATAAATCTTTCGATCTATCATTGTTCTTACAAGGGTCACAAGGAAACGATATTTACAACTACAATAAAATCTATACAGATTTCCCAACATTTGCTGATGGTAACCGTAGTGTAAGAGTTTTAGATTCTTGGACACCAATTAACACTGATGCTACTTTACCAGCATTAAGTAGTTCTATTCAAAATAGTGAAACGCAACCAAATTCATACTTTGTTGAAGATGGTTCATATTTACGCCTTAAAAACGTACAATTAGGTTATGCTTTCTCTGATAAAGTTGCCAATTCAGTTGGTTTAGATTCTTTCAGAGTTTACATACAAGGCACAAATTTACTTACCCTTACTGGATATGAAGGATTCGACCCTGAGATTATCTCATCAGTAACTGGTAATAACCTAACAATAGGTGTAGACAGTCAGGTTGTTCCACAATCTAGAATTCTTACACTTGGATTTAATTTAAAATTGTAAAAAAATGAAAAAGAAAATAATATACTTATTCTCACTATTCGCTGCTTTAAGTGCATGTAGCGATGATTTTACCGAGCAACCTGCAATTGGTGCTCTTAGTGATGCTGCCGTACAAAATGAAGATGGTGTAGAATTGCTTTTAATTGGAGCCTACTCTACATTAGACGGTATACGTAACAACTTATCGGGTAATGGATTTGCTGCAAGTGGAGACAACTGGTGGTTTGATGTTTTAGCTGATGATGCCCATAAAGGTAGTACTGATGGTGATCAAGCTGAACTTTTTGAAATGGAAACCTATAATTGGACTACAGGTAACCCATATGTATTAGGAAAATGGTCATCTACTTTTGCAGGTGTTAACCGTTCTAATGCAGTTATTGCATTAATTGCAACTATAGAAGATGCTGATTTAACAGGAAAGCTTGCTGAAGCACGTTTTTTACGTGGTCACTTCAATTTTGAATTGCAAAGAATTTATGGAAATGTTCCTTACATCTCTGAAGAAAACTATGCAAATACAGAATTTAATCAGCCAAATCCTGGACCAATCTGGGACCAAATAGAAGCCGATTTTCAATTTGCTGTTGACAATTTACCTGCTACTCAAGCACAATCAGGAAGACCATCTTCTTGGGCTGCTAAAGCTTACTTAGGTAAAGTTCATTTACAACAGTCTGAATGGGCTCCTGCTCTTGCTTTGTTCGAAGAAATCATTAATGATGGTCCTTACGCCTTAAATTCTGAATTTGTAGCTAATTGGGAAAGTGCTGGAGAAAACAGTTCTGAAGCTGTTTTTGCTATTCAATTTACTGCAGATGACGCAGTATCATATAATGGAAATATTGGTGGAGTATTAAACTTCCCTAATCCAGGACCATTTGGATCATGTTGTGGTTTTTACCAACCTTCTCAAGATTTAGTAAATGCATTTCAAACAGATGGATCAGGTCTTCCTTTATTAGATACCTTTAATCAAACTGATGTAGCAAATGACTATGGTAAGGAAGATGACGAGGCATTTACACTTCACACTGGACCATTAGATCCTAGATTAGATTACACAGTAGGTAGAAGAGGTATTGATTATAACCGTTACGGAACTTTCCCTGGTCATTCTTGGATCCGTGCAACATTCTCAGATATTTCAGGTCCTTACTTACCAGCTAAAAATGTTTACCAATCAGGTGATACCGACAACCAAGGTTCAGGTGCATGGGGACAACAACACGCAGGTATCAACTATCATATTATACGTTATGCCGATGTTTTATTAATGGGTGCTGAAGCAGCTGTTGAAACTAATGATTTAGCGTCTGCATTAACATGGACAAACTTAGTTCGTAACAGAGCTAAAAACATGACTTACATTCAAGATGAAACTGGGGAGGTTGATGCGGCTAACTATGAAATAGAGCCTTATACAGCTTTCGCTAGTCAAGATTTCGCTAGAAAAGCAGTTCGTCATGAGCGTCGTTTAGAGCTTAGTATGGAAGGTCACCGTTTATTCGATTTAAGAAGATGGGGTAATGCTGCAAGTGTAATGAATGAATACATTACAAATGAAAGTCGTACTATACCTAACTTTGGTACTAAAGCTAATACGGTTGAAGCAAAACACGATATCTTGCCTATCCCGTTAAACGCAATAGATTTAAGTGGAGGAATTCTGCAACAGAATCCTGGGTATTAAATAAAACAGAATTATAAAATCTTATACTAAATAATTTAGATATGAAAACATTTCGAATATTAAGTATCTCATTATCAATGCTTGCCTTAATCGGCTTCAGCTCGTGTGATGATGATGATATAGACGGTAGCGACACCTTAATTGGTCCGGGTACTGTTGACACTAGAATCAATACAATTGGTAGTCTTTCTAACTTAAATGCTGCAATTGATGCAGCATCTGGTGACATTGCTACAACCTTAAACGGCACTGGTCCTTTTACAGTATTTGCACCTAATGATGCAGCATTTGAAACATTTGCAACTCAAATAGGCTTTGAAGCTAATGATGATGAATCGGCAGCAGCACAACTATTGTCTGTCGCAGATGCGGATTTACTTGCTCAGATATTAACCTATCATGTGGTAGCAGACAATATAGAAGCATCAGGTTTTTCTGATGGTCAAACATTAACTACAGTACAAGGAGGTTCACTCTCTGTAGCAGTAGGAGAAGATGTGTTTATTTTAGATGCCTCTAATTTACCAGAGACCAACCCTGTTTCTAAAGTTACACAACCAAACTTTTATGCAGACAATGGTATAGTACATGTAATAGACAAGGTACTTTTACCACAAGAGGCAATTGATGCTCTAGATTTTGATATCCGACCAACTTTATTGGACTGGGTAACTGGAACTGATGATTTAAGTTCATTAGCTGCAGCTGCAACAAAAGCAGGATTGGTTGATGCTATCGCCGATTTGGAAACAGCTAGAGTACTAGCTCCAAACAACCAAGCTTTTGAAAATCTTTTTGATGCTCTTGGAGATGATTATAATGATCTTGATGATTTTGACAATTCTGCAGAAATCGAACTTCTTAGTAATATTTTACTATATCACATTTTACCATCTGATGATGGTTCAACAGATTTAGTAGCTGGACCAACTATGACTCTTTTAGAGGATAGTACGGTAGAAGTTGTAGATAATGCAGGTGCTTTTGAATTTGGAGATGTTACTGCTACGAACGCAGCTATTGTTACCGACGGTATTGATTCTAAAAATGGTGTCGTAAGTATAGTAGACAAAGTTCTTTTACCACAAGCAGCTCTAGACTTTATTGCATTACTAGGATCTGATGATTTAGCGACAACTGTCGTTAACGCACCATCATTAAGTACTTTAGAAGAAGCATTAATTGCTACTGATTTAGTAGATGTATTTGTTGACGCTACCAATATGGAAGATGAAGAAGCAACTAATTTTACATATTCTAGAAATGCAACAGTTTTTGCTCCGTCAAATGACGCCTTCGTAGACTTATTCAATACTTTAGGCCCTGATTATACTAGTATTGCTAGTTTTGATACGGAAGAAGAATTGGAATTACTAACCAACATACTTTTATATCATGTAGTAGCAGGTAAAATTACTAGTGCAGATTTAGCAGCAGGTTCATTGACAACTTTATCTGAAAAAGATTTAGAAGTAATCAGTGTCATTGGTTCAGAAAATTTCGTGATTGGTGATGCAACGAACGATGTAAATGCAAATATTACTACTCCAGATGTTTTAGCAAGAAACGGGGTCGCACATATTGTAGACAAAGTTTTATTACCACAAACTGCAATTACTTTTATTGACTCTTTAGATGACTAAAGAATCAATAAAATTTAAATTTGGGTTACATAAAAAATAACCTTAAAAGCAGGACATTTTTCAATGTCCTGCTTTTTTTTTGATCAAAACTCAATTAAGTAAAAATTCAATTTCTATAGTAGTCAAAAAAACTCAATAGTAAATTATATCAGCACATAACACTAGCTAAACTGAAACTTTTTTATAAAAAATAAACTAGTTAAATCTTGAAGTAAGTACACATCTACCTGTGATATTCAGTACAAAAACACTATTTTGGTACTACAAAAATGCAGATTTACATTTGCGCACATAAGACACTTTATCACATTATTTTCTTTTCAATAAACTAACTACAAATTGAATACTTCTTCTCTAGTAAATAGTATTAAAAAACCAATTATGCGAATCTTTTCGGCTATAACAATTACATTATTAACAATCAGCTTTTTCTCATGTAATCAAAAAGAATCTACCTCACTTTTTAAAGTGGTACCTCCTTCTAAATCAGGAATTGATTTTAACAATGAAATTGTAGAAACTGACAGCTTCAACATATTAACCAGTGAATACATATTTAATGGTGGTGGTGTTGCAATTGGCGATTTTAACAATGACAAAATGCCCGATATATTTTTTAGCGGAAATCAAGTTTCTAATAGGTTATACTTAAATCAGGGAAAATTCAAATTTAAAGATGTCTCTAAAGAATCTGGTATAGAAGCACTAAACAAATGGAATACAGGTGTTGCTTTGGCAGATATTAATAATGATGGTTTTTTAGATATATATGTATGTTCTGCCATGTTAGACAGCGCTGAAGAAAAGAAGAACATTTTATACGTAAATCAGGGTTTGAATAAAGATAATGTACCAACATTTGTAGACAAAGCTAGTGAATTTGGAGTTGAAGAATCTGGTAATAGCATGGGCGCGTCATTCTTTGACTACAATAAAGACGGACTTTTAGATTTATACGTTTTAAACAATGTTGACATTCATATTTTACCCTCTAACTTCAGGAAGAAAATTACTGATGGCTCTGCGTTAAGCAATGATAAATTATATAAAAACAATGGTGACGGCACATTTACAGATGTTACCATAGAAGCAGGCATAACTATAGAGGGTTATGGTTTAGGACTTTCTATTGCAGATGTAAACTACGATGGATGGTCAGATATTTACGTAAGTAATGATTATCTATCTAATGACATTTTATATATAAACAATCAAGATGGTACATTTTCAAATAAGATAAAAGACAACACTAAACACCAGAGTAAGTTCTCTATGGGTAACGACATCTCTGATTTTAATAATGATGGTTACTTGGATATCATCACTTTAGACATGCTAGGTGAAACAAACGAACGGTTAAAAACAACTTTATCCGGAAATAAATACACCGAGTATATATTAAATGACCGTTTTGATTATGAATACCAGCACACCAGAAACATGCTGCAGAAAGGGAATGGGAATAATGTACCGTTTAGTGAAATTGGCTTAATGGCAGGCATATCAAAAACAGATTGGAGCTGGTCTCCCCTATTTGCCGATATGGATAACGATGGTTATCAAGATTTACTAATAACGAATGGATTTCCAAGAGATATTACAGATTTAGATTTTGGTGATTTTAAATTCAATGTAAGTAGATATTTAAGTCCCGCTCAAATTTTGGATTCTATTCCGAAAATAAAGATTCCAAACTACGCATATAAGAATAACAAAAATAACCAGTTTACAGATGTTAGTGAAAATTGGGGAATTGGAATACCCTCCTTCTCCAATGGCGCAGCATTTGCCGATTTAGATAATGATGGTGATTTAGATTATATCGTTAATAACATAAACGACGAAGCTCTTATTTTTCAAAACAATACGGATCAAAAAAATGGTCAACATAATTATCTAAGTATAGAATTATTAGATTCATCATCGAAATCACTAAAAACAGGGGCAAAAATTGTATTAAGACTTAAAGACGGTACTTTTCAATACCAAGAACACCATACATATAGAGGCTATATGTCTACTGTTGAAGACATAGCGCATTTTGGTTTAGGTAATAATAAACAAATAGCATCTGTGGAAGTACTTTGGGCAGATAACAAATTTCAAAAACTAGAGAACATTAAAGCTAACCAAAGGTTAACCATTAAATATGAGAATGCAATTTCGGTATCTTCAGAAGGTTTAAATTTTCCATTTGTTGCAAAAAAAGTAGCGCCAGTATTCAAAGAGATTTCTAATGCCATTGCTATAAACTATTTACACGAAGAAAAAGATATTGTAGATTACAATATTCAACGAACCATACCACATAAACTTACTCAAAATGGTCCTGTAATGGCTACAGGAGATCTTAACGGTGATGGTATAGAAGATTTTATTATTGGCAGTTCTTCAGGTATGTCTCCACAAATATTTTTTCAAGATAAAAAAGGCAGCTTCATACGGCAGACATTATTTAGCGATGAAGAAAATAAAATGTATGAAGAAGAAAGTATTGCGTTATTTGATTTAGAAAATGATGGCGATTTAGATATGTACTTAGTTTCTGGTAGTAATGAATTTGACCTAGAAAGTATTCACTATACAGATCGATTATTGGTGAATGATGGTAAAGGAAATTTCAGCGTTTCAACCAATAAGATACCACAAATTAATACCAGTGGTTCAGTAGTTACAACCGCAGATTTTGATAAAGACGGCTTCGTTGACCTTTTCGTTGGTGGTAGAACCCCTTATTCCAAATATCCTAATGCTGAAAATAGCTTCTTATTAAAAAACGAAAACGGTATATTAAAAGATGTGACGGATAGTCTTGCGCCTGAATTAAGAAACTTAGGTATGGTTACTGATGCAGTTTGGGGAGATATTGATTTAGACGGAAATGATGACTTAATTATCGTTGGTGAATTTATGCCTATCACTATTTTAAAAAATAACGGAACTAGTTTCAATAAATTAGAGAAAACAGGAACTGAAGAACTTTCTGGTTGGTGGGAAAGTATTGTAAAAACTGATATAGACAATGATGGCGATATTGATTTCATAGTGGGCAACTTAGGTATGAACAACCTCTATCAACCATCATCAGAAAGACCAGTTACAGTAATCGCAAAAGATTTTGATAATAATGGCACTATTGACCCTGTCATGTTTGCATATTTTAAGGAGAGCTTTGATAATCCTACATACAAATCATTTCCAGTAAACTTTTGGGGAGATTTAAATGGTCAAAGCCCCCTATTTAGAGCAAAATTCAGCACTTTTAAAGGATACTCTAAAGCAACCATCTCAAGTTTATTTACAGATGAAGAATTACAGGGATCAACAAAATTAATAGGCAATTTCGATAAAAGTATAGTTTTGGAAAATATGGGCGATGGCACATTTAAATACAATTCACTACCAATAGAAGCACAAGTTGCTCCAATTAATGGAATTACGACATTAGATTATAATAAAGATGGTAAAGAAGATATTTTGTTAATCGGAAACAATTTTGGAAACGAAGTTTTCGTCGGAAGGAATGACGCCTTCAATGGTCTATTATTAGAGAATGATGGTAAAGGTAATTATACAACTATTAATACTATTGAAAGCGGATTTCTAGTGCCAGGTGATGCAAAAAGCATCATTAAGGTGAATAGTAATCTAGAAGACCGACCATACTTCATTGTTACTCAAAACAGGGATTCTGTAAGGGTATTTCAGAAAAACTAAAAACTGGTATTATCTTAAAGAAATCGGCTGGCATATTTCAGAAATATGCCAGCCGATTTCCGTTTATCAAAAAACGCATTACCATAATTAAACGAATACCATTCCCACAATTTTTAAAAGCAAAAAAAATTAACATAAATACCTCTAGTTGTATTCTTTAACAATTAAAATGGGTAATAAGAGAAAGTAGTAACTTCCAATTATTACGACAGACAACACTTACAAATCGACAAATAACACTCAAGAAGCCACAAGTGTATTTTTATTAAAAAAAATACCATATTACTGGATATTTGATAAATTATTAACTAATATTATATCAATATTGTATAATTCTTAACGCACATTAAGAATTTGTAATAATTCAATAATTTATCAAACAACAACTTATTATGAAAAAAAAACTAGATTTTAAATCTGTAAAATCCAAAGGAAAAACATCATTCCTAAGCCAAGGATTTCTACTGATTTTAGCTTGTATTTGCACGCAAGAAATCGTAGCAAATGAAAAATTAACAACCTCAAAAGAAGTTAAATCAGCAATTGTTCAAAATACCGTTACAGGAACGGTTTCTGACGAAATGGGTCCATTACCAGGTGCTAGTGTGCTTGTAAAAGGAACAACCAATGGTACCCAAACCGATTTTGATGGAAATTATACTATTGACGCACCAAGTAATGCGACCTTAGTAATTAGCTATATTGGCTTTAAAACCATGGAGGTTGCTATTGACAATCAAACAACTATTAGCGTTACTCTTCAGGAAGATGCCAGTAAGTTAGATGAAGTAGTAGTAACTGGCTACGGCACTCAGGCGAAAAAAGACTTGACAGGTTCAGTTAGTGTCGTTGATACAGAAGATCTTTTAGCTATTCCAGCTACAACTTTCGCACAACAACTTCAAGGTAGGGCCGCTGGTGTAAATATTGTTAATGATGCAAGAGCTGGTGGTGAAGCTACTGTACGTATTAGAGGTTTTGGAACTTTAGGAAATAATGACCCTTTATATATCATTGACGGAGTTCCTTCTCAGACACAATCTAACCTTAACCCAAACGATATAGAATCATTACAGGTTTTAAAAGATGCCTCTGCCGCATCTATTTACGGTTCAAGGGCTGCTAATGGAGTAATTATCATTACCACCAAAAAAGGTAAAATGGGCAAACCACAAATTACCTATAATACTTTTTATGGAATTCAATCTGCCGCAGAAGATGTAGACGCTTTAAATGCAGCAGATTTAGGTGAATATTTGTATTTAGCTGACTTATATGCTGGTGTAACACCAAGTCATGGTCAATATAGCTATGGACCAAATGGAGAAGTAACTATTCCAGATTTTGTTTTTCCAAGTGGAGCAAATGCTGGTGATGATGGTACTGACCCAAGTTTGTATTCATTAACTCCAGAAAATATCTATGCCATTACAGAATCAGCAGATACTAATTGGTGGAACGCTATTACACGTTCTGCTCCGATTATGAGCCATAATCTTTCTGCCTCAGGTGCTACGGAAAATGCACGTTATGCTTTTAGTTTAAATTATTTTGAGCAATCAGAAATTATTAAATTTTCTGATTACAATAGAGTTTCCATTAGAGCCAATACCGAATTTAAAGCGCTAAATCAAAAGTTAACGATTGGTGAAAATTTTACAGCTTCTTTTGATAACAAAAAAGGTGTTGTAAACAATTTCGATGAACAAGGTCCCGTACAAGGAGCCTATAAGCATCATCCACTTTTACCTATTTATGATATTGCTGGTAATTTTGCGGGTAGTAGGGGGGCAAACTTGGGTAACAATTATAACCCTTTCGCTAGCTTATCTAGAAACCAAGATGACCGTACTTACAGATTACGTTTATTAGGTAATGTTTTTGCTAATTATGACATCACCCCAAATATAAGTGTTCGTTCTAGTTTCGGTTTAGATAGCAGAGTACAAAGAAATAGAGATATCGGAAGACCCCAACCAGAATATGTAGAGGGTAATTTCATCAATAGTTCTACTGCACGTGAAGAATATGAATATCAATGGACGTGGACCAATACTGTAAGCTATTCTAAAACATTTAATGAAAAGCATAATTTCGCTGCGTATGTTGGTGTGGAGTCTATACAACAATTCGAAGAGCGTTTTGAAGCCTCTCGCCAACGTTTCAAATTTGAAACTAATAATATTATTAGTTATTTGGATTTAGGTGACGCTACTACATCAAGTAACCGCGGCTATGTGTGGCAAGATTATTCGTTATGGTCACAATTCGGAAAATTAAACTACGATTACGATGGTAAATACTTAGCACAAGTTACTTTAAGAAATGATTCTTCATCTAGATTTCAACAAGCGGCAAATAGTGCTGTTTTTCCAGCATTTAGTTTAGGTTGGAGAGTATCTGACGAGAGCTTTATGGATAGTGTTGAATGGATAAATGACTTAAAACTTAGATATGGTTGGGGACAAACTGGCAACCAACAAATTGGTGATTATAATGCCTATACTACATTCCGTTCCGATATTGGCACGGGCGGTTATCCAATAGATGGCAGCACAGGGTCACCAACTATAGGATTCTCTACTCAAGCCTTCGGTAACCCAAATGCTAAATGGGAGACAACAACGCAGGGTAATTTTGGTTTAGATTTAGTTATGTTCGACAGTAAAATAAATTTCAACTTGGATATTTATAGCCGTACGACAGCTGATATGTTAATTGAAGTTCCACCAACGTATACTGCAGGTCAAGCAACCGTGCCTTCTTTTAACGTTGGAGAATTGGTAAACAAAGGTCTTGATTTAGGATTAGGTTATAGTGATGAAAAGGGTGACTTTGGTTATAGTGTAAATGTAAACTGGTCAACTTATGATAATGAAGTAACTGAATTAGGTGGTGAGAACATTCGTATTTTTGGACGAAGTGAAAGAATTCCTGCCTTATCAATAACACAAGAAGGTTTACCAGTTTCTTCCTTTTATGGATTTAAGACTTTAGGTCTTTTCCAAACTCAGGCAGAAGCAGATGCTTGGGCTCCTTACGGAGATTACAACGCTCCTGGTAAATTTAAAGTTGAAGATGTAAATAATGATGGAGTAATCAATGATGATGACCGTACGGTAATAGGTACACCTCACCCAGACTTCACGTATGGTATAAACATAAACCTTACTTATAAAAACCTAGCGCTTAATGTGTTTGGTAATGGATCTCAAGGTAATGATGTCTTTAACTATACTCGTTATTTTGCAGATTTCAACACCTTCCAAGGTAATAAGTCAACAAGAGCACTTTACGATGCATGGCAACCAACGAACCCGCAATCTGACCCTTCTACTTGGGTAGCAGCAAATCCGAATGCTACTACACCAATAATGGATCGTAACGATGCTGTTAGTAGTCGTCCTTCATCATACTTCATAGAAGATGCTTCGTTTTTCCGTTTAAAAAACATCCAACTTACTTATAATTTTGAGCAAAATTTATTAGAATCTATAGGCGGTATTGCTAATGCTAATATTTATGTTCAAGGTCAAAACCTGGCTACGTTTACTAAATACACAGGTCTTAACCCAGAAGTACAATTAAGTAATACTGATGATTCTAGAAGAAACCTAACCTTAGGTTATGATGGTGGTGGTTTACCTGTAGCCCGAACATTCACTTTAGGCTTAAATGTAACTTTAAAATAATTTGAAAATGCTAATAAAATATATCATGAAAAAAAGAAATTGGATTTATATATCCTCATTAATTACAGCACTTCTTTTTGTTGTTGCATGTAGTGATGAGTTTTTAGATAGACAGCCCGAAGGTCAATTTAGTGAGGCAGACGTTGCTACACCTGACGGTGTAGAAAACCTACTTATAGGTACTTATAACATGGTGCCAGGTGGTGGTCTTGAAGGACAAACATGGCATAATGATATTCATAGTTGGGTATTCAATATAGCTTCTGATGATGCTTTAAAAGGTACAGATGCTGGAGATCAACCAGAACAATCATTTATAGAAGCCTATGACTTCCAGTCATTTAATGTTCACATACGTGATAAGTGGAGAGGTTTATACAAAGGTGTAGCAAATGCTAATATTACATTAACTACACTTGCAGCTGTTGAAGATGGCATATCTGATGAAAGAAGAGCTCAAGTAATTGCTGAAGCCAGATTTTTAAGAGGGCTATTTCATTTTGAAGCAAGAAAAATGTGGAGGTCACCTGTATATGTTGATGACACAAATTTTCAATTAAATGATTTAGAAAGTACCAAAATACCTAATGACAGAGAAATCTGGCCACTAATTGAAGCTGATTTTGAGGCTGCGGTAGCCGTATTACCAACCACACAAAGTGACGTTGGTAGACCAACAAAATGGGCAGCAAAAGCATTTTTAGCAAAAGCAAAAATGTACCAAGGATGGGATGAAGCAGGTAATGCAAACACCACTAAATTGGGTGAAGCAAAGGTTATTCTAGATGATATAGTTGACAATGGTCCGTTTATATTAATGGATAAATTTGAAGATAATTTCAAAGTAGGAACACGGAATAACACAGAATCAATTTTTGAAGTACAGTATGCAATTAGTAGTGCTGCAGATGGTGCTTCTAATAGAGGTATTGGGTTAGCTCATCCGTACACTGATCCTTGGGGCTGCTGTGGATTCTACCAAGCTTCGCAGAACTTAGTTAATGCATACAAAACGGAAAATGGATTACCAATGTTGGATACTTTCAATGATTCTAACGTTCCGTTTGAAACTGATGAAACTACCACGCTATCTACCTATACAGGCACATTAGATCCTAGACTAGATCATTCAGTTGGTAGACCAGGTATATTATACAAAGGTTTCAAAATTTATCAAACTGATTTTGTACGTGATTTAACGTATGCAGGACCTTTCTTTTCAATGAAGCATGTGGCAGAGCCAGAAGCTTTTGGTCAAGGTGGCTGGGGTAATCTTTCTGCCAACAACTATAGAATCATGAGATTAGATATGATTTATTTATGGTTAGCTGAGGCTGAAGTTGAATTAGGTGACTTAGAAAGAGCTAGAGAATTAGTAAATGAAATACGATCAAGAGCTGCTAACCCTGCTGGTTTTGTACCAAGGGCAACACAAGGCGCGGAACGTAATGACTTTACAATTCTTGAAGGAACTCCTGCCGCTAATTATGAAATAGCAACGTATGACGATGCATGGACAGATCCAGCAGTAGCAAGAAAAGCAGTACGATTTGAAACTCGATTAGAGTTTGCATTAGAAGGACACCGTTTATTTGATCTTCAACGTTGGGGAATCGCTGCAGAAACACTTAATGCTTATATCGCAAGTGAATCTCAATTGAGAAGTTATTTACAAGGTAGATCATTTGTAGAGGGCAAGAATGAGTTTTTCCCTATTCCTATTGAAGCTATTGATAGATCAGCTATTGACGGGCAACCTACATTAACACAAGATCCAGCTTATTAAAGTATAAATAGTATTGTTAATTGTTAGTTGCATAAAGAGTGGTTAAAACAGTTTTAACCACTCTTTATATTTTTATATACTACTAGAATCATTCATAAATACCAATAAGGTGAGTTCTTATATAAACAGGTATCTCATTTATTCCATCTTCTGCTTTTAACTTCATAACTTCAGAAGGCACTAAAGGCATATGACAGCTAATGCAATTTTGAGACGCAGTATGTTCTTGACCCTCAACCACCTTATTTATAGTATTAACTTCATGACACGATAAACACTTGGCATTAAACACACTAGCATTACCCCTCTGATTTTCATGAGGATTATGACATGTAATACAGTCCATTTTCGGGGAATTTATAAAGCATGAACTTTCACTCAACAGTCCCATTTGATTTCCATGAACGTCTAGTTTAGTATTTGAATTTACATTTCTATAATTTTTGGAATACAAAGACAAGGTGTCTCCTGCAATGAATGAAAATGGATTTCCTTTTATCTGTTGAGCCTGTAAACCAGAATGACAAACTGCACAAGCATCTAAGCGTTGCTGTCTATTATATTTCTTGAAATTATCTATAAACTTCCCAACTAAAACATCTGGGTTTTGGCGATGATATTTTACGTGATTCTCAGAAGGTCCATGACAACGTTCACAATCTATACCTAAAATTATTCTTTCTCTATCATAGGATTTACTGTCGCTAGTTTTATCTTTATGCTGAGCAAAGGTTACATGGCATTTTAAACAATTATCATCAACCTTTCTATTCAATGCATTTTCTGGAAAATTAGGACTATTTACCCATGAGTCTGTGGGTTGAAAATAAGAAACCTGTAATTGATATAAATCATTCCCTTTCCAATTAAGATGGCTTTGTCCTTTTACACCTGAGCCAATTACAATATCAATTTTCGACTTTACTACTTCCTTAGTTTTATACTTAACATTTGATAGTTGAAAATAATCATCTTCATCCATAACCATCTTTAATCGAACACTCCCTAAATCTAACTCGTTTGAATCTGACCTGAAATTTCCTTTAATCGAACCCTCTTTAGGATAAAATGAAGTATTAAAATGAGCAGTTTCTAAATGCGTTTTATAAATAACCGCATGACATTCATAGCAAGTTTGTGACCCTACATAATTAGCACCATTATAATGAGTGGCTACTATTCCGGGCTCAAGGTATTCTGAAATTTCAACAGCATTTTTTACATACCAAAAAAGATAAATCAATAATAACCCAAGAATACTCAATATGGTATATTTTACATTCTTGCTATTAATCATTTTAAACCCTATTATTATTTCAATTCCTGATTCATAAACCAATCGTAGAGTGCTTCTGTTTCGTAAGCTTTAATCCATGCACTATGACCTACATTGGGGTATCTGGTAAATATAACCTCATATCCCATTTCTTTTAATTTAGCCACCATGGTCTCTGATTCTGAAAAAGGAATAGATTTATCTTTTTCGCCATGAAAAACCCAAATTGGCATATCTCTATTAATCCAAGAAGCATAAGGTAAAGGCGTCATTCCGCAAACTACTGCCATAGCAGCGAATGTATCAGGATACTGAACTGCCAATTCCCAAGCAGCTCCGCCCCCACGGCTTAATCCGGTTAAATAAATTCTACGTTTGTCTATTCTATTATTGTCAACAATAGAATCTAACAATTGTTTTACAGCCCTCGTATTCCACCATTTTTTTGCATTCGGATTTTGAGGCGCCAGTATTAAAAAAGGAAATTTCTTACCCTGAACTATAAGCTTTGGCGGACCATTTCTTTTCACCGTAACCAGACTATCGCCCGATTCGCCACCGCCATGTAAAAACAGTAATAACGGGAAATCTTTCTCAGGCTCTTCCTCATAATCTTCTGGGTAATACAAGTAATAGGCTAGATTCTCTTTTACATTCGTTTCCATTTCTGAATCTATCAGAATAGGTTTTGCTTGAGATGCGCAACTTTGAAAAATAACCAGTAAAATAACATATAAAATTGACCTCATCTGTAAATGCAAAATTTCTACCAAATGTACCCTAAAAACAAACTCTTTTAAAGTAAAAGTGGTTTTAGGTCCATTTGTGTTCGAAACGTTAGACGAATAAGAATTCAAAAACTTATTAAAAATTTGGTAAAAAAAAGGAGGATGCACAATGCATCCTCCTTTTTAAATCTATGTTCTCTCTTTTATTTATCTGTATAAAGTAAAGTGACCCACATACTTAAGCGAATCGCTATTGGCATTTACTACATACCAATAATCTCCTGTTGGGACTTCTTTACCTTCATAGGTACCGTCCCAACCGCTAACCTCATCTAATACAGCCACTACTCTACCGTAACGGTCATAAATTCTAACCTCAACGCCATCAAAAAGATCCCTATTCTTAGGTGACCAGATATCATTTAAGTTATCTCCATCAGGAGTAAAGAAATTAGGGAATTCTAACATACCTGTAAATTCAAATGGTACACTAAGCTCTAACTCACAACCTCTAGCATCTCTTACACGAACATTTACTATTCCGCTTTCATTGGTTGTAAATGTAGTTTCCTCACCAAAAGATTGTCCGTTGAAAAAGAACTCATATTCACCATATCCGCCAGCTGCAGTTGCAAGAACTTCGTTAGGTCCGGTTTTATCTACTACTAGGCTTAAAGGCTCATATCCATCGATACTAAACTCAACCATATTGGTACAACCATTTTCATGATAAATGTACACGATGTGATCACCAGCAGGTAAATCTCCCCAAACATACTGATCGGTAGCATTTGCAGTAATCGCATCTGTAGAATCAATAGGGTCAAGAGCAAACATCAAATCAGGCAATAAGTTATTATTTTCTAATTGAATGGTAGTTGTACTCGTTGGAAATATACCTTCACAGCCATATTGAACTTGTGGTTCTGCCGTTAAGTCAACTCCTATGGTAATTGTAAACAACTCTGATATCGCACATAGATTAGCATCTTGGACGTAAATCACATAAGAAGCTCCACCCTGTAAATCTTCTATAATAGCACCTGTGTAAGGAGCAAATACTGCAGTACCTGATTCATCTACCGGATCAATCATTTCTATTTTGTACTCAAAATACGGAGTAGGATTTACAGTAACATCATTGAACGGAGTACCACCGATTACATCAAAAACAACAGAACCGTTATTGGCGCCAATACATAACTCTGGTGTGGTGTCAATATTAATTATCTGTAACTCATCTGGCTCTTCAACAGTAATAAAATCTTTTTCAAAACAACCGTTGTCATCTTTTATTAAAATCTCATATGTACCTGCTGCAAGCTCATCAAAAGTATATGTACCAGGATTATCAGAATCACTAAAGAACTCATTAAAGTTTGGTGCAATAGCAAATTGAATTAAACCTACACCACCTGCGCTAACAGAAACAGTAATCGACCCATCTTCTTCACCATTACAAGAAACATCTGTAGGCACGGCATCAAAGATTATAGGATCTGGTCTAACAATTTCAAACGGACCATCTACAGCCTCACAAGTTAAACCACTTGTAACGCCAATCCAATAATCTGTACCTTCAGGAAGTCCTTCAAAAGTACCTTCATCTTGTGGACCTCTGAATATAGTTGCTGTTCCAAGATTAAAACCATCTGTAGGTTGCCCTATGTATAAGGTAAATATATTATTACCTACACCGCCACTTGCAAAAGATTCTATTCTACCATCTAATTCAGATGCACAAGAAATTGGATCTACTGGAGAGTTTGGTAAAAATTCAAGATCAGAAGCATCTGTCATGGTAATACCATTAGAACGTATTGCCGGACAGGCACCTGCCGCATTAACCTTTCTTACATCATATTGATACGTTATACCCTGTACACCTGTTGCATTAAAGGAATTACCTGTCATAGGCACATAAGTACCAATGGTTACTCCGTTTTCAACTCTTAAGTATTCATACGTAAATAAAGGATCAGGATTCTCAACCGTTAATCTTATTTCTCCATCTCCTCCACAACCTGGTACTCTTATTTGAACCAAAACTGGTTGAATTGGTGGTGGTGGATCAACATAGTAGGCATCAGTTACAAACGAACATCCAAAACTAGAAGATACTTCTATTGCATACCAACCTGCGCTAATATAACCGCCACTATCACCAATGAAAGTAGGTGTGTTTTGTAATCCACTTTGAGAAACAATAGCTGTGTTATCATCACCACTTAAATACAATAAAGTATAGTTGTAACCTGCACCAGCAAAACCTCCACTTGCACCAGCCGTAGCTGTAATGGCGTCACCTGTTGTAGTGTCATAAGCTTCTAGCACCGCATTGTTACCATTAGGGCAATCTAGTGTTTGTGGCTCTCTTATACCTGCAAGAATTTGAGGTACTTCTTCTAATTCTATTTCTACTGTATTTGTACATCCTTCAACATCTGTAATTTCTACTTCATAAAATCCGAAAGACAAACCTGTAAATTCATTATTATTTGAGAATGCTGCTATCTCAGTAGTGTACGTAGAACCACCATCCGTGCTCATTAACAATCTGTACTCATACGGAGTAGTATCCCAACCACCAGTACCGGTAGCTATTATTTCGCCTGTATCATTCGTACAACTTACATTACCTATAGATTCTGCAGTCACTTGAAGTTCCCCATTCGGAGTTCTAATGTTCGTCACATTACTAGTTCCTGAACAGAACGGTGTATCTATAGAAATTACATCAACAATTAAGTTACCACCTATTAGATTGTCTATTCTAGCTTCGTCACCGTTGATATCAGGGAAATTATTGGTATCGAAAGTTCCTGAAGCCAAAGGCGTTGTTCTTGTATCATCAGTAGCCTCATAAACGATGTAATCAAATACACCAACATAATCGCTAACCGTAATGAACAAAGCACCATCATTACCAGGTACCGCACAACTAACAGGTTTAGCCTCGCTAATTAATACTGTAGGAGCAATAGGAGTATTTACCGTGTGCACAGGCATTGGATAGGTACAACCTACTGTATTATCAACAATCTCGAACAAGTAATCACCAACATCTGGCAAGTACACATCAACATAGTTGTTACCTGCTGTATTTGTTACTGGAGCAACCGCTGTAACCGAAACCGTATTTACCGTAAAATCGGTTGTTCCCGCTACCTCTATTCGTACACGTTCATCATCTCTACAATTTAAAATATCTACCTCAACAATTGTAGGAACAACATCTGTTGGTGGATTGATAGTAGGAACGTCAAATGTCGTCTGACAACCATTACCATCAATAGCATAAACAGTGATATTTTGAGCACTACCATTATCAATGATTTCAAACGTATTCAGCGTTTGATAATTTTCAAAACCAGTGATACTATATTGATATCCTGAACCAACAGTACCTGCGTCTACTACATTTACCGTGATAATGGTTGAACTATATCTATTTGCACCTGGCTCACAAGCAAAATCTGCAGCACTGGCCGTAATGCTAAATGCATCAGGATTTGTAATAGTATGTACAGCAGATAGTACCTCACAGTTACGTGCCGTTACAACCTGTACTTGATAATCACCTGCTGGTAAACTAGAAAAAGCACCAGTATTATTTCTTGTCACCTCTGTAGTTCCTGAGCTAACATCATTTAAAATATAGGTGATCGGAGTATCTTGAGATGTAAATGGTACCAATGCATTTGCCGGACCAACTACTATCTCTATAGAGCCATCATTTTCATCTCTACAGCTAATATCAATTGCTTCTTCTGAAACAATTAATGGCTGTGCTGCTTGGTTTAGTATAATGTTAGAAACGGTTGTTTCACAGAAACCAGCACCATCGTTTACAACTCGATCAATTATTCGAACTTCATACGTTCCAGGAGTTAATCCTGTAAATATTGGATCATTAGTTTGTGTTATTAAACCTACCGCACTTGCGTTATAATCAGTACCTGTCAATTCATAAGTAAAATCACCACTACCTCCAGTTGTCGATATAGTTATAATACCATCGGCATCATTACAAGTACTATCTGTTGAAAATCTACCAGTAGCCGATAAGAAATCGTAAACCGTAGCAATACCTTCACTGGTACAACCATTGGCATCTACTACATCTACTACATAATCACCAGGACTACTTACAATATATGTATACTCCCAAAATGCACCAACTACTGTTGGTAGTTGCTCATCACCACCCAAAGTGAATCTTGGAGTGTTAACAGAACTAGGCACTCTTACAGTAATATCAAAAGCAGTTGACGTAGGATCACATTGATTTACTACTGCAAATGTTGGAACCGGTAAATCTGGATCTAATGAAATTATAGTTGCAATATCAAAAGATGTACAACCACTTGCATCTCTTACATAAACATCATAAGTACCATCAGCTGCCGAAAACGTTGTATCCGTAGTCCAACCTGAAGGAGCTACACCTGTATCCATAAAAGCAAATTCATAAGGTCCACCTGAACCACCTCTACCCTGTACGGTTACCTGACCAAAAGCATTACAATTTGCAGGAACTTCTTGTAAGATATCAATATCAGGTAAATTCTGAAGTATTATAACCGAAGCGGCATCTGTACACGTATCAGTTAAATTTTCAACCAATATCTGATAGCTACCCGGCAATTCTGCATATGTACCAGTATATGGCAATGCTGATGTTGTTACAGAATTTTCAAGAATTATACTTGAGCCGTCTGAATTATCTATCAATTCAATTCTTAAAGCATCACCAATTGTATAACCAATTATTTCATAAGCTATTTCTCCATTTCTGTTTACATCACATGCCCCTGGCGTTGAAGTTGCTGTAACATCTAATGTTGAAGGCGCATCTACAGGAGGAATTTCCTGCTCATACGTACAGTTTGTAACCACATCTAAAACAACAACAGTATAAGCTACTCCGTATTGAATACCATCTGCAGTATTACTAAATGTATGATCGTTTACCGTTGGCGTATCATTCAAGTTATAAAAACCTGGTTGATCTATTAATCTTATTTGATATGACCCAGAACCTCCACTTACGGTAACTGCATACGTAAAAGCGGTATCATCACAATTTGCTGGCGCTGGTGGCGGTATTGGTGTAATTACTACTTCGTTTGAAGTAATAGAAACAGTATCGATATCAGTACATCCATTAGCATCAATTGTAATAACAGTATAATCTCCCGTTACTAAACCTGCATCTAAAATTTGTATTGGAAAAGCACTTTGATTTTCTACACGCGTAATTTCTACACCTGTATTGTCCTCTATAATAAATGTATAGTCAGGAGTTCCATCAGTCACGGCATCAATATTAATTCCGCCACTAACTGGTCCACTACCTCCACAAACTGCCTGTACTTCAGAAACTGTAGTTGCTGGTGGCGGAGTGCCATCTAATGTAATATCAAATGTATCAGCTGGCGTCTCACAACCTCTAGCATCTCTAACCAAGTAAGAATAGGTACCTACCGTTAAGTTAGAGTATACCGTTTCTGAAGCCCAACCCATTCCATTGAAATTAACTTCGTAAGGTGGTACACCACTTGTAGCATCTGGTATTATAGTAACAGAACCATTGTTAGTAGAACTACAACTTACTGGCCTAGTAGTATATGCCGCTGCAGCAATATTCTGAGGCGGGTTTAATGTAATGGCAACAGACTGTGCAACACAACCACTGCTTGTAGTATTATTATCTGTAATTCTGAAAACATAATCTCCAGGTACATTGGTATCATAATCAAAAGTATTGGTAGTAAGTGGAATTGCCGTACCAAAAGTAGCACCACCATCAGAACTAACTTCATACTGTTTAGCTCCAACACCAGAGGTATAACCTCCATTAACACTTACTTCAATTCTACCATCAGCTCCGCCACAAGGTATTTCAGCTACAATACTTGTATTCACTCTTAATTGCGGAGCAATAGTAACTGAAAGACTATCTGAACAGTCATTACCATCAACAACTTCAATTGTATAATTACCAGGAGAAAGTCCTGCAAAATTCGGAGTTGGTTGAAGTGTACCTCCGTTAATTCTATACTGATGCGAACCAATAGCTGCTGTACCTGCTGTAGAAGTTACGGCAACAGTCGCTCCTGTACCTGCTACAAAACAAAAATCTGAAGATGGACCATCTAATGCTATAATTGGAGCATCAATAGGATTTAAATCGAAAGAAAAAGTATCTGTACAACCTTCAGCATCTTCAACAGTTAATGTGTATGTTCCCGCTGCAGAAAGATTACTAAAGGTCCTTCCAGATTTTGGTCCTATTTGTGGTCCTACAGGTTGTGTTAAAGTATATCTAAATGTACCCCAACCGCCTATTGCATCTGCTCTAACAGCGCCTAAATTTCCATTGGCACAGCTCATAGCCGTAACCGTACTAGTAGATAAATCTAATACAGGTGCATCTTGAATATCAAATGATGTGGTATCTGTACAACCAGTATCAGTATCTGTTACTGTAATAGTATATGTACCAACACCCGATGAAGGTAAAACTACTTCACTTGTACTTTGAGGACCTCCAGTGAATAATCCTCCGTTAATATCGTAAGTATAGTTATTTGCAAATCCATCAATAATAAAAGTACCTGTACCATCTGTTTCACCATTACAAACTCTTAAGTCTCCGCCAGATTTTACACGAACACGAATAGAACTGATAACTATAGGTCTAAACCCTTCAGTATATGAACAACCGTTAACATCTGTTATTTGAAAAATATATGCTTGTGAAGTATTTAACCCAGTAAAAGTATCGTTATTTCCATTGTCAAAATAAGCCGGACTTATAATTTCATACCTATTTATCGCTGCATTACTTGTTGGTGTTAATTGAACGTCTGAAGTACCAGCTGCACAACTAACATTACTTTGTGCAAAGTCTAAATTTGTAGGTGGATCAACATCCAAAATTTCAATTGCAGTAAGATCTAATCGACAACCACCAGCATCTTTAATAATTGGAGTATAGGTACCCGCTGCTAAATCGGTATAAGAAGTTATTGCAGAGAAATTAACCCCATCAATACTAAAAACATATCCACTACCTGATCCACCAGAAAATGGACCAACAAAATCAATTTGTCCGCCAGTAGTTCCAGCACCTGTACATGTTACATCGGCAACTTTAGTAGCACTACCTGTTAATGAACCAACAGTATCAACCGTTACAGAAGGTAAATCTAAAGTACATTCAAACGCACCTTGTTGGTATCTTACTTCAATATCATTATAAGTACCTGCCGCTACTGAAATTTGTGGTGTGCTTACCCAAGCGTCAGAAGCACTTTCTCTATATGAGATATTATAACCTCTACCATTATTTATAGTAAACTCTAATTTTGCCCCACCATTACTACAAGTACCATCAATACCTGCAACCGTTACATCTGGTGGCAATAAATTTTCTACATCAGAAGATGCGTTTATAATACAACCATTACTATCAGTAATAACAAAATCATAAGTACCTGCAGTAGTTACTGTAAATGTAGTAGTACCCGAATCTGTAGCAGCATCGCCAAATGAAGGCTGTACTGGTCCGCCATTAACTGTAAATGTATAAGGTGCTGAACCTCCTGTAGTATTTAAAGTAATATCTACACTAGAAATATCTGAACACCCAAAACTACTATTTACCTCTGTCGAAGCATCTAGAGCTGAAGCTCCAGCACCAATAGTTAAAGGGTTTCCGCTAGTATCTACATCTTGTCTTGGAGCGGTAATTCCGTTTAAAGGATCTCCTGTACATTGTTGTGTTTCTACCTGTACCGTATATGTACCAAAACCTACCGCAGAAAACGTATAAGGGTTTGTTGCTATATAAGCAGTAAACTCTTGGGCTACACCACTAGAGTTTAACAAAGTGTATTTATAAGGACCAGGAACATTAGAAGCAGTAACGGTAATACTACCGGTATCTCCGCTACACAATGCATCTGTAAAAGTAGCAGCTATTTCAATTTCCTTTTCTTCAATTACAATAGGCTCATAAGGGTATTCACAAGTATTTGCCGTATTTTTTAATCTAGCTAGTATATTATACGTACCTGGTGTTAGGTTAGAAAATATAGCACCTTGCCAAGAAGTACCACCATTAATACTAAATTCATATGCACTAGAAAGATTGGTAATCTGTATTCTACCATCAACACCACAGATATAATCTTGTTTTACATACGTTTGGGTTATGGTACTTTTCTTTACTTTAAAGTAATAGGGTTGACCATCTACCAATACTCTATATTCAGCACCTGAAGTTGCAGGAACAGAACTAGCGTCTAAATTAAATGTTTGTCCAGAACTAATTGTAGAATAACAAGATGCTGTAGTATTCGGGCATTCTGTGTTTACGTTCGCTGAGCAGGAGCCACCTAATACTTGCCATGAAACTGAACTATGTGGCCCACCAAATAAACTTATAATACGATCATCAAAATCACCACATAAATTAAAACGTGCAATTGTAAAACCGTTATCGTTACAAGTTTCCGTAGCATCTGCACCTACAATCAGTGTAGTAAACATTGCTGAAGTGGCTAAGTTAGACTTTCGTGCAACTGGAGCCTTCTTTTCTAAAGTAGATGTGTTTTTGGTAGAAACCGAAACAGCCTTTTCGATTACATGTGCCACCTCTTCGTACAAAGTAGTTACTTTAGAGTTGGCTAATGCCGTAGTACCGATTACTGAAATAACGATCAGAAGAAGTACATACAGCGCATACCGCTGTTGTTTTGGAAGCATAGGTTAAGATTCGTTTTTAAGAACAAAGTTGATTTGGGATCTAATTAGTTCTTTGGTGTAATTTTTATACTTATATTTTATCTTTTAAATAATCATGTGTTCTCTAATATATTTCTAACGCTTGTATATGAAAAATAGTATCATCTTCAACCTTTTATTCGTTGTATCGCTAAATTTTTCTTGCGCGCAAAATACTGATAACAAAGTAACTACACCCAAAGAGTCTGTTTTCACAGCTGAGCTGTTCGTCGATGAGGTACAGATTCCATGGGGGTTCACCTTCTTTCCTGACAATAGTATTTTAATCACTGAAAAAGAAGGCAAATTGATTCATTTTAACAATGGAAAAAAAACGATAATCGGTAATTTACCTGAAGTGTATAATAGAGGTCAAGGCGGATTATTAGATGTTGCCCTTCACCCTAAGTACAAAGAAAACGGATGGATCTACCTTACTTATGCATCAGTTGAAGGTGAAGAAAAAGGTGGACATACCGCATTGATGAGAGCAAAATTGAAGAACAATTCTTTGACCGAAAAACAAGTGCTTTATAAGGCTGCACCAAATACTACAAAAGGGCAACATTTTGGATCCAGAATTGCTTTTGATAATGATGGATATTTATATTTCTCTATTGGCGAACGTGGCGACAGAGAGATCAACCCGCAAGACATTAAAAGAGATGGTGGTAAAATTTACCGTTTACATGACGATGGGCGTATTCCGAAAGACAATCCGTTTATAAGCGAAAAAGGCGCGAAGACTGCAATTTACAGTTACGGACACCGAAATCCGCAAGGGTTAATAAAGCACCCTGATACAGGTGAAATTTGGGATAACGAACATGGGCCAAGAGGTGGTGATGAAATAAATATTATTAAAAAAGGGGCTAATTATGGCTGGCCATTGGTTACCTACGGAATCAATTATGGTGGCACCCCAATTACCGACAAAACAGAAATGAGCGGAATGGAGCAACCCATACATTATTGGGTACCTTCTATTGCCCCAAGCGGAATGGAGTTTGTAACTTCGGATAAGTACAAAAATTGGAAAGGGAGTCTTTTAGTAGGATCCTTGGCTTTTCAATATTTAGAACGATTAGTTATGGATGGAAACAAAGTAATCGCCCGTGAAAAATTAATGGACGGACTAGGTAGAGTACGTGCTGTAAAGCAAGGTCCCGATGGTTTTATTTATGTAGCCGTTGAAGGAAAAGGTATTTATAAACTAATTCCGAAAAAGTAGAATAATAGTAAGCTCTCGAAATCAAAAAAGGTCTGTAATCATATTTGATTACAGACCTTTTTTATTCTAACGTAAAATATAGAAGAGCCAATTACCCCCTACCAGCATCAATAGCTAGCTTAACGGAGCCATGTTGTTTCAACAAAGCTTCAGCCGCGGCGTATTCAATATTCAGCCCTTCCATGATATAGCGCGTACCACGATCAACCAACTTATCGTTACTTAATTGCATGTTTACCATTTTATTCCCTTTCACTCTGCCAATCTTAATCATTAGAGCTGTAGAAATCATATTCAAAACCAATTTTTGAGACGTACCACTTTTCATTCTAGTACTACCTGTAAGAAATTCTGGACCTACATTAATCTCAATAGGAATATCTGCAATTCTGGCAATTGGCGCTCCAGGATTGTTGGTAATTGCCGCAGTGAGGATGCCGTTTTTCTTAGCATCTTCCAATCCTCCTATTACGTATGGTGTACTACCAGATGCAGCTATGCCCACTACCACATCATTCGTATTAATATCGTGGGCTTTTAAATCTAACCATGCCTGTTTAGTTGCATCTTCAGCGTTTTCAACCGCTTTTCTAATTGCAGTATCACCACCAGCAATTAAACCAACTACACGTTCATGCGGCATACCAAAAGTTGGCGGAATTTCAGAAGCATCTAAAATCCCTAATCTACCACTGGTCCCTGCACCTATGTAAAATAATCTTCCGCCTTTATTGAATCTCTCTGTCAAGGCATCTACTAGTTTTGTTACTTGCGGAATCGTTTTTTCTACTGCATCGGCAATCTTCTTATCCTCCTCATTCATTTTTTGAAGAATAGTAGTAGTATCCATCAACTCTAAATTGTCGTGGTTAGACGGAGTCTCGGTAATTTTTTTGTAATCCATATACTTATAAAATTTTTATATCGTGATTTCTAAAAGCCTTTAGCAATTTGTCATCTGGCTTTAATTCTGTGATCATCGTATTTATAGAATTGATATCACATGTTTTATAGCGGTGCTGAGAATTTAGTTTTTCAGAAATGGATAAAAGCACAGTTTTCTTTGATGCTTTAATTACTGCCTTTTTAATTTGTACAATATCCCAATCAAATTCTGTTAATCCGTAGGTTGCATCAACATAACCTGTACCTATAAAACTATAATCGAATCGTATTTCAGAAATATGATGAATGGCATTTGCTCCAATAGCAATCTGTGCTTCCTTAGAAATTTGTCCACCAATAGAAATTACATTAATATTCGCCTTGTGAGACAATTCCATAGCTACCGGCAAACTGATTGTAAAACAAGTAAGGTTTAAATTCTCAGGTATAATTCTGGCAAGTTCCATACAGGTAGTACCACCATCTAAAAAAATAACGGCACCATCTCGCAACATACTAACTGCCTTAGTAGCAATTGCTGCTTTATCTTCTATCTTATATATATTAGTATTTCTAGCACTATTGGTCATGTAACCCATAGAGATTGCACCACCATGAACTTTACGCAGTTTATTCTCCGCATCAAGCTCTTTGACGTCACGCCTAATAGTATCTATAGACACATCTAATGCCTCAGCAATATCTGATATAAGTATTCTATTGTGCAGGTCAACCTCACTTAAAATGGTTTGCTGACGTTCTTCTTTTAGCATGTAATATTAAGTTTATTACTTATCAATATGCCAAAGATAACGATTTTTACAACATGCCGTTTTATGACGTTAATGTTAGTTAAACATATAATTAAGATTAATTAACGGCATAATACTGCAATATTTATTGCAAAAAACTGCATTGAATAAAAATAAGGCATATATTTGCATGATTTAAAAATCCAAAAATCTACCACTACCTCATGAAAACAGCAGTAAAAAATTCCAAGATCGACATCACCCACAAACCCATTGGTCAGTTTGAAGAAACACGATTCGAAAAAATACATAATGTCATTTTCGAAGACTCCAATGAAGCTTCTATAGTAGTAGCTCATGAAATTGCTGCATTAATAAAAAAGAGACAAGGGCAAAAAAGAAATTGCGTTTTAGGTTTAGCAACTGGTTCTTCACCAATAAGAGTTTATGAAGAGTTGGTTCGTATGCACAAAGAAGAAGGTTTAAGCTTTAAAAATGTTATCACCTTTAACTTAGATGAATACTTACCTATGGAGCCGAATAACATACAGAGTTATTTCTACTTCATGCATGAGCATCTTTTTAATCATGTAGATATTCCTGAAAAAAATATTCATATACCAGATGGCACCGTAAGTAATGAAGAAACTACAGCATACTGCCTAAGCTACGATCGCAAAATAAAAGAGCATGGCGGTTTAGACTTTCAACTATTAGGTATTGGTAGAACGGGGCATGTTGGCTTTAACGAACCAGGATCACATTTTAATTCTGGAACACGAGTAATTACTTTAGACCACATTACAAGAGTAGATGCAGCACCTTCTTTTTTAGGTATAGCCAATGTACCTAGAAAAGCAATTACTATGGGCATCGCTACGGTAAGAAAAGCCAAGAGAATTGTTTTATTGGGCTGGGGCGAAAACAAAGCAGGCATCATTAAAAAAACTATTGAAGGCGATATTTCTTCGCACGTGCCGGCAACGTACCTACAAGAGCATGACAATTGTACTTTTGTTTTAGATACAGGTGCAGGTAGCCAATTAACTAGAAATAAAACACCTTGGTTGGTTGATGCATGCGAATGGAACGAAGAGCTAAAGGCAAAAGCAATGGTTTGGCTTTGTGAAACTACAGGCAAGACTATTTTAAGTTTGACAGATAAAGATTATAATGATAACGGTATGGCTGATCTTTTAGCCTTAGCTGATTCTTATGATCTAAATATTGAAATGTTCAATAAATTACAACATACCATTACGGGTTGGCCAGGTGGAAAACCTAATGCTGACGATACTCACAGACCAGAACGTGCCACACCCGCTAAAAAGAGAGTAATCATATTTAGTCCGCATCCAGATGATGATGTTATTTCTATGGGTGGAACCTTTGACAGGTTAGTAGAGCAAGGTCATGATGTACATATTGTATATCAAACTTCTGGCAACATTGCAGTTTCAGATACTGATGCTAGAAAATATGCAGAGATAGCCATGCAAATTAATCCGTCTGATGAGGCTAAGAATATTATTAAATCTATAGCAGAGAAAAACGAAACTCGAATAGACGCTCCAGAGGTTAGAAATTTAAAAGGAAAAATAAGAAGAGGAGAATCATATGCCGCAACCAGATACATGGGGCTTGATGATAATAATGTACATTTTTTAGATCTTCCGTTTTATGAAACAGGAACGATAAAGAAGAAAAATTTATCTGAGGAAGATATTAAGATAGTTGTAGATATTATCAAACAAATAAAACCTCATCAAATTTATGCCGCTGGAGATTTAGCCGATCCGCATGGCACACATAAGGTTTGTTTAGATGCCGTATTTGCAGCATGCGAAGAATTGAAATCAGAGTCATTTATGAAAGATTGCTGGGTATGGTTGTACAGAGGTGCTTGGCATGAGTGGGATATCAACGAAATTGAAATGGCAGTACCAATGAGTCCGGGGCAAGTATTGAAAAAGCGATATGCTATTTTCTGTCACCAATCTCAAAAAGACGGAGTAATGTTTCAAGGTGACGACTCTAGAGAATTCTGGATGCGTGCAGAAGAAAGAAACCGTGATACCGCTAATAAATACAAATCAATGGGCTTATCATCATACGCTGCTATGGAGGCCTTTGTAAGACATAAATTTAACTAACAACTAAATTGAATTAAAAGACCTATTTTTAGTTTTAAAATGGGTCTTTTTTACATTTATGACAAAACAACTAACACTACTCACCCTTCTACTTTTACTTTTTAATTCTTGCGGAGTTTTTCAATCGTACGAAAAACATCCAAAGAGAGAATTTAGAGGTGTATGGATAGCTACAGTGGTCAATATCGATTGGCCTAAAAACGGCAATGATACTTCTGAGAAACAAAAAGCCGACTACCTTAAAATTCTAGATTTTTATGAAAAGGAAAATTACAATGCCGTAATCGTTCAAGTACGTGCTTCAGGAGATGCTTTTTACGAATCTGATTACGCACCATACTCTCGATTTCTAACTGGTAAAGAAGGCACGGCACCAAAGTGGAATACAGATGTTCTTGAATGGATGATAAACGAAGCTCACCAACGTGGCATGGAATTTCACGCATGGTTGAACCCGTATAGAGCTACTTTCGATGAAAATTTCGAAGTCCTTTCTGACACCCATGATTACTGTAAACACCCAGAATGGATCGTGCATTATGGTAAAAAAAACTATTACAACCCTGGGCTACCAGAGGTACGCAAACATTTTTCTAATATCATTGCAGAATTGGTTGCCACCTATGATGTAGATGCTATTCATTTTGATGATTATTTTTATCCTTACACCATTAAAGATGCTGTTTTTAATGATTCCTTAGCATTTGAAACTTACGCACAAAAAGATCAGACTATTGATGACTGGCGACGTAGCAACATAGATTCTCTCGTAAGTCAATCTCACAATACTATAAAATCAATTAAGCCATGGGTACAGTTCGGTATTAGTCCGTTCGGGGTTTGGAAAAACAACTCGACCGACCCAAAAGGATCAGATACTAAAGCAGGGCAAACTACCTATGAAGATTTATATGCAGACCCTTTACTTTGGATGGAAAAAGGATGGATTGATTACCTAGCTCCCCAAGTATATTGGAGTATGGATCTGCCTGTAGCATCGCACACCAAAATTGTAGACTGGTGGTCTAAAAACAATTATGGCACCAACCTATATGTAGGTAACGGTCCTTATAAAATTAGAAACAACAGCGATAAAGCCTGGGACGATATTAAGGAAATTCCCAACCAATTAAAACTCGCCCGAGAGACACCAGAAATTCAAGGAAACATCATGTTCAGTGCCAAATCTCTAATGAACGACAACGATGATGTTGTTGAATATATTCATAAAAAATATTACAAATTACCTGCTTTGAACCCCGTTTCTTCGTTGGCAAAAAATCATATTTCAACGACACCTAAACTTTTAGATGTTTTATTAGAAGGTGATGAAGTCATTTTAAAATACGATGATTTAAGAGGCTTGCATTATGCACTTTTGTACAAGGCAGGGAGAAAAGTTAAAGAGGAATATCCTATTAAAAAATTGCTCTCAAAAAATTTAGTAGCATCGAATTCTAATTCCATTTGTATATCAAAATCAGATTATCGTAAATCATTTTACAGCATCAGTTTTATTGATTTTTATGGCGCAGAAACGAAACCAACAGTCATCAACCTAAAGAATAATCCTAAAAATGATTCAAAAAGATAAAGGCGCCTGGGCATGGGTTCCGGTTTTATATTTCACACAAGGGTTGCCGTATGTTTTGGTAGTTACCGTTTCGGTAATTATGTACAAAAAATTAGGCGTTAGCAATGAGGACATTGGTCTATATACCAGTTTACTGTATTTACCATGGGTATTAAAACCATTATGGAGTCCGTTTGTAGATCTTAAAAGCACCAAACGTAAATGGTTTTTAGCCATGCAACTATTAATTGCGGTTTCGTTATTGGGCGTTGGCTTAACCTTACCTACCAATATGTTTTTCATTTCATCATTAGCCTGTTTTTGGATGGCCGCTTTTGCATCGGCAACCAATGATATAGCATCAGATGGGTATTATATGTTAGGTTTGACCGAAAAGAAACAATCTTTTTTCGTAGGCATGCGAAGCACTTTTTATCGACTAGCAATGGTAACTGGTGAAGGGTTGATTGTTGTTTTAGCAGGATTTTTAGAGAATAAATATAGTGACAATACCAAAGCTTGGAGTGTGACTATGTCTGCAGCAGCATTTTTAATGTTGATAATGACGGTGACCAATTTCTTTGTCACACCAAAGTATGAATCTGAAAGTACCGAAGAAAAAGAAAAGCCAGCTGGGTTCTTAGAAGTTTTTACTACTTTTTTCAAAAAACCAGGTATTGGTATAGCACTAGCCTTTATTCTAACCTATCGTTTAGGTGAATCTCAATTAGTAAAAATGACATCACCATTTCTTCTAGATTCTCCCGATAAAGGCGGATTAGGATATTCAACAGAACAACTAGGAACCATTTTTGGTACAGCAGGAGTTATCTTTCTTTCCATAGGCGGAATTTTAGGAGGTGTTTTAATTTCTAGAGATGGATTAAAAAAATGGATGCTACCCATGGTACTTTCATTAAACCTACCGAATATTTTATACGCCATTTTAGCGGTGACAAATACCACTAATATTTATGCAGTAACGGCAACAGTAATTTTTGAGAAATTCGGCTACGGATTCGGTTTTGCAGCCTTTTTAATGTACCTCATTTATATTGCCGACGGCAAGTCTAAAACATCACATTATGCAATTTCCACAGGTTTTATGGCGCTAGGCATGATGTTACCGGGTATGGCTAGTGGCTATATTCAACAATGGTTAGGTTATGACGGGTTTTTCGTTTGGGTAGTTATTGCTGCGTTACCTGCACTATTCTTACTAAAATTCATTTCTTATCCGGCAGATTTCGGTAAAAAAACAACAGCTCCCAATGAATAAAATAATACCTACAATAGAAGCTATAGAAAAACTCTCTTTGACCGAGAAAGTAGGACAGCTTTTTATGCCCGCAGCTTTTATAAATGATACAGAAGAAGAAATTCAACAATTAGAAAAACTGATTTCTGAACATCACGTTGGCGGACTCTGTTTTTTTCATTCCAGAGCAAGTGCTGCTACCAATTTTGAAGGCAAGAAGAAAGTAGTTATAAACGAGAATAGTTTTGACACTTTAAAAAACCTCATCAAGAGATATCAAAATGCAGCGACCTACCCCCTACTAATTTCTATTGATGCCGAATGGGGTTTAGCAATGCGAATTGAAAATACGCCCCAATACCCGTATGCTATAACTCTTGGTGCAAATGCTGATAACGAAGTATTAGCTTTTGAAGTGGGCAAGCAGATTGCAAAAGATTGTAAAGCGGCAGGTATACATTGGAATCTTTCTCCTGTCGTTGATATCAACATCAACCCTAATAACCCAGTGATTGGGTATCGCTCATTTGGCGATGACAAAAAGAATGTAGTTAACATGGCTACTGCTTTTGTAAAAGGCACTCAAAGTGAAGGCGTGCTTACGAGCATTAAACATTTTCCTGGTCACGGAGATACCGCTACAGATTCGCATTTAGGCTTACCCGTTATTGAAAAATCTAAAGAAGAACTTATTGAAAATGAATTGTATCCTTTTCAAAAATTAATTGATGAAGGTGTCGATTCGGTTATGGTGGGTCACTTATCGGTACCTGCGTTAACTAAAAGCCCTAGCCTACCTTCAAGTATCAATAAAGATATTATTACCGGAATACTACGCACTGAAATGGGCTTTGACGGGGTTGTTATTTCCGATGCGCTGAATATGCATGCGGTGTCAAAACATTATCCTATTAAAGGAGAACTAGAATGGTTAGCTTTTGACGCAGGTAATGATGTATTATGTTTTGCAGAACATACAGAAGAAGGTATTCAGCATATCTTAAGAAATGCCACTGAAACTCAAATTAACAAAAGCATTGAACGCATTTGGCAACTAAAAGAAAAAGCGAGTTTAAAAGAAGATTCAACGCTTAAACTGACCGATCCAAGTTCTTTAAATAGAAAGATAGCAGAAAACTCACTGACTTTACATCATGGTACTTCTGCAGATATAGCAGCATTTAAAACAACAAACTTCTGTACGTTAACAATAAAACGATTTGGTACCGACCAAACGAAGCAAGATATTTTAGATAATATCTTAGAAATGAAAAAGGAAGTTGAACAAGAAACCGAAATCTTACTTCTATTAACTCCTCCCCAAATAAAACCGACCAACAACTTCGGATTCTTTGATGCCGAAATCGATTTTATAAATGAACTGATAGCCTCTAAAAATGTTATTCTGTATCACTTCGGTAATCCGTATGCATTGAAGTTTTTCAGTACGGAAAAAACCACTGCTACCGTAATTGCTTATCAGAATTTTAAAGAATTTCAAGATGTGGCAACCGAGCATTTTTTGGGCACTTTGGAAGCAAAAGGAAAATTGCCATTTAGTATAGAAAAAAGCCTATGAATCATAATGGGTGGTTAAGAGTTTTAGCAATCATAATACCCTACTTTCTAATAGTAGGGTTATTTCAAGTTGCAGGTGCTTTACTAGCAGGCATACCCATGGGCGATATAGACTACCAAGAAACGACCATACAACACGTAATTATGACGGCTTTTTCTTTCTTAGGCACACTTCTACTCATTTGGCTTTTTATGAAATTTGTAGACGAAGAAAAATTTATAGAAGTAGGACTTCAAATTAAAAGCAGAAATAAAGATATTGTTATTGGCACCCTACTCGGGTTAATAATTATGACCATTGCCTATTTTGGTCTAGTAGCTTCCAAGGAGATTGTATTCTCTAAATTCAATTTTAATTTACAAGAATTATTTTTAACCACGGTGTTATTTATACTAGTGGCAATTTTAGAAGAAGTGCTGTTTAGAGGGTATATTCAAAAAAATCTAATGCTCTCATTTAACAAATATGTTGCATTAATAGTTTCTTCTGTACTTTTCGCCTTAATGCATGGTGCCAACCCTAATATAAGTTTGTTTAGTTTACTGGGGCTTTTCTTAGCCGGTATGGCTTTGGGCGCTACATATATGTATACGAAAAATTTATGGTACCCAATAGCATTCCATTTTAGCTGGAATCTCTTTCAGTCATTACTAGGTTTTAATGTTAGTGGGCAAGATATTTATAGTATTATTGAATTTACGGTTCCTGAAAACAACAAAATTAATGGAGGTCAATTTGGCTTTGAAGGCTCTATTTTTTCTCTACTCACTGAATTAATTTTAGTGTTTTTAATCATCTATTATTACCAAATAAAAAAGAAACCCCAATTGATTGCAAATGAAAATATATAAAATTATTGGTCTAATGTCAGGTACATCATTAGATGGTCTTGACCTAGCCTATTGCCACATTTGGGAGAAAAATGGGGTGTGGGAGTTTGATATTAAAGAAACAAAAAGTGTTAAGTATTCATCAGAAATGTTGAATACCCTTAAAAATGCTATTAGTTTATCCGCAGAAAAACTTATAAAACTACATAACACATACGGTACGTGGCTAGGTGAGCAAACCTCGATTTTTATAAACGTGAACAAATTAGATGTAGACTACATAGCAAGTCACGGTCACACCACACATCACAGACCAGAAATGGCTCTTACTTTTCAAGTAGGTTCAGGGCAACATTTAGCAAACGCTACAGGCATTAAAGTAATTGCAGATTTCAGAACAAACGATTTGGCACTTGGCGGACAAGGAGCTCCGCTAGTACCTATAGGTGACCGTATGTTTTTTAATGAATATGATTACTGTTTAAATCTTGGCGGTATCAGTAATGTTTCTTTTGAAGTAAAGGACAAAAGAATAGCTTATGATATTGGTTTGGCAAATATGATTCTAAATTATATCACTAGAAAAGTTGATTTAGAATATGACGAAGATGGTAAACTAGCACGTTCGGGTAACATTAACACTAAAATGTTAGAGCAATTAAACAGTCTAAAATACTACCTATTACCGCATCCAAAATCGATTGGCTATGAATGGTTTTTAGAAGAAGTGGTTCCTATAGTTGAAGATAACGATGATACCATTGAAAATTTATTACATACAAGTATTCATCATATTTGCGATAAGGTAGCGCAACAAATAAATCTCAATTTCAAGCACAATAAGCAGCAATTATTGATTACAGGTGGCGGCGCATTAAATTCATTTTTAATAGAAACTTTGCAGCAAAAATTGGGCGACACAACAAAAGTAGTTGTACCAGAAAAAATAATCATAGAATTTAAAGAAGCATTGGTATTTGCTTTAATGTCCGTATTAAGAGTAGAGCAATTAACAAATGTACTCTCATCTGTCACTGGTGCAAAAAAAGATTCCTCAAGCGGAGTATTGTTCATACCCAATTAAACTTTTTTGCCTAATTTACTCGATAATCGAGTATTTAATGCACAGCAATCTATCGCTGAAACATATTAATTTTTATTTGAAGGATCCTTTGAAGAATTGAAGGATATTCACTTCATAAAAACCGGAATAGACATGTCAGAAAAACAAAAGAAAGCAACCGCTTACTGGAAAGAAAATGTTAGGTACTTATTTATTTTATTGGCTATATGGTTCGTTGTTTCCTTTGGGGCGGGCATTTTATTTAAAGAAGTATTAGATAGCATTAAAATAGGCGGTTTTAAATTAGGCTTTTGGTTTGCGCAGCAGGGATCTATTTATGTATTTGTAATTCTAATTTTTGTTTATGTAAGACTCATGAACAAGTTGGATAAAAAATACGGTTACAACGAATAACAGCACAACCATCAACCACCAAAAAACCACATTATGAGTGTTCAAACCTGGACGTATATTTTAGTAGGACTCACCTTCGCCCTTTACATAGGAATCGCGATTTATTCAAGAGCAGGATCCACAAAAGATTTTTATGTTGCTGGTGGTGGAGTTTCGCCACTTGCAAATGGAATGGCAACTGCAGCCGATTGGATGTCGGCAGCATCATTTATTTCCATGGCAGGAATTATATCTTTTGCTGGCTATGACGGCTCAGTATACCTAATGGGTTGGACGGGTGGTTATGTATTATTAGCATTACTATTAGCTCCTTATTTACGTAAATTCGGGAAGTTCACAGTCCCTGATTTTATTGGTGATAGATACTATTCAAAAACAGCACGTATTGTAGCTGTAATTTGCGCTTTGATTGTATCATTTACTTATGTAGCAGGGCAAATGCGTGGTGTTGGCGTAGTATTTTCAAGATTTCTACAAGTAGATATTGACACAGGTGTTATAATTGGTATGATTATCGTTCTTTTTTATGCTGTTTTAGGCGGAATGAAAGGTATCACCTATACACAAGTAGCTCAGTATTGTGTTTTAATTTTTGCCTTTATGGTTCCCGCAATCTTTATTTCTATTCAAATGACCGGAAATCCTATTCCGCAGTTAGGCATGGGATCAACTCTAAATGACGGCTCGGGAACTTTTTTATTAGATAAGCTAGACGGATTATCAACTGAACTAGGATTCAATGAATATACCGACGGCTCTAAATCTGTAACCGATATTTTTGCCATCACCCTAGCCTTAATGGTAGGTACAGCAGGATTACCACATGTAATCGTTAGATTCTTTACCGTTAAAAAAGTAAAAGATGCACGTAAGTCTGCCGGATTAGCATTGTTACTAATCGCTATTCTATACACTACAGCACCTGCCGTTTCTGTATTTGCCAAAACCAATCTTATTAACACCGTTAGCAACGAAGAATACTCTAGTATGCCAGTTTGGTTCAAAAATTGGGAAGAAACCGGACTATTATCTTTTGACGATAAAAATAAAGATGGCAAAATTCAATATGTAGCCGACAAAGCTAAAAACGAGTTAACCATAGATAATGACATTATGGTACTGGCGAATCCTGAAATTGCAGATTTACCTGCTTGGGTAATTGCCTTAGTAGCAGCTGGCGGATTGGCAGCGGCCCTTTCAACAGCGGCAGGTCTATTATTAGTTATTTCGGCATCGGTTTCTCATGATTTGGTGAAGAAAGTATTTAAACCAAATATTTCTGACAAAGCAGAATTATGGGTCGCTAGGGGCGCAGCAACAGTTGCTGTAGTTATCGCAGGTTATTTTGGTATAAATCCGCCAGGCTTTGTAGCCGCAGTAGTAGCTCTTGCATTCGGTTTGGCAGCAGCCTCATTCTTCCCGGCAATTGTTCTTGGTATCTTTTATAAAAAAATGAATAAAGAAGGAGCCATCAGCGGAATGGTTGTCGGCATCGTTCTTATGTTGTTCTATATGACCAAGTTCAAATTCGGCTGGTTTGGTGGTGGAACTCCTGAAGATTGGTGGTTCGGTATTTCACCAGAAGGGTTTGGTAGTATCGCTATGATTGCTAACTTTATTGTAGCAATTATTGTTTTACAATTTACACCAGAGCCACCTGAAGATGTTCAAGAAATTGTAGAAAACATAAGAATACCCAGTGGTGCAGGTGAAGCCACAGGACATTAAATGAAACAAATCAACATTCAACAACAACCAAAGGGTTTCAACACCCTTTGCATACTAAATTAACGCATACCATGAGTAATTACCACATTAAACATCTGGAGGAATATTATCAAGTTTATCGAAAATCTGTCCGTAATCCTGAAGCGTTTTGGGAAGAAATTGCCGAAGAACATTTTGTTTGGCGTAAGCGCTGGGACAATGTGCTTAGTTGGGATTTTAAGAAGCCGGAAATAAAATGGTTCGAAGGTGCTAAATTGAACATAACCGAAAACTGTTTAGATCGTCATTTACCAACAAGAGGTGAAAAAACGGCAATCATATTCGAACCTAACAATCCAGATGAGGAAGCACTTCATATTACCTATAGGCAATTACACGAACGTGTATGTCGTATGGCAAATGTTTTATTGGATCATGGCGTTAAAAAAGGTGATCGAGTATGTATCTATTTACCGATGATTCCTGAATTATCAGTAGCACTTTTAGCATGTGCACGTATTGGAGCTATACATTCTGTAGTATTCGCAGGGTTTTCATCACATGCATTATCAACACGTATTAATGATTCTGACTGTAAAATTGTACTTACATCAGACGGTTCTTTTCGCGGTAACAAATCAATCGATTTAAAAGGTATTGTAGACAAAGCTCTAGAGGCTTGCCCTGGCGTAGCGAATGTTTTGGTTGTAAATCGTACAGGTTCTGATATTCATATGGAGCCAGCAAGAGATAAATGGTTACAACCATTGCTTGATGAAGCATATGCAGATTGCGTTGCTGAAATTATGGATGCCGAAGACCCGTTATTTATTCTATATACTTCAGGATCCACAGGTACACCAAAGGGAATGGTGCACACTACAGCTGGATATATGGTATACACGGCATACACTTTTAAGAATGTATTTCAATATAGAGAAAATGATGTGTATTGGTGTACTGCAGATATTGGTTGGATTACAGGACACTCCTATATTGTTTACGGTCCGTTAGCCAACGGAGCAACAACATTGATGTTTGAAGGCGTTCCCTCCTACCCAGATTTTGGTCGTTTTTGGGAAGTTGTTGAAAAACACAAAGTGAATCAGTTTTATACGGCACCAACTGCTATTAGAGCGCTCGCAAAAGAAAACCTAGAGTTTGTTGAAAAACATGATCTATCAAGTCTTAAAGTATTAGGGTCTGTAGGTGAACCTATAAATGAAGAAGCATGGCATTGGTACAATAACAATGTAGGCAAAAAGAATAGCCCTATTGTAGATACGTGGTGGCAAACTGAAACTGGTGGTATAATGATTACCCCAATTCCGTACGTAACCCCTACAACCCCTACTTACGCAACCCTACCTTTTATTGGTATACAGCCAGCTTTGATGGATGAGAACGCCAAAGAGATAAAAGGAAACCAAGTTGAAGGTCGTTTATGTATTAAATTCCCGTGGCCAGCAATTGCAAGAACTATCTGGGGGAATCATGATCGCTTTAGAGATACTTATTTCTCTGCATATGAGAACATGTATTTTACAGGTGATGGCGCTTTGAGAGATGCCGTAGGATATTATAGAATTACAGGTCGCGTTGATGATGTCATCATTGTATCTGGTCATAATTTAGGAACTGCACCAATTGAAGATGCCATCAATGAACACCCAGCAGTAGCTGAATCTGCTATTGTAGGTTTCCCACATGATGTAAAAGGAAATGCACTCTACGGATATGTTATTTTAAAGGAAACAGGAGAAAGTAGAGATCGCGATAACCTAAGAAAAGAAATTAATCAGCAGATTACAGAACATGTTGGTCCTATTGCCAAACTAGATAAAATACAGTTTGTAAACGGACTTCCTAAAACACGTAGCGGTAAAATTATGCGAAGAATTCTTCGTAAAATAGCCAGTAATGATACTAGTAATTTAGGGGATACAAGTACTTTACTTAATCCTGAAATTGTTCAAGAAATTATGGATAGTTCTTTATAACAGCGTATATAATTCTTAGGAAGAAAAATCATATAATCCATCAGAATCATTTAACCATGAGTCTGATGGATTTTTATTTTGTACAAAAAACTTCACTTATAAATGAGCCTATGCTCTGAGATTTAAAAAATATTCTTTGATTAACTTGAAAATGCACGATTACTAGCAAAAAGAGGACGAGTCTTAAAGGTCATGAACAGCACTACAGATATGAGTCCGCATACACCTAAGCCTGCAAACAATGCCCAAACCGAATCTTCAATAAAGCTACCCACGAATATAGATATAGGTATAGAAAGAATTGTAGAAATGAATCCGGTAATCGCTGCACCTATTCCCGCAATATGTCCAATAGGTTCCATTGCAATGGATCTCATATTACCCCAAATAAATCCTAAGCACAAAAACTGAAGCGAAAGAAATATCAGTAAAATAGTTATGCTAGGGTCTTTAGAACCATAAAATAGCAAACTATATAATAAGGCTATAAATGTAAAAGCAACTAAAGCCGTGAACGATAAATTTCGCATACCAAAACGCAACACCAAGGTACCGTTCATTAAGGTTGAAAATCCGACAGAAAGTGCCAACCCAGCAAATACATAAGGGAATGTTTCTGTGAGTCCGTATAGTTCCTCAAAAACATGTTGAGCAGAACTTAAATATACCAAAAAAGAGCCAGTGATAAATCCTGATATCATGGTACATGAAACCGTTTCTTTATGTCTGATAATTTCTTTAGTTCCTCTAACAAAAACATGAAAAGAGAAAGGTACTTTGTACTCTAGTTTTAATGTTTCTTCTTGTCTTTTATAAAACCAAATCCCCACTAACAAAGCAAAAAACAACTGCAAATAAAAGATACCCTGCCAACCTGTTATACCCATAACCGCTTTACCGATCGCAGGCGCCACAACAGGAACTAAAATAAAAAAGGCAGTTACAAACGACATGATTTTGGCCATATAATCACCACGATACGTATCGCGAATAATAGAGATACTTATAGTTCTAGGTGCTGACAAACCAATACCTTGTAACACACGCCCTACAAGCATTATTTCAAGATTTGGAGCTAATAGGCAAATGATACTAGCTATCAAAAAAACAGTAAAACCTATGTAAACAATTGGTTTTCTACCAAGACTATCTGAAAGCGGACCAAAAAACAACTGCCCTACTCCCAAACCTAAAAAAATCATTGTTACCAGCAATTGATTCTGCGTAGGATCAAGACTGTTGATCGATACACCAATATCTGCCATTGCCGGTAAAATTGCGTCAATAGTTAACGCTACAATTGACATCAAAGAAGCCATTAAGGCGACAAACTCAAAATTCGGTTTTACCTGTTCATTCTGCATCACGCAAAAATAAGGCTTAACAATTCATGCAATGTTATTAAAAGTTGATTTTTGAGTTTATGCATTTTTGAAATTCAAATATGTACTTTTGCATTAAATTAGAATGTATGCTGATTATAGGTATTGCCGGTGGAACAGGTTGTGGAAAAACCACAGTAGTAAATCAAATTATAAATGAGTTACCAAATGAAGAAGTTGGGGTAATTTCACAAGATTCATACTATAACGACCTATCTCATTTATCTTTAGAAGAGAGACGCAAAACTAACTTTGACCATCCAAGTTCTATCGATTTCGCGCTACTTGAGCAGCATTTAATTGCTTTAAAAAATGGAGAATCTATAGAACAACCTGTATATTCATTTTTAGAATGTAACAGAACGGCAAAGACTATACTTACACACCCTACAAAAGTTATCATTGTAGAAGGCATTTTAATTATGACCAATTCTGCTATTCGCAAAATGTTCGATATTAAAATATTCGTGCATGCTGACACAGATGAAAGGTTGATCAGAAGATTAAAACGAGATGTCAACGAAAGAGGTTGGGATTTAGATGAAACTATAGAAAAATACCAAGCTGTAATTAAGCCAATGCACGAACAGTTTATTGAGCCAACAAAAGAATATGCAGATATTATTATTCCGAATAATAAATATAATACAGTTGCCGTTGAAATAGTTAAGAGTATTATTAATGAAAAAATAATGCAAGAGTAATGGCATTCAAAGATTTAAAACAAAAAAAATGGTTTAAAGTCATGACTAATATGTATGTATTAGTACTGTCCGTTTTTCTTGTTTGGATGCTTTTTTTTGACACCAATTCACTTCTAATTCATTTGGAATTGAGAAAAGAAATAAAAAAACTAGAAAAAACTCAAGATTTTTTGAAAGATGAAATTGCTAGAGATAAAAAAATTATCGAAAAATTATCTGACGAAGATGAGCTTGAGCGTTTTGCTCGAGAAGAGTACTATTTAAAGAAAAAAAATGAAGAAATCTATCTTATTGAATACGAGGATAGTTTAAAACTTAAGGATAAAGAATAGTTTTTCATATCATTTTAATAAGTTTTAGTCTTTCTACATACTACACAATAAACAGTAGCTTAACCGTTTCATAATTAAAAGTTTAACGCTTTATTAAAGAAAAGTAAGTGCTTATTCACTTAGTGTTAACAAAAAGCTTTCATTAGCCCCATAAATAATTGTATTTTTACCACCTAACTTACTTTGAACATGGGCAAGATTATTGCTATAGCCAATCAAAAAGGAGGCGTAGGTAAAACTACCACCACAGTTAACTTAGCTGCCTCTCTAGGTGTATTGGAAAAAAAGGTTTTATTAATCGATGCTGACCCCCAAGCAAATGCAACTTCTGGGTTAGGTATTGATGTTGATGGTGTTGAACTAGGCTCATACCAGCTAATGGAACATACCAAAACTGCTAGGGAAACTATTATACCTACAACCTCTCCTAATGTAGACCTTATTCCTGCACACATTGACTTAGTCGCCATTGAAATAGAATTGGTTGACAAAGAAGAGCGTGAGTACATGATGAAAAAGGCTATTACAGACCTTAAGAACGATTACGATTATATCTTAATTGATTGTGCGCCATCATTAGGTTTACTAACCTTGAATGCACTCACCGCTGCAGATTCGGTAATTATACCAATTCAATGCGAATATTTTGCTTTAGAAGGACTAGGTAAATTATTGAATACCATAAAAAGTGTTCAAAAATTACATAATGCAGATTTAGATATCGAAGGCATGTTGTTAACCATGTACGATTCTAGATTACGATTATCTAACCAAGTAGTTGATGAAGTAAGAAAGCATTTCGGCGATATGGTTTTTGAAACTGTAATTCAACGTAATGTTAGATTAAGTGAAGCTCCTAGTTATGGGGAAAGTATAATCAAATATGATGCTGCCAGTAAAGGAGCAACAAACTATTTGAACATGGCTAACGAGATAGTCAAAAAAAATAAGCAGACGGTTTAAGTATGGCAAAAGCGACAAAGAAACAAGCTTTAGGTAGAGGACTTTCGGCTCTTTTAAAAGATCCGGAGAATGATATTAATACAGCATCAGATAAGAATGCAGATAAAGTTGTAGGTAATATTATCGAGCTCGATTTAGAACACATTGAAGTAAACCCGTTTCAACCTCGTTCTAATTTTAATGATGAGTCAATAAAAGAATTAGCCACCTCAATTAGAGAACTTGGTGTAATTCAACCAATTACCGTAAGAAAATTAGGCTTCAACGAATATCAATTAGTATCTGGAGAACGAAGATATCGTGCTTCTAAACTTTTAGGTTTAGACACAATACCGGCATATATACGTATCGCTAACGACCAAGAGTCTTTAGAGATGGCATTGGTTGAAAATATACAACGTCAAGATTTAGACCCTATAGAAATTGCACTTTCTTACCAACGACTTATAGACGAAATTAATCTTACTCAAGAGAGATTGAGTGAACGTGTTGGAAAAAAACGTTCTACAATTGCCAATTATTTACGATTGTTAAAATTAGACCCGATCATACAAACCGGTATGCGCGATGGTTTTTTAACTATGGGGCATGGTAGAGCTTTGGTTAATATTGACAAAAAGCAGGATCAAATATCGCTTTACGAAAAAATCATCTTTGACAATCTTTCTGTTAGAGATACCGAAAGTGCAGTAAAAGCATACCATGCTGATGATGTACCTACTGATGAAGTAGTCAAAAAAGTAAACAAAGAAGCTTCTGTTTTTGTTCGTAAGGGTATAAAAGAACTTACCGACGCCTTATCAGTAAAGGTAGATATCAAATCTGCTGATAATGCAAGAGGAAAAATAACCATACCATTTAAGTCTCAAGAGGAATTTGACCGTATCAAAAAATTGATAACAGGTGCGTAACTATCTTTCATTATTAAGTACACTATTATTATTTATTAATCTTTCCTTTTCTCAAGAGGAACAAGATTCTATTCCTAAAACTGAAATAGATAGCGTCCAAGCTGACCTTGCCAAAAATGGCATTGTTATCAAAGATTCTGTTTCCTTCAAGAAGGCTAAAAAAGAATTTAATCCATTAGCCCCAAGTAAAGCAGCATTTTATTCTGCAGTTCTACCTGGCATGGGTCAAATTTACAACAAACGATACTGGAAAGCCCCAATTGTCTGGGGAGCTATCGGCGGAAGTGTATACATGTATATCTACAACAATGATCAATATCAACGTTTTAGAACAGCATTCATAAGAAGGCAAGCTGGTTTTACGGATGATGAATTTAATGGTGAAGGAACATTACCATTATTTGATGTAGAAAGATTAGAATACCAACAAGAACGTTTTCAAAGTGATCGTGATCTTTGGCTAGTTGCTGCGATTGCATTGTATGCTTTAAATATAGTTGACGCCAACGTTGACGCCCATTTAAAACAGTTTAATATTGATGATGACCTGAGTATAGACTTTGAACCCTATCTTGATTTAAATCAAGTGACCAATAGTCCTAATTACGGAATGGCATTAATTATAAAATTTTAAGAATGAGAATTGCACTTTTCGGGTACGGAAAAATGGGGCAGATGATAGAACAAGTCGCTATAAAGCGTGGTCATGAAATTGTTGCCAAAATTGACGAGAATTCTGAAAATATTGATTTTAGCACTATGGATGTTGCTATTGATTTCAGTATGCCAGAAGCAGCTTTCGGCAATATTACCAAATGTTTACATAACAATGTACCAATAATATCAGGTACCACTGGTTGGTTAGATAAATATGAAGATGCAACTACCTTATGTCAAGAAAAGAAAGGTGCATTTATATACGCCTCTAATTTTAGTTTAGGAGTAAACATTTTTTTCGAGCTGAATAATTACTTAGCAAAAATGATGCAGAATCTTCCTGAGTACAACGTGGAACTGGAAGAAATACATCACACTCAAAAATTAGATGCACCCAGCGGAACAGCCATAACTTTAGCTGAAGGTGTTATTGCAAACTCTAATTACAAGCAATGGAAGTTAGACAGTGCATCTAAAGAAACTTTGAAAATTACATCTAAAAGAATTGGCACAGTACCAGGTACACATACCGTAGCCTACGAGAGTATTGTTGACAGCATTGAGATAAAGCATACTGCTCATAACAGAGAAGGTTTTGCCCTAGGTGCAGTAACAGCAGCAGAATGGATTATTGGTAAAGCAGGAGTTTTTTCTATGAGAGATGTGTTAAACCTAGGTTAAAAACGTAACAAAAATTAATCTCAAAGACTTATGAATTATTGATGACTTAATTAGCATCAAAAAAATTCATCCTATTTCAATAAAAATTAAAGAATATGAACGGCACTCAATGGATTATTTTTATTCTCATTGTACAAGTAATACATTTTTTAGGTACTTGGAAACTTTACGTAAAAGCAGGTAGAAAAGCTTGGGAAGCAGCAATACCTGTTTACAACGCTATAGTTTTAATGCAAATTATCAATAGACCAAAATGGTGGGTAATATTATTATTCATACCTATTATTAACTTATTGATGTTTCCGGTGATTTGGGTAGAAACCATAAGAAGCTTTGGCAGAAATAGTAAATTAGAAACTTGGATTGTCGTCTTTACACTTGGTTTATACATTTATTATATAAACTATACCCTAGACGTTAAATATATTGAAGACCGATCTTTACACCCAACAACTGCAGCAGGTGAATGGGTAAGTTCCATTTTATTTGCTGTTGTAGCAGCCACATTGGTTCATACCTATTTTGTTCAACCTTATGTGATACCAACAGGATCATTAGAGCGTACATTAAGAGTAGGAGATTTTCTTTTCGTTAGTAAGTTTCACTACGGCGCAAGAACGCCGATGACTACCGTAGCCGCTCCAATGGTTCATGATACGTTACCAGGCTTAGGTATTCCTTCTTATTTAAAAAAACCTCAACTACCCTATTTTAGATTACCTGGTTTCACAAAAGTAGAGCGAAATGACATTGTAGTATTTAGCTGGCCAGCAGATACCGTTCGTGTATTTTTCAAGAAAGAAAAAGGAGTTGACAAGCCCATAGATAAAAAGTCTAACTATGTTAAACGTTGTGTTGGTGTACCTGGCGATTCTTTAGAGGTACGTAATGGTTATGTTTTTATAAACGGAAAACAATTAGAATTACCAAAAAGCGCAAAGCCACAATTCGACTACGATATCTATAGCTCAAAGGGAGTTTCTTCTAAAACACTTGCCAATTTGGGCATTACCGATTTCACTAGAAAATACCAATCCAGTCCGCTTAACCAGGATCAAGTAAATGGTTTAAGGTCTTATATCATGGGCTTTAACCAAACTGAGAACGGACAACTAGAGTTGTACACAAAAGCATCTGGCATACCCGCTAAGGTTATATCTAAATATAGATTAGCATTAAAAGAGGTAACTGACCGCAAACGCACTGTGCCTTTAACTGCAGACATGGTAAGTTCGCTAAGAAATGACTCAAATATAGATTCTTTAGTTCAAAAAGTTACAGCAAAAGGAAGAAGAGGCATCAACCTATTCCCTCAAAGTACTGATTACCCCTGGAACTATAGTCAACTAGGACCTATTTACATTCCTCAAAAAGGAGCTACAGTAGAACTGAACCTAAAAGTACTTCCTCTTTACAAAAAGATTATTAAGGAGTATGAAAAGAACGAAATTTCTGTATCTGGCAATCAAATTAGTATTAATGGATCACCAGCTACTACATATACTTTTAAACAAGATTACTTTTGGATGATGGGTGATAATAGGGACCACTCTGAAGACAGTAGAGCTTGGGGTTATGTTCCAGAAAATCATATTGTTGGAACACCAATTTTCATCTGGATGAGTTTTGATAATTTCACTGAAGGTATTAGCAACTGGAGACCAAGATGGGATCGTATATTTACTACAGTGAATGGCGACGGAGAACCACAATCTTATTTCAAGTACTTCTTAATATTACTAGTAGCCTATTTCGTAGGAAATTGGTTCTGGAAACGTAAAAAGGAAAAAAAGTGAAATTAATTCATCCCTCTTATTTTCCGAACATATTAACGTTCAGTTATATCATGCACCATCCAATTTGTTGGGAGGTAAATGATAATTACCAAAAACAGACATTTAGAAATAGAACTAATATTTCTAATGACCGAGGTAAGCATATATTAAGCATACCAATCATTCATGCTGGTAGAGCAAATGGCAGACAAAAATATAAGGATGTTTTAATAGACAATTCTTATCCTTGGCAACGTCAACATTGGCGAACCTTAGAAACAGCTTATAGAACATCGCCTTTCTTTGAGTTTTATGAAGATGATATTAGACCACTTTACCATCAAACTTACGAAAGCCTGCTTGACTTTAATTTAAAGACCATAGAGACAATATTTGAATGTCTTCAACTAGAAATGCCTACAGAAAAAACTCTTGCATATGAGACTACCCCTGAAAGCAAAGAAGATTTTAGATTTTTAATAAGCGCTAAATTTAAGCCTCAATTGAATATAGAACCTTATACACAAGTCTTTGGTGATCGACATGGGTTTACCCCAAACCTAAGTATATTGGATCTCTTGTTCAACCTAGGTCCCAATAGTATACAGTATCTAAAACACGAGTTCATAGCTGCCGATAATGATTAGATTCATAGCGCATTATGGAATACATTTTATTGTACCCATTATAATTTCTATTTATTTCTATAAAGAAAATAAGTTCTGGTCTGCTGTTATATTATTATCTGCCATTGTAATTGATGTTGACCACCTTTTAGCTACACCAATGTTTGATCCTAATCGATGCAGTATAAATTTTCACCCTTTACATACCTATTGGGCAATTAGTATATATACGCTATTATTCACTTACAAGAAGACACGAATTATCGGTTTGGCATTGCTCATACATATTTTAGCTGATACCGTAGACTGTTACTTTATTCGCCAGACAATTTAAAAGTTGCCATAATAGGCTCGTGATCAGAAAGATTAAGATTATAATTTTTATGAGATAACACATCAAAGGACCGATCTATTAAAAGCATATCTATCCTAAAAGGAAATTTCCAAAATTTTATAGTTTCACCGTATCCATGACCACCTTCTAAAAAGCTATCATTTAAATCACCTCTAACATCAAAATAACTTTTAGAAAATTGTGTATTATTAAAATCACCAGCAACTATAACTTTATATGGACTATTATCAATATGTTGTTTCACAATCAAAGCTTGCTTTTGTTGCTTTGCAAAAGAATCTCTTAAGCGAACAAATAAGCGATCAGACCGCTCATATTTAATACTATAAGGTCTAACACCAAATGATTCCATATGAAGATTAAAAACTCTTATTGTATCGTTCTTTACCACAAGGTCTACAAAAAGCCCACCATTATAAGTATCTGGAAATTCTAGCTTACCGTTATTGACAATCTTGTACTTTGAATAAATAGCTAAATTTTTTCCTCCTTGAACATTTTCTTGATTATATCTTTTAGAAACAAAAGGATAGTTTTTTAAAACCCCCTTTTTGATTCTCATTTGGTCGAATTCTTGCAAACAGATAATTTCTGGATTTTGTTCCTGAATAAAGGAAAAGACTTCAGAACTTGTATTATAATCCCAATCTTCATGATTTTTACTATGAAAACCTAAAACATTATAGGTCATCAAGGATAATGTTTCAGAATCAGCAATATTGTTTGACCTCCCATTAAACGCAATAAATGAACCTAATGTAAAATAACCAAAAACCAATATTGAAAGTGACAACAGTAGATATATCCTTTTACCAATTAACCAATACAAGAAAAATAACATATTAATCAGAACCAAAGCAGGCACTGTTAAACTAATAAACGCTAAACTAGCTGAAGATGTATAGGGCACTATACAAGCCAAAAACAAACTAAAAGCTACAATTACATTTAAGAACAACATGAGCTTTTTAAAATAAGACATTTTCTTCATGCTTAATTCTCTTTACCAGCTTTAAACAAAAAGTCCTTCTCTACTTTTGAAAGGCTTTCATAACCAGACTTGCTTATTTTATCTAGAATAGCATCAATCTTCTTCTGATGTGTTTTCTTATCATAATCTACGACAGTATTAGCATTATTACGCGTAGTACTCTTATTTTTATAAACTGTTTTCATTGCAGCCTTCTTCTCTGAACCTTTGAACAGGTTGGCTATACTATCCATAAATTTAGAAAAGCCAGACCCAATATCATTTCCTTTTGTTAATTGGCTTGCATATAAGTAACCCAAAAACGCTCCACCTAAATGAGCTAGATGCCCTCCTGAATTACTGATAGGTAATTGAATTAAATCACTTAAAACCAAAACAGCACCAACCATCCACAATTTAACATTGAAAAATATGACTCTGACTTCTTGATTGGGCAGATAGGTGCAAATAAATATTAAAACGGCACTAGCACCAGCTGAAGCACCAATTAATGATGCATTTGTGTCAAAAAATGCAGGGAAGATATTATATCCTAGAACGAAGAATAGTCCGCCTAAAATAACTCCTAACAAATACACATTTAAAAATCGTTTTGCGTCAAAAAGATTCAGAAAGATGCGACCTACGAAATAAATCATCAACATGTTCCAAAACAAGTGTCCTATACCACCATGAAAAAATGAATAGGTAACTATAGACCAAGGCTGAAAAGCGATATCGACAATATCATTAGGTAGCTCAAACCACTGAGCAATGGTATCTTTTTGTAAACCAAGCAAGAATGGTATTAAGGCATTTACAATAAAAACCAATACATTGACTGCAATGAGTTTCTCTGCTATGTTTAACCTACTAAATTGATATTTTAAATCTGGTTGAGCCATATCTTAGTTCCACCTATTATTATTAAACTGATTTTTTTTCCAGTACCACATCATTAAGAATCCGAATAAAGCACCACCTACGTGTGCAAAATGCGCAATACCTTGTCCAAACAAACTGTAGCCAGTTACACCTGAAAACAAATCTAAACCTATTAAAACAGGTATAAAAAATTTGGCTTTTATAGGAACAGGAAGAAAAATAAGAAACAATTCGCTATTAGGATAAGACATTCCAAATGCTACCAAAATACCATAAATTGCACCCGATGCACCGACTACCGGAGTATTGAAAGCACCTAAAAAGTTATCTATCGTCGCTTTACCTGCAATGGAATACCACTCTGTATTATACTGTCCGCTATTAATAATCTCTAGAATACTACTTTCAGAAATTCCCGAATCAACTAAAGCGCTCATGCCGGCATTGTAGTAATAATAATTAACACCTATATGAATTAAAGCCGCACCTAAACCCGCTGAGATATAGAAAAACAAAAACTTATTTCTACCCCACATACGTTCTAAAGGTGTACCAAAAGCCCACAGGGCATACATATTAAAAAGTATATGCATAAAACCGCCATGCATGAACATATGTGTTATAATCTGCCATAGCTCAAAGTGTTCGTTCTTCGGAAAATACAATGAGAACCACTCGTACATTTGCTCGCCATACATTTGTGTAGCTACAAAAAACAGAACGTTGATAATCAGTAAATGCTTTATAGTATCTGTAATTCTTCCCATTTATATAAATTTTCGTTCAATATCGTTCTCTGTAACAGTAATGTATACTTTTTTGTTAAACGGACTAAGAGTGGTTTCCTTACAAGCGAATAGGTCATTAACCAACTTTACTTGAGAAACCTCATCTAAGGATTCACCTGTTTTAACCGAAAGGGTTTTTGCCAAGGTTTTCGCCAACATATCACTTTGAGAAAAACTATCACCAGGTACTTCTTGTTGGAAATCTGAAATCAGTTGCTCCATTATCATTTGCACTTCACTCTCTACAACTAATACAGGCACACCAGAAATCTCTACTCCGTCTTCAGTTATTTCTCCGAATACAAAACCGACAGTACATAAATTCTCTTTAATCTCTTTTAAGATATTAATTTCACTATTTGAAAAAGATAAAGTCAATGGAAAAAGCAATTGCTGACTTACGGCTTCTTTTATGGTTATATTTTTTAAAAAATTCTCATACAGCACGCGTTGGTGCGCCCTACTTTGATTAATTACCACCATACCAGATTTTATGGTCGTAATAATATATTTTTTACGCATTTGAAAAGTAGTGGTCGTATGATCAAAAACTTCTCTTTCATCATCAAAAATACTACTATTTACAACCTCTGACTCAAATTCTAAATGACTAGCCCCACTATCAACGGTATTCTCTAAACCTAAATATAAATTCTCCCAACCATCTACTTTTGGTTTTGAATAGCTACTACCTCCAGAATTTCCTTTCGATGGTTGCACAGTTTCAAAAGGGTTAAAAGAAGAATCAACCACAACTTGCGGTATACCAACTTGCTTATTCTTATAGGAATATGGAGTATCTAAATTTTGATCTTGCTCAAAGTCCAATGCAGGCACCACATTAAATTGACCTAGACTATGCTTTACCGTAGATTTTAGCATTGCATACAATGTATGCTCGTCGTCAAACTTCACCTCTGTTTTCGTTGGGTGTATATTTATATCAATAGTACCTGGATCAACTTCTAAATTCAAAAAATAACCTGGATGTGTTCCAGGACGAATTAAACCTTCAAAAGCACCTAGTATGGCATGATGTAGATACGGACTCTTTATAAATCTATTATTAGCAAAGAAAAATTGCTCCCCCCTACTCTTTTTAGCGAATTCAGGTTTTTGAATATACCCTGAGATTTTTACTACGTGAGTTTCTTCTTCTACAGGCACTAGTTTTTCATCAGTCTTTCTACCAAAAATATGAACGATACGTTTTCTAAAATCGGTAGCCGGTAACTGAAATACATCGCTACCGTTATTATAAAAGTTAAATGCTACTTGCGGATGCGCTAATGAAATTCTATGAAACTCATCTGCAATGTGACGATATTCAACTTGATCAGATTTTAAAAAATTACGTCTAGCAGGAATATTAAAAAACAGATTCTTTACTAACATTGAAGTTCCCTTGGGAGCAACAACAACTTCTTGGGTTACTATTTTACTGCCTTCAATTTTAATTTTAGTGCCAATTTCGTCATCTTCAGTCTTGGTAAGCATTTCTACATGCGCAATTGCCGCAATAGAAGCTAGAGCCTCTCCCCTAAAACCTTTGGTATTTAAATTGAAAAGATCTTCTGCCTTTTGAATTTTAGATGTTGCATGGCGCTCAAAGCTTAAACGAGCATCTGTACCACTCATACCCTTACCATTATCAACTACTTGAATTAGTGTTTTACCACCATCTTTTATAATAAGTTGAATTTCGGTAGCACCAGCATCAATGGCATTCTCCATTAACTCTTTTACCACAGAAGATGGGCGTTGCACCACTTCACCTGCAGCGATTTGGTTTGCTACATGGTCAGGTAATAATCTAATAATATCTGCCATTATGAAGTAAAGAAAATTGTGAGGTCAAAATCAATTATGTAAAGAAAAATAAGAAGCAATACCGCAATAATAACTACCATTCTAATTTTTAAATTGCGATCACCTTGTCTTTTGGTATCTTCTATAGCACTATTAATCTTTCTTTTTAATCCTCGAGATGTATTTAATGTACTACGAAACTGGTCGAATTTAGGCTCCATTTTAAACGGATTACCTTTTCCTTTGCCGTCATAATACCTAGGATTGTATTCAAATGACCTATTTTTTCGTAACCGCGTTATTTTGCTCAACATCCCCATAACCTCAAAGTTAATTAAAATAGAAAAATAGGGCATGTTACCAATGCCAAAATTTGTTAACATCTTACGATACTAACCTAATACTCTTAAACTTATAAGAAAATAGAACTATTAAAAAAGCTATTAACTACCTAAAACTGCCATTTTAATAGCAGCAATAGCCGCTTCTGCACCTTTATTACCATGCTTACCACCACTACGATCTATGGCTTGTTGCATGTTATTATCTGTAAGTACACAAAAGATAACGGGAACATTGGTAGTAATATTTAAGTCTTTGATACCTTGAGCCGTTGCATCACAAACAAAATCGAAATGCTTCGTCTCGCCTTGTATTACACTACCAATAGCAATAACAGCATCAACCTTATGCGTATTGATCATTTTTTTCGAACCAAAAGTAAGTTCAAAACTACCAGGAACATCCCAACGAATAATGTCAGACTCTAGCGCTCCGCAGTCTATTAATGCTTCAAGAGCACCAGAAAACAACCCTTCAGTTATTTCTGAATTCCATTCTGAAACAACAATCCCAAACCGAAGTCCGTTCGCGTTTGGGATTGTTGCCTTATCGTAAGCCGATAAATTTTTATTTACTGTAGCCATTACTCACCACTTTTAGCCATACCTATAAAAGCATCTATAGAATTAGCATTTTCTGATTTTGGAAACTCGTCCTTTATTTTCTGGAAAAAGCCTAAAGCCTTATCCTTATCTCCCATTTCTAAAGCAGTAATACCCGCTTTATATAAAAATTTAGGAGCAGTATATTCATTACCACTATGCTTTACAGCAGCTTCATAATAACCTAAAGCATCTGAAGCTTGACCTAATTGCATAAAAGCATCACCCAAACCACCTTTTGCCAAAGCACCTAAAACAGCATCGTCAGAGCTAAAATCCTCTAAATATGTAATCGCTTCTTGGTAGTTGTTCATATTCAAATATGCCATACCTGCACTATAATTTGCTAGGTTAGCCGCTTTTGTACCATTGTATTCCTCAATAATATCTAAAAAACCATATTTACCTTCAGCACCTTCCAATGCTAAAGTAAACAATGAATCTTTTGCAGTTGTTGCAACCAAAGCTTGGTCAAAATATTGTTGTGGGTAGTACATTTCATTTGCTGCACTAGCCTCTTTCGGTTTCTCTACAAATTGGTCATAAGCTAAATAGCCCAAAACACTGATAGCAATAACACCAATGGCACCTAAAATGAAATTCTGATTCTTAGAAACCCACTCTTCTGATCTAGAAGCGCCTTCATCCAAAGAACTAAAAACCTCAGCCGTTGTGCTTTCCTGTTCCTCAAATTCTTGCTGTTCAGCTTTTGTTTCAGGTTTATATCCTCTTTTCTTATATGTAGCCATCTGTAAATTTATTGGTCGCGCAAAAATAATGGTTTTATTGAAATCGCAAAGTGTATTTATTCGTTATTTTTGGATATTTTAAGCGAGTATACATTCTTCCAATTTTAAAATCCGTTTTTATTAATGCTGCTGAGACAATTATCATTGATCAATTACAAAAATTTTGAGTCAAAAGAACTGACTTTCGATGCTAAAATAAATTGTATTGTAGGTGATAACGGCATTGGAAAAACAAACATTCTCGACGCTATCTATCACTTATCATTCGGTAAGAGTTATTTTAACCCGGTATCTTCTCAAAACATTCGTCACGGATCAGATTTTTTTGTGATAGACGGTACTTTTGAAAAAGAAGGTAGGGAAGAAAAAATTGTTTGTAGTCTTAAAAAGAATAATAAGAAGATTATTAAACGTAACGGAAAAGCATATGATCGCTTTGCCGACCATATAGGTCTTCTTCCTCTAGTTATTATTTCCCCTGCAGATAGAGACCTTATTATAGAAGGTAGCGATACCCGTAGAAAATTCATTGATGGTGTTATCTCTCAGTCAGACAAAAGCTACCTACAAAACCTCATCAATTACAACAAGGTAGTTTCTCAAAGAAATGCATTATTAAAATATTTTGCAGCCAATAGAACATTCAACAAAGATACTTTAGCTGTCTATAATGAGCAGATGAGTACCTATGGTACTGAAATCTTTAAAAAGAGAACATTGTTCTTAGAAGCTTTTATTCCTATTTTTCAAGAACAATATAAATCTATTACAGGCAACACAGAAGATGTTTCGCTTTCCTACGATAGTAAGTTGAAAGATTATGACCTGATTACACTTTTAAATAAAAATTTAGATAAAGATCGCGCGTTACAATATACCAGCGTTGGTGTTCATAAAGATGACCTTAGCTTTGAAATCAGCAACCACCCTATAAAGAAATTTGGTAGTCAGGGGCAGCAAAAATCTTTCTTGATAGCCTTAAAGTTTGCTCAGTTTCATTTTATAAAATCTCAAAGTGGCACAACGCCAATATTAATTTTAGATGATATTTTTGATAAGTTGGATGAGCATCGTGTATCTCATATTATAACTTTGGTGAATGATAAGAATTTTGGACAAATTTTTATTAGTGACACCCACGCAGATAGAACCGAAAGTGTTGTTAAAAAAATTCATCAATCGTATAAAATCTTTAAATTGTAATGATGAAAAAATTACTGATCATTTGCTTTATATTTCTTGCTTCTTGTAGTTCTAAAGTTGATAAAAAACAATTACATCAATTAAATGGCTATTGGGAAATAAAAGAAGTTACCTTTAAAGACGGAGCAAAAAAAGAGTACTCCATTAACAGTACGGTTGATTATATACAGTTAGATTCTTTAAAAGGATTCAGAAAAAAGATGAGTCCAAAATTCAATGGTACTTTTGAAACCTCTAATGATGCAGAACCCTTTTATATTAGAATCTCTAACGATTCTATTTTTATGAGTTACACCAATAATTCTAATGCTTGGGAAGAAGTCTTAACAAAACTAACCGAAGAAAGTTTCTCAGTAAAAAACAAAGAAGGACTTACCTACCAATATATTAGATTTGAACCTATAAATATAACCCCATAATGGCAAGCAGAGGCAACGATAATACTTCAATGAAAGATGCACTTTCTGCATTTATTCAAAAGAATAAATTGGAAAAAGGAATAGATAAAGTAGATGCAAGAACTGCATGGGCTAAACTTATGGGTAATGGTGTAAATAATTACACTACTGAAATTGAATTAAAATTCGGCACACTTTACGTGGCTTTAAGCTCTTCTGTATTACGAGAAGAGTTAAGCTTGGGCAAAACCAAAATAATTCGCATGCTCAATGAAGAAATTGGAAAAGAAGTCGTAAAAAAATTAGTTCTTAGATAGCTATTGGCTGTTGGAAAAATCATAATAAAAAAAGCCAGCTCTTTCGAACTGGCTTTTTTTTATCTCTAAAAAACTGACTTAGTAAATTTCTCTACCTGCAAAATGGAATGAACCTTCAATAGCTGCATTCTCATCGCTATCAGAACCATGTACTGCATTCTCACCAATACTAGTAGCAAACATTTTACGAATAGTACCTTCAGCTGCATCTGCAGGGTTAGTAGCACCTATTAGCGCTCTAAAATCTTCAACAGCATTCTCTTTTTCTAAGATAGCCGCTACAATTGTACCACTTGTCATGAATTCAACTAATTCACCAAAGAAAGGACGCTCGCTATGTACACCATAAAATTCTTGTGCATCTCTTAAGCTCAATTGTGTATATTTCATTGCTACGATTTTAAAACCAGCAGCAGTAATTTTTTCTAAAATAGCCCCAATATGTCCGTTTTTAACGGCATCTGGTTTAATCATTGTAAACGTTCTATTCGTACTCATATCTTAATTTTTGCGCAAAAATACGTTTTTATACATATCTCACAACTATTCGTAGACTTGTTCTAATTTCTCTAACACTATTCCGTTATCTCCAACTATTTTAAAATCAACCTTTTTGGCGTTAAAATCAAACTCTAAAAGTCCGAAACTTTCTGTAAAAACAACCTCCCCTACTCTATATTTATTAGGCTCACCGGTAAAACCTCTATAAGCATGTGTAAGTCCGCTGCTTGTAAAATCTATTAACGGATAGTTCATACCATTAATTTCTCTCTTTGAAAATTCAGAAATATGTCGATCACCAGATAATACAATAACTCCCGCAGCTTTAGAATCGGCTATTACCTTTGCTAACCTATCAACCTCATGCGGAAAATTACCCCAAGCTTCAAATCCGTGTTCATTAGACAAGTATTGAACACTACTCACAATAATATTAAAATCAGCTTTTGATGTATTCAATTCATTTTCTAACCACGCCCACTGCACATCACCCAACACGGTACCATCACCATAGTCATTTGGCTTAATTCTTTTAGAAGTTTCAGTATCAGGTGTTAATTGTGTTCTAAAGTATCGGGTGTCAAGTATGATAATATTAATAGAATGACCATCTACATCATATTTCTTAGAATTATAAACCCCTTGGCGCTTTCTTAGCGGACTATCTTCTGGCACATTCATAAAATTCAAAAACTCTTGCTGGCTAGCATCTTTTGCCACAAATTCTACTCCGCCATCATTAAGACCATAATCATGATCATCCCAAGTACCCAATATATCTGTGGTTTCTACTAGTTTTTTATATTCCGTTTGCTCCTTCTGCTTAGAATACATAGCCCGTAAAGCAACCATATCATCAGTATCTGCATAAATATTATCACCGCCCCACACCCATACATCTGGCTTGGTATTTAAAATATCATCCCATAAAAGATTTGGTAAATCAATTCTGTTACAAGAACCAAAAGCTAAAACGAAATCGCTTTTTGTAGCTTTATTATCAACTTGTTTTTTGTTCGATGAACATGACGCTAAAAGAAGTAAGGAAATAAAAAAGTATGTAATTTTCATATGAGATAGTTAAGTCTGGGTAAAATTAAGGCTTTCGCTTTAAAGCCTATATTATTAAATTGTATCTTTGCCGCCATGAATTTAGAGCACCTAAACGAGCTTAAAAAGCTACTTTCTTCACCAAAGAAAATAGCGATTATCCCACATAAGAATCCCGATGGAGATGCCATTGGATCAACATTAGCACTTTGGCATTATTTGGTCAACACCGGTCATACAGCTAGCATTGTTGCACCCAACGACTATCCTAAGTTTTTAAAATGGATGCCAGGATCAGATAAAATTTTGAATTTTGAAAAAGAAAATTCGCAATCCAAATCATGCATTAATAAAGCTGATATCATTTTTACATTAGATTTTAACCATCTTGGTCGTGTAGGCCAAATGAGCGAAATACTAGAATCTGCAAAGGCAACTTTTGTAATGGTAGACCACCATCAAGAGCCCTCAGACTACGCTAAAATCATGTACTCAGATGTAAAAATGAGTTCTACTTGCGAAATGGTATATGTACTGATCAATCAATTGGGTGATGAGAACAGTATTACCCCAGAAATGGCTAATTGCATATATACCGGTATTATGACAGACACCGGTTCTTTCAAGTTTGCTGCTACTACAAGTAATACGCATAGAGTTATTGCCGACCTTATGGATAAAGGTGCTGAAGGAACAGAAATTCATCACCGCATATACGACACTAATTCTCCAAGCAGACTACATTTATTGGGTTGCGCATTAAAGAATATGGTCATATTAGAAGAATATTCTACGGCATATATTACAATGAGTCAAGACGAATTAGATACCTATAATTATCAAAAAGGTGACACCGAAGGTTTTGTAAATTATGGCTTAACATTAGATGGTATTAAGTTTGCCGTCATATTCATAGAAAACAGAGAAGAAGGTATTTATAAAATATCTTTTAGATCGGTTGGGGAGTTTTCTGTAAATGATTTCGCAAGAAAACATTTTAGTGGTGGCGGACATACAAATGCTGCAGGTGGAAAAAGTGATGATAATTTAGAAGAAACCATTACAAAATTTACTTCTTTGCTACCTTTATATAAGAATCAATTACAATCATGAGATTAGTTTCATTTTTATTTTTAGCCATTTTGGTCGTTAGCTGTGATGGACCAGAACCAAGAAAACCTATTCAAACAAAAAGCGGGAGTTTCTTTAAGGCATCTATTGAAAGAAGTCGTAAGCTACTTGAAGCTGAAGAAAGTAAAATTCAAGAAATTATAGCATTAGATTCTTTAAAACACTACTCTCACAGTAATTCTGGTTCTTGGTATCATTACTTAACGGTTAATGAAGAAAGTAATTACACACCTAAAACAGGAGATTTAGTAGCATTCAACTACGACATATTATCCTTAGATAACGACACCATCTACTCCAAAGAAGAAATTGGTGTTTTTACTTATAAAGTAGATAAGCAAGAGCTTTTTCTAGGTCTTAGGGAAGCTATAAAAATGCTAAAAGTTAATGAACGTGCCACATTTCTTTTTCCATCATCAATTGCGTTTGGTTACCATGGCGATGAAAATAAAATAGGAAGTAACGTACCTATTAAATCTACAATTACAATTTTACAAATAGAAAAACAAGAAGACAACACAGTAAATTAAAATGACCATTATGATTAAAAAAATGTACTTGCTTGCAGTTATAGCCTTAGTTTTAGCCAGCTGCAAAACCGGAAAAAGAGCCGACTTAGGAGACGGTTTGTTTGCCGATATCAAAACATCTAAAGGCGATATTATTGTTCGTTTAGAGCAAGATAAAACTCCTGTTACAGTTGCTAACTTTATCTCTTTAGCAGAGGGAACAAATACCTTTGTTAGCGAAGAATACAAAGGAAAAAAATATTATGACGGACTAACATTTCACAGAATTATGAAAGATTTCATGATTCAAGGTGGAGACCCATTAGGTCAAGGAACTGGAAACCCAGGTTATAAGTTCATGGATGAATTCAATGATTCATTAGTACATGATAAAAAAGGTATTCTTTCAATGGCAAACTCTGGTCCAACAACTAACGGTAGTCAGTTCTTCATCACGCATAAAGAGACACCTTGGTTAAATAACAAGCACACCGTTTTTGGTGAGGTTGTAGAAGGTATGGATGTTGTTGATTCTATAGCAAATGTTGCAGTAGGTGCTGGCAATAAGCCGGTAGAACCAGTTTTAATGAATACCGTAGAAATCATTAGAAACGGTAAAGAAGCACGTAAGTTCGATGCTGTTAAAATAATGACCGATTATTTTGATGGTGAAGAAGATAGACTTGCTGCTATTGAAAAAGAGAAAGCTGAAAAATTAGCTGAAGTTCAAAAAATAAAAGCTGAATTTGCTTCTTCTACAGAAGCTCAAAAAGCAAAAGCTCAGACTTTACCTTCTGGTCTTAAAGTATTAACCTTAGAAACCGGTTCTGGTGAAAAACCAAAGGTTGGTCAGAAAGTAAACGTAATGTATGCTGGTTATTTAATGGATGGCACTTTGTTCGATAGTAACTACGAAGAAGTTGCTCAGAAATATGGTATGTTTGACATCAAGAGACAACAAGGTGGTGGTTATATGCCAGTACCAATGGATTACTCTCCTGAATCTCGTTTAATTGCAGGATTTAGAGAAGGACTTTTAACGATGAAAGTTGGCGATAAAGTTCGTTTATTCATTCCGTCTCATTTAGGATATGGACCACAAGGTGGCGGTCCAATTCCACCAGATGCAGATTTAATTTTCGATTTAGAAATTACCGGAATAACAGAATAATATTCCCAAATAAAAAAAGCCCTTTAGTTTTCACTAAAGGGCTTTTTTTATACCTGTAATTCTAATTTGTATTCTTTAATATTTCTAAAAGTAGTTTCCAAAACTTCTGAACAGATGAAATACTCACTCTTTCATCTGGTGAATGAGCTCCAAGAATAGTAGGTCCAAAACTTACCATATCTACATCAGGATAATTTTGACCTAAAATACCACATTCCAAACCTGCATGACAAGCAACAACCCTTGGTTGCTCTTTAAACAAATCTATATACGTAGATTTAGCCACAGTTAATATTTCAGAATTCGGATTCGGATTCCATCCAGGGTATGAACCACTAAGTTCTACATCAAAACCACTGATTTCAAAAGCAGAACGTAAAGAATTCGCTAAATCTAACTTCGCAGTATCAACAGATGAACGCGTTAAACAACCAATCTTTATTTCCCCTTTTTTAACCTTAACAATAGCTATATTATTCGAAGTTTCTACTAAATCATCAATAGCACCACTCATGGCATAGACTCCGTTATGTGCTGCATAAACAGCCTTAACCAATTTTTCTTGAGCACCTAGACCCATTACTTTTTTAGCAGGCTTAATATCAATTAATTCTATTTGTAAATTAGGCTCTTGAACACTCAACTCTGCTTTAATAGCTTCAGAAAGCTTATTAACTTTCTTCAAAAATTTATCGGCCTGCTTTCTACCAACATTTAATTTACAAACACTCTCTCTTGGTATCGCATTTCTCAGACTACCACCATTTAAAGAACTAATACGAACATTATAATCAAGTCCTAAATAAAGTAATCGATTCATAATTTTATTGGCATTACCCAACCCTTTATGAATATCCATACCACTATGTCCGCCTTTTAAACCTTTTACGGTAATCTCTAAACCGGCATCACCATGGGTACCATCTTTTTCATTATAGGTTCTTGTTGCCGTAACATCAATACCACCAGCACAACCTATATCAATTTCGTCATCTTCTTCAGTATCTAAGTTTAATAGAATTTGACCCTGTAAAACTCCTGCCTTTAATTCAAAAGCACCGGTCATACCTGTTTCTTCATCAATAGTAAATAAGGCTTCAAGAGCAGGATGAGGAATATTTACACTCTCTAAAAGAGCCATAATTGCAGCTACACCCATACCATTATCGGCACCTAATGTAGTACCGTTTGCTTTCACCCAATCTTCATCAACATACATTTCTATACCTTGAGTATCAAAATCAAATACGGTATCTGCATTTTTTTGGTGAACCATATCTAAATGACTCTGCAGCGTTATCATTTTCTTATCTTCCATGCCTTTGGTAGCAGGTTTTCTTATGATAACATTACCAATAGCATCAGAAAAAGTTTCCAAGCCAAGGGCATTACCAAATTCTAACATAAAGCTAATTACCCTTTCCTCTTTTTTAGATGGTCTAGGCACCGCGTTCAATTTTGAAAAATTCTTCCAAACAGCCGTTGGCTCCAATTTATTAATATCCATACATTTTTTTTCACGGTTAGTGCTTGCAAAAATACTGATAGAAAAAGGATTTCGCTATTTTTGAGATAATGAAGATATCTTTAAAGAATGCCATTGCAATTTCATTGATTCCCCAAATCATCATTGTAAAATGGCTAGGTACACGAACTGATATAGTTGAGGAATATTATAGTAACGGATTATACCCAGTTATTTCAAAATTCTTTAGACTCCTATTTGGATGGGTACCGTTCTCTGTTGGTGATATTTTCTATTTCATTCTTATACTGCTCGCACTTGTTTACATAATTAAAAACCGAAAATACATTTGGCGCCATAAACTTCAGTTTTTACAGAATGTAGCAATGGTTCTTTCTGTTGCTTATTTTACGTTTCATGTCATGTGGGGCATGAATTATTATAGAGAACCGCTGTCAAAAAAGTTAGCGTTAGTACCCAACAAAGACTATCAAGATCTATTAGAATTCACAGAACGGTTAATTCTCAAAACCAATGTGTCTCAATTTACAATTACAAAAGACTCTACTTTAGCCGTTAAAATTCCGTATTCTCAGAAAGAAATTTTTGATAAAACTATACAAGGTTATGATCATTTAGAAACAATTCATCCGTTTTTGGCTTACGATAGACCAAGTATAAAAAAATCATTATTCAGCACCGGATTAACATATATGGGCTACGCCGGATATTTAAATCCGTTTACCAATGAAGCTCAAGTCAATGACCTACTGCCCAACTTTAGATTCCCTTTTGTTGCTGGCCATGAAGTAGGGCATCAATTAGGGTACTCTGCCGAAAACGAAACAAACTTTATTGGCTACCTGGTAACATCTAACAATGAAGACGTATATTTTAAATATGCCGCCTACGCCTATGCTTTAGGCTATTGTTTAAATGATATAAGACGCACCGACACCAAAGAATTTGATAGATTGATGCTATTACTAAACCCTGGTGTAAAAAGTAACTTTCAAGAAATGTCAATTTTTTGGCATTCTTACGAAAACCCTATGGAACCTGTATTTAAAACTATTTTCGATACATTTCTCAAAGCTAATAACCAAACAGAGGGTATTAAAAGTTATAGTGCAGTAGTATTATTTTTGGTTGCTTACCATAAAGACCACCCACTTTAAAATAGGTTAAGAACTTATCAATCTAAAGGCATTTTAACCACCCTTTTTATAATAAATTAAGAAAAAACTAACTATTCGTAATTACGATGCACTCAACTGTTAAACAAAAGTGAAAGAGACCGTATTTACTCTAGAATCCGAGTATTTTTAAAACACTAATTCAAACCAAACGTAATGAAAAAACTATTCTTTGCGCTATGCCTACTCGGGTATGGCTCATTTTTAACTGCACAAGATTATTTCCCAGAAAATGCTGGGGTAAAAGTCAACAATAACAACTACACGGCTTTTACAAATGCAAAAATCTTCGTAACCCCTACACAAGTCATTGAAAAGGGAACACTATTAATACAGCACGGTAAGGTTGTCAGTGCTTCAAGCTCAGTTAGCATTCCTAAAAATGCTGTTGTAATAGATTTAGACGGTAAATCTATTTATCCTTCTTTTATAGATGTGTACTCTAAATTTGGTGTAGAACAAGCTAAGAAAAAGCCGGGTAGAGGCAGATCTGCCCAATATGAACCTTCTAGAGAAGGGTATTATTGGAACGATCATATAATGCCAGAAAACAAAGCAATTGAAAAATTCACTTATGATGACAAGGAAGCCAAAGTGCTGCGTGAAGCTGGTTTCGGTGTCGTTAACTCTCACATTCAAGATGGTATTGCCAGAGGTACTGGTGTTCTTATAGCTTTAAACGGAAACGGAACTAATGCGAATAGAATCTTAGATGACCGTTCTGCGCAATATTTTTCTTTAACCAGAAGTATTGCCAAAGGGCAATCTTACCCAGGTTCTTTAATGGGAACATTGGCTCTGTTAAGACAAATGTATAGTGATGCCGACTGGTACGCTAAAGGCAATGCCTCCACAACAGACCTTTCTTTAGAGGCACTTAATGAAAACAAAAGCTTAGTGCAGATTTTTGAAGCTGAAGATAAATCTCATGATTTACGTGCCGATAAAATTGGAGATGCAAATGGTATTCAATACACCATACTAGGTGGTGGTAATGAGTTTGAACGTATTGAAGAAATAAAAGCTACCAATGCCAAATACATTCTACCGCTAAATTTTCCAGATGCATATGATGTTTCTAATCCGTATGCTGTTGGTTATGTTTCTTTACAAGATATGCGTTATTGGAATCAGGCTCCTTCTAATCCAAAGGTATTAGCAGAGAACGGAATTCAGTTTTCACTAACTACACATGATTTAAAATCTGCTGCCAATTTCAAAGAGAAACTAATGAAAGCCATTGAATACGGACTTTCATCAACTAAAGCATTAGAAGCACTTACTACTGTACCTGCTCAAATTTTAGGGAAATCAAATGAAATTGGTTCTTTAAAAACAGGAGCAATAGCCAACTTTTTAATTACATCAGGTGATGTTTTTGATAAATCTACCACACTTTACGAAAACTGGGTTCAGGGTACAAAAAGTGTTGTAAATGCAATGGATTCAAAAGACATTCGAGGAGATTACAATTTAACCGTGCAAGGAAAATCATATGATGTTTCCATAACAGGTGAAATTTCTAAACCTAAAATCGAAGTAAAACAAGACACTACAAAATTAACTTCTAAAATTACTTATGATGACAATTGGGTAACAATGTCATTTGCTACAGATAAAGGTGAAAAAACCTTTAGAATGATAGGTGCTGTAACCAAAACATCAGACAACTTAACTGGTCGTTTGGTATTGCCAGATGGTACTGAATCTCAATTCACGGCAACCAAATCCAAATCGTTCACAGAAAAAGAAGCAGAAAAAGGCAAAACTGCCGAGGCGATTAAAGTGATGCCAGTGACCTTCCCTAATGTAGGATACGGATTTGCATCTAAGCCAAAAGCACAAAATACATTGTTCAAAAATGCTACGGTATGGACAAGTGAAGATGCAGGTGTTTTAGAAAATACCGATGTTCTTGTTAAAAACGGAAAGATTGTTAAAATAGGAAAAGACTTAAGTGCTGGTGGTGCAACAGTAATTGATGCTACAGGCAAACACTTAACAGCGGGTATTATTGACGAACATAGTCACATTGCAGCTTTAGCCGTAAACGAAGCTGGTCAAAATAGCTCTGCAGAAGTAAAAATGGAAGATGTTGTTGACCCAGAACACATGGGTATTTACAGGTCTCTTGCAGGTGGTGTTACATCGTTACAATTATTACATGGTTCTGCAAACCCAATAGGTGGTAGATCTGCCATATTAAAATTAAAATGGGGTGAGGAAGCAGACGGATTAATTTATGAAAACTCTCCAAAGTTTATAAAATTCGCCCTTGGCGAAAATGTAAAACAAAGTAACTGGGGCAGCTTCTCACGTTTTCCGCAAACACGTATGGGTGTTGAACAGATGTACATGAACTATTTCCAAAGAGCTAAGGAATATGACACTAAAAAGAAAAACGGTGAGCCTTACCGTTATGATGAAGAAATGGAAGTTTTGGCAGAAATCATAAATGGAGAGCGCTTTATTTCTTGTCACTCTTATGTACAGAGCGAAATCAATATGATGATGAAAGTTGCAGAACATTTCGGGTTCAGAATTAATACGTTCACTCACATCTTAGAAGGTTATAAAGTAGCCGATAAGATGGTAGAGCATGGTGCTGGTGCTGGTACCTTCAGTGACTGGTGGGCATATAAATTTGAAGTAAACGATGCCATACCATACAATGCAGCAATAATGCAAAAGCAAGGTGTTGTTACGGCAATTAATAGTGATGATCGTGAAATGATCAGAAGATTAAACCAAGAAGCTGCAAAAACTATCAAGTATGGTGGAATGACAGAATTGGAAGCTTGGAAGATGGTAACTATTAACCCTGCAAAACTTTTACACTTAGATAATCGTGTGGGTAGTATTAAAGAAGGTAAAGATGCCGATTTAGTTTTATGGTCTGGCAATCCTCTTTCTATATACTCCAAAGCTGAAAAGACCATGATTGAAGGTGTTACTTATTTCGATTTAGAAACAGATAAGAAGAACCGCGAAACTATTAAGAAGGAAAGAAACGAATTGGTTACGATGATGCTTAAAGAAAAAAGTGGCGGTAAGAAGACACAAGGTCCAAAACAAAGTATAAAACGAGATTTCACTTGTGAAAGCCTTTAATTCAATAAGCTATAGTTCAAAAATATAAAACAATACAAATGAAAAAATTTATAACGTTAATCATAGCTATAGGTCTGGTCATACCATCTATGGCACAGCAAACGCCCGGCGCTAAACAAACCGATGCCATTACCATTGAAGGTGCCACTGCCCACTTGGGTAACGGAGAAGTAATTCAAAGTTCTTTGATTATGTTCGAAGACGGAAAAATCACTTTCGTAGGCGATTCTAAAATGAGAATTGCCAGAAAAGGGAAAGTAATAGATGCAACAGGAAAGCATGTTTACCCAGGTTTTATTGCTCCCGCTAAAACCTTAGGATTGGTAGAAATCGATGCTGTAAGAGCATCAAATGATGAAGATGAAATAGGTGATTTTATTCCGCATGTAAGAAGTTTAATCGCTTATAACGCGGAATCTAAAGTAGTAGAAAGTATGCGCCCTAATGGAGTTTTAATCGCTCAAATCGCTCCTACCGGTGGTCGTATTTCAGGTACATCAAGCATTGTACAGTTTGATGCTTGGAACTGGGAAGATGCAGCTATTAAAGTTGATGATGGTGTTCATTTAAACTGGCCAACTACTTTTAAGCAAGGTCGCTGGTGGGCTGGTGAAGACCCAGGATATCAACCAAATAAAGATTACAGCAAGCAAATTGAAGAAGTAACTTCATTCTTTAAAAATGCGTCAGCATACGGCAAATCTACTCCTAAAGAGGTAAACCCTGCATATGCAGCAATGCAAGGTGTATTTGATGGTAGTCAAAAATTATATGTACATGCAGATGATGAAAAACAAATTATTGATGCTATTAATACTTTAAAAAGTTATGGTGCTAAAGAAGTTGTATTAATAGGTGGTTACCATGCATATAAAATCCCAGAATTTTTAAAGAGTAACAACATCCCTGTTTTAGTACAGTATACACATAATTTACCTGTTTTTGATGATGATGACTATGACCTACCTTATAAATTACCAAAATTATTGGTAGACGCAGGCTTATTAGTTGGGATACAAAATTCAGATGCAGAAAATTTTCAAACTAGAAATTTACCATTCTATGCTGGTCAAGCAGCTCAGCAAGGTTTGGATAAAGAAACTGCAGTACAGTTATTAACTGGGAACACTGCAAAAATCTTAGGAATTGATGATATGTACGGTACTTTAGAAAATGGAAAAAGTGCTACATTATTTATTTCTGAAGGTGATGCGTTAGATATGGCAGGTAATCAATTAACACATGTGTTTATAGACGGTAGAACAGTTTCTTTAGAAACACACCAAACCGAACTTTGGAAACGCTATATGGGCAAGTACGAAGGAAAATAGTAAACTTCACAAATTAATATAACAAAAGAGGCTGTCTACAATTGTAGACAGCCTCTTTTTATTTTTAATAAGTTAGCATTTATTTTTTAGCAAGCTTATATCCTAAATATCCCATAGGCATATAAGCTACTATAATATCTAAGGCAGTAAACCACATTGGTCCGCCAAGCATTGCAATATTTGCAGTACCACCAATTAAGAAAAATAAACCTACAAGCAGTGCCATCAATAGTTTTCTCGTTGCTGCAATTTTTGTTGCTATAACCGCACCCACCAAAGTACCTAAGGCATGAGCAAGAAAAGGAAAAATAAAATGTTTGGGTTCAAAAAAATGTATAGAAGCCTTTAACCCTTCCATAGTTGTAATATCTGCACCTTCTGGTGGCGGAATAATAGAACCACTGATCATAATAATTCCCATATTAACTATGCTACCAACAACAATTCCGGCTACGACCGCCAAAATATTCTTTACAACAGGATTCATATATAAAATTTTAATTGGTTACCATCTGGTCTTTACAAAAGGTACTACCTCCCCTACTTCATATTCTTCAGTTCTTGGTTCTAAATTAATAAACCCGTCAGCCTTTGCCAAACTAGTTAAATCTCCCGAACCATTTTCAACAACGGGCGTAGCCCAAAATATTCCATCTTTTACTTCCGTACTAACCTGAATAAATCTGGTTAGCGGCTGTGTTATTTTAATTGCTGCACTTAGCTTAATATACGAATTATCTAATGGAAGTCCCCAAGAGGTCTGTAGCCATGGTAAAAAATAGAGGTGATAATTAGCAAATGTAGAAACCGGATTTCCTGGAAAAGAAAAAATAACCGTATTCAGTTTTGGGTGAATACCGAACCAAAATGGCTTTCCTGGTCTTTGTAACACTCTATGAAACACCTTATGGACTCCCAAAAATTCCATTACCTCAGGAATAAAATCGAACTTCCCTTTAGACACTCCCCCACTCAATAATAGCACATCATTTTCAATTAAAGCTCTTTCTAGTTCTCGCTCAATTTCTTTTTTATCATCTAACAAATGAAGAGAACTGGCTTCAATTTTAGAATTCAATAATGCCGCTTTAATAGTCAGCATATTCGATTTTCGTATTTGGTGTGGTTTAGGAGTTTCATTAACGGCAACCAATTCATTCCCCGTAGCTATGGTACAAACTTTAGGATTACCCATAACCTTTACTGTTGCTTTACCAACAGTAGCCATTACTCCGATTTCTGCAGGAGTAATTTTTTTCCCTTTGGATAAAAGAAGCGCATCTGCTTTTTCATCGCTACCTTGGTAATGAATATTCTGACCTTTAGTCACTTTCTCATTGATAGTAACTTTACCTTCATCAATAGTGATGTGTTCATACATCACAACGGTATCGCAATGTTCTGGCACAACTGCACCGGTCATTACTTCCAGACAGTTGTTTTTATCATTCAAAACTTGTTGTACTACGCCAGCAGCAGCAAGTCCTTCAATTTTAAAAGAGTGTCCATTATTTGCAAAATCTGAAAACTGAACGGCTATACCATCTTTGGTAGCGCGATCAAAAGGAGGAAAATCTCGATCGGCGTAAATATCTTCTGCCAATATTCTATTTAAGCTATCCATAAGTGAAACGATCTCTGTACCTAAATCTAGAGGATGGGCTAACACTTTTTGGTATGCTTCTTTAAATGTAATCATGGAATTAAAGGTAAAACTATTATAAATTATACCCTTGAAGAATTGAAGCCAATTAATTAAATCTTCTAAAACAATTCGAGTCCATTCACCAATAAGACTCGAATACCTACTACAAATACCAATAAAGCAGTTACCCTTTTAATACCATTTGCCGATAGTTTTTTAAGACTGATGCGAATACCTAACTGTCCGCCAAGAAGAACAGCTATAACCAAGCAAATAGTTTCTCGCAATGGTAATGACAATGAATCGCTTGTGATCAATCCAAATAATCCGGAAACCGAATTAACCAAAATAAAGAAACTGGCAAGAGCAGCTATTTTTATAGCTTTATTCCATCGTAAATGATTTAGAACGGGAGCTAAAAATATACCTCCACCGATGCCTACTAATCCTGATAAGAATCCGATTCCCACCCCTAACACATAACTTAAATAGTTAGGGTAATCTTCCACTTCTTTTTTTGATTTATCAATTTCAACCGTCTGAACAGCCAAAAACAATGCGGAAAGAATAAGTGAGCATCCTAAAATTATAAAAAAAACGCTTTCTTTTAATCGGAATGTTGCGCCTATGTATGCTAACGGAATACTCGCCAAAACAAAGGGAAGAAAATCTTTTAGTTTTGCATGACCATTTTTAAAATAGAGATACGTACTACCTGAAACTACCACCAAATTACAAACCAATGCAATAGACCGGATGGCAAAAAAACTAGTTAAAACAAGTGTCAATAAAGCCAAATAGCTAGAGCCACCACCAAAACCTACAGAAGAATACAAGGTGGCAATGATAAAAAAACCAATGCATAAAAACACCAATTGCTCAATAGGTATCAACATAATTTTTCATCTGGTTCATACCTCCGCTAACATTGACAAAGTCTTTACCTGGGAATAATTCTTGCATCTTGATAATTGCCTTTTTACTTCGTACACCAGACTGACAAATAACATAAACTGTATTCTCAAGATCAACCTCAGATACTCTATTGATTAATTCACTTAAAGGAATATGTTTGGCTTCTTTTAAATGTTGTCTTTGAAATTCTTTTACTGTGCGCACATCAATTAGCTCAACAGCCTGTTCAATCAGAATAGCATTAAACTCCACAGCCTCTACTGATTTCAAAGGAAGCTCACAGTTAAACTCGTAGCTGGTTGCGAGTGTTTTAATATCATTGTTACCTGGTTGCAACTTGAACTTCATTTGTTGTGTTCGTTGAGTAAGCGTATCAAACAGCAATAGAACTCCCGACAGCACCTCTCCTATTTCTGCAATAATCTTTACTACTTCTAAAGCTTGTAGATTACCAATAATACCAGGCAAAATACCTAATACGCCATTTTCATTACAATTAGGCACCGCATCTGCCGCTGGCATGGACGGGAACAAACACCGATATGTTGGTCCACCTTTATAATTAAAAACACTCACCTGACCCTCAAAAGCGTGTAATGCACCATAAACGAAAGGTTTATTTGCAATTACACAGGCATCATTAATTAAATATCTAGTGGGAAAATTATCAGTAGCATCAACAACTACATCATAATTTTCAATAATATCAAGTGCGTTAGCGACCGTTAAAAAAGTTTGATACGTATGTATTTGTGTAGTTGAATTTTGAGCTGATAATTGCTTTTTTATTGCCTCAACTTTAAGACTACCCACCATAGCTTCGGTAAACAAAACTTGACGGTGAAGGTTAGATAACGAAACTACATCTGCATCAACAATACCTAAAGTACCAACACCCATGGCATTCAAATAAGTTAACACGGGAATACCTAGTCCGCCAGCACCAACAACAAGCACTTTAGCTTTATTTAGCTTATGCTGACCTTCGGTTCCAAATCCGGCTAAGGTGATTTGTCTTTGGTAACGATTTTGGTTCATGGTACTATTTTAAGTAGCGCTTCTTCATATTCTGCTCTTGAATTTGCATTGAGCAGTACTTCTTTTTGTTTTGGAAACACCAAGTTGACATCTGCATTAATTAAGAATTTTCTTGGGCAAGATCCATTTCCTGCTTTTAGGTATTCAACAGATTGCTTTAAAGCTTCTGGTTCCCAGATAGCACAAAGTGGTTCCGGTAAAGGATCTTCAGCATCAGCAAATGCACTCGCTATCTTATCTGAGTTTCTTGCAGCTATTAATTCTTTAAGTGCGTTTTTATCCATCAATGGCAAATCGCACGCCAATACTAACCAAGCAGCTTCTGGATGTGCTTTATGAGCAGATAGCAGTCCGTTATAAGGACCACGAAATTCATCTTGATCTAGAATAGTTTTAAACGAATTAGAAATCTCACTCTCTTGATCTTTACGGATACTTAGAAATGTTTGATTACAAACCTCACTTAACAAATGGTATAAATGTTCACGTTGTGGCAGGTTATGATACGTAATTAGACCTTTATCTTTACCCATTCTAGTGCTTTTACCACCAGAAAGCACCAATCCGTACAACTTAGCGTTGGAAATCATTTTTCCCTCCTGTTTTTTGTTCTAATTGAATTGCACCAATCACTATATCTTGTGAAAGAGCCTTACACATATCATAGATAGTTAATGCAGCTATTGAAACACCCGTTAAAGCTTCCATTTCTACACCTGTTTTTTCATTACATTTTACCGTACATGTAATTTGAAAAGCGTCTAAACTTGGTTCAATTTCAACATTGATTTTAGACAAGTTTATTTGATGGCACAACGGAATCAATTCCGCCGTTTTCTTTACACCTTGTATACCCGCAATAACAGCTGTTTGTACAATACTTCCTTTTTTACCAACAAAATCTTGATCAGATAAAGATTTGAAAACCTCTGATGGAAATTTTATAGTTCCACTAGCAATTGCTGTTCTTACCGAAGCTATTTTTTGAGAAACATCTACCATGGTAGCATTCCCAGATTCATCTATATGTGATAATTTCTTCTGCATCATCCTCCTATTGAAGTCATTGAATTACTAAATACATCCTTATATTTTTCTTGTGCCTCAAAACCTGTTTTGGCACGACTGCCTACAGCCTTTAAAATTTCTTTTTTGATGTTCTCTTCCACATCATCAGCTCTCATAATATCCCTAAGATTTACACTTGCTTTGGCATATAAACATGTAATTACATCACCTGTAGCCGAAATTCTCAATCGATTACAGCTTCCGCAGAAAGTTCTACTAAAAGAAGGAATAACTCCGAAAGTCCCTTTAAAACCGGGAATCTTATAATTCATGGAAGTTGATGTCTTTGGAGATTCTAATTTATAATAATCTGGATGCTCACTTCTAATATGTTCAAGTATGGTCTTAAAATCCCATTTTATAGTCTGAAATTCTTTTGAACCACCATTAAAAGGCATTTCTTCCAAATAACGTACAGATACATTGTAGTGCTTAGTCAATTCTAGCATTGGAAGAATATCATCAGTATTCTGACCTTCTAAAGCAATGAAATTAATACGAACATTAAAGCCTTCGGTAATTAATCGAATCATATTATTATACACCACATCATAATGATCGCGGCGCGTAATACGCTCAAAAGTCTCGCGGTTAATAGCATCCATACTCACATTAATATTCTTAATGCCCAATTCTTTCAACTCATCTATATGCGGACCAATCAAAGTTGCATTCGTAGTCACAGAAATGTCATTTAACCCATCTAATTTTGACAAGCTACGTAACAACACCATCAAGTCTTTACGAACAAAAGGCTCACCACCTGTAATTCGTATTTTGTCTATGCCTTGAGAAACCACTATCTCACTTAATTTCACCAACTCATCTATGGTAAACAACTTGTCGTTTTTGGCAAAATTGATTCCCTCTTCTGGCATGCAATAATTACAACGCAGATTGCAACGGTCTGTAACCGCTAATCTCAAGTAATTTATTTCTCTATTGTGGTTGTCTACTAACATACTTTCATTACCAATTGAAATACAAAAAAAGTTCAAGTTCAAGAGTCAAGTTCAAATACAAAAATCAAACTCTAAAACAAGTTCAAATTCTCTCTTCTCTCTAATCTATTTTCTTTATTCTTTGTCTCTAATTTCTATTCTCTATAAAATCACGGATGTGCTGAAACCCATACCGTTTTATTCTTAAACTTCTCTTTTTTCCAGATAGGTACTGTTTCCTTTAGGGTATCTATTAAAAACCTACATGCTTCAAAACAAGCATCTCTATGAGCGGATGACGCACCAACAATTACTACTGGTTCCTCAACCCCTTTTTCACCAACGGCATGTCTCATGACCACTTTATTCAATGACCATTTTTGCATTGCGGTATCGGCAATCTTCTCCATTTCTTTTAAAGCCATTGCCTTATACGTTTCAAACTCTAAAGCAACTACTTCTTCATTGTTCGTAAACTCACGTACGGCACCTACAAAAACACAGATTCCGCCACTATTGGCATCGCTTAATTCAGCATACACCTTCGCGGTATCAATAACATCAACTATCTCAATTACTTTCTTCATTAGCCTCCGCTTACTGGTGGTATAATGGCAATCTCTTCATTGCCTTTCAATAGTACATTATCATCAGCATATTCACTATCTACAGCTACTGCCAATGAATTCAATTTAGAAAATTCAGGATACGATTCCACAAGTTGCTTTTTTAATTCGGCAACGTTTATAGGTTTAAATTCATCAGAAAAACTGATTTCAGAGCTACCTACAATATCTTTTGTAATGCCAAAAAAAAGTACATTCATATCCCTTTAAAATTAGATAAATTCCAAGTTAGGTATAAAAAATAAGGTGCCATAAAAATGGCACCTATTTTAAAAAAATTATATGATTTTGAGAAAAGCCTTACTCCACAATTACAGCATTCTCAGGTGCAGCATAAAAATCAAGAGGTTTAGCGTCTGTAGATAAACTAGCATTTTCAAAATTTACCGTTTTAGCTGCTTCTTTAATTTTACCCTCTTCAACCTTATGCCATGTAATAGAATTTGGCAACAAAACTTCATCAACATTTACCCAATCAGCATAATTTATCCAGTTAATTTTTGTTGATGGCTCACCACTAAAATAGGTCATGGTATACCCTAACCATCTCATTTCATACGTTTTTGCATCATAATGAATATAGTACTCATCTGTAGAAGACGCTCCTACTCCGCTATTATATGAAATTTTGTACCCAGGGTATGAAATTCCGTCATAAACCAAAGCATCAACTTCTTCATATTTAATTCCGTCATCTGACAATACAAAAGGCATCGCATAGAAATAGAACATTAAATTATGATAGAATTTTGGCTTGCCTTCATAATTACCGGTGTTATCTAAAAGCCAAACTTCCCCGTTATAACCAAGCGTATAATCTGGTGTAGAAATTTTATCGAATCTGTTCTGAAGATCAATAGTTTGAATTTCGTTGAATTTTTCATTAGGCATTTCAAAATTCAATGTTTTATAGCCTTTCCAAGCATTTAAACCACCATGTGCTTCAAATACTTTATTTAATTTGGCAGGATATTTATCTAAATTTACCTGAATAGCTACTTCTTCAACAGCATCGGTAATCATTTCTTTCTTTGGTGTTTCTTTACATGAAAATATAGCAAAGGCTAAAACTAAAAGGTAAAATTTACTCATCATTTCAATTAATTATTTATTATTTTTTGAAATCGCTTAGTCGAGAAACTATAGTAGACTTACCAAATTGAACTATTTTTGTATTTCATGCAAGCAACAAAACACATTAGTAGCGCTCAAAACCCACTGATAAAGAAGATTTTACTCTTAAAAGAAAAATCTAGAGAGCGCAAAAAAACAGGTCTTTTCATCTTAGAAGGGCTGCTTGAATTACAACTATCAATTGGCGCACAGTATGAAATAGAAACGGTATTATACTGTGAAGACATTTTAGAGAGTTCTGAAAGTAGCGGTATTTTAAAATCTTTTCACTCAGATCAACTTATTTCAGTAACCACAGAAATCTATAAAAAATTAGCCTACAGAGACACGACCGAGGGAGTAATAGCCATTGCTAAAAGTAAAGACCATCAACTTTCCACATTGAAATTCGAAACTAAGAATCCGCTAATACTTATCGCCGAGGCTCCCGAAAAACCTGGTAATATTGGTGCATTACTAAGAACTGCAGATGCTGCAAATTTAGATGCAGTTTTAATTGCCAACCCTAAAACAGATTTATATAATCCGAACATTATAAGATCCAGCGTAGGATGCCTTTTTTCTAGAAATGTAAAAATGGGTAGCACTACTGAAATTATATCTTATTTAAAAAAAGAAGGATTTCAAATATTCTGTGCAGCACTATCAGCATCTAAAGATTATACGACAGTCAATTTCACAGCACCTACTGCAATAGTAGTAGGTACCGAACATTCTGGATTAAGTGAAGAATGGCTAAAAAACAGTACTCAGAACATCATTATACCAATGGAGGGTCAAATAGATTCTATGAACGTTTCTGTGTCTGCGGCAATACTTATCTTTGAAGCGAAACGTCAGCGAAAAATAAACAAGTAACATTTATACTTTTTATAGTACAGTTTTCGTTTGCAACTACACTATATGGATAAAACATTCGTCTTTTATTGCATCCTTTTCATTTTGATTGCAGAATTCATACTTGCTACAGTAATGAATTATTTGAATGCAAAACGCTTTAAAGACCCTATTCCTGAAGATTTAAATGACGTTTATAATGCTGAAGAATATGAAAAATCACAAGCATATAAATTAACCAATTACAAGTTTGGTGTTTTTACCTCTATTTTTTCGTTAGCATTAATCTTAGCCTTTTTATTTTTCGGCGGATTTGCTTGGGTAGATAATGTTGCTCAAATTATCAGCGAGAACATTATTATACAGGCATTAGTATTCTTTGGCATTATCATGATCGGAAGCGATATTCTCAACATTCCGTTTTCATACTACCAAACCTTTATAATTGAAGAAAAATTTGGATTTAATAAAACCACAAAAGCGACATTTTTAATTGATAAATTGAAGCAATGGGCAATGACCATTATTTTTGGCGGTGCAATTCTATCTCTGGTAATATGGTTCTTTCAATGGGCAGGCACTAACTTCTGGGTGTATACCTGGGCATTTGTAGCGATTTTCACATTGTTCATGAATTTATTCTACAGTAAATTAATTGTGCCTTTGTTTAATAAACAAGAGCCTTTAGAAGCTGGTAGCTTAAAAGAGAAAATAGAAAATTACGCAGCTCAAGTAGGTTTTGATCTACAAAACATTTTTGTCATCAATGGATCTAAACGCTCCACAAAAGCCAACGCCTATTTCTCAGGCTTCGGAAAAGAAAAACGAGTAACCCTATATGATACTTTAATCAACGATTTAGAAGAAGAAGAAATAGTTGCTGTTTTAGCCCATGAAATAGGGCATTATAAAAGAAAACACATCATATTTAATCTAGCCACATCAATAGTACTTACAGGAGTAATGTTATTTATACTTTCATTATTTATTAATAATCCTGAAGTTTCATTGGCAATAGGTGTAGAAAGACCAAGTTTTCATGCTGCATTAATCGGTTTTGGTATCTTATATAGTCCCATTTCAGAAATCACAGGCTTGCTAATGAATCACTTTTCAAGAAAATTTGAATATCAGGCAGATGACTATGCAAAGAATACTTACGCAGCCTTGCCTTTAGTGACTTCTTTAAAAAAGCTATCAAAAAACAGTCTTAGCAACTTAACTCCGCATCCTGCATATGTTTTTATGCATTATTCACATCCACCACTTATTGATCGCATACGTAATTTAAAGGCATAATTTTTGTTGCCCATCATATAAGATTATCTTATTTTTAATCTAGTATGACACAGGTAGAAATAGAAGAAGAAAATAAACTTATAGCTCACGAGTATAAAGAATTACTGCGTATTAGTTACCAAACCTTAACAGATGAGGATAAAAAACTAATACGAAGTGCTTTTGAGATAGCTGTTGATGCGCACAAAACTCAACGAAGAAAATCGGGCGAAGCTTATATTTTTCACCCTATAGCGGTAGCAAAAATTGTGGCATCAGAAATTGGTCTAGATGCTGTATCTATTGCCTCTGCCCTACTACATGATGTTGTTGAAGATACCGAATACACATTAGATGATATTGACCGCATGTTCGGTGAAACTGTAGCTCGTATTGTTGACGGACTCACAAAAATATCGCATTTAAAGAAAGACATGAATATCTCTCAACAGGCAGAGAATTTCAGAAAAATGCTCTTGACTTTAAATGATGATGTTAGGGTAATCATTATTAAAATTGCCGATCGTTATCACAATATGCTCACCATGGATTCTATGCCAGAGCATAAGCAAGTAAAAATTGCTTCTGAAACCTTATACATATATGCACCTTTAGCACATAGAATAGGGCTTTACAATATTAAAACGGAATTAGAAGACTTAAGTTTAAAGTATACTGAACCTGAGGTCTATAAATCTATAAAAGACAAAATAGAAGATAGCAAGGAAGATCAGCAAGCCTATATCGATGCTTTCTCTGATACTATTGACAATTCTCTTAAAAAAGAAGGACTCAATTATATTATAAAAGGGAGGATGAAGTCTATCTTCTCTATGCGTAAAAAGATGATTGCCCAGAATGTCACTTTTGAGGAAATCTATGACAAATTCGCCATTAGAATTATTTACAAATCCGACGCACAGAACGAAAAATTTCTTGCCTGGAAAATTTATTCCATAGTTACCGATCACTTCACTCCTAACCCGGTTAGATTAAGAGATTGGATATCCTCGCCAAAATCTACGGGTTACGAAGCCTTACACATTACCGTAATGGGACCTAAAGGCAAATGGGTAGAAGTACAGATCAGAAGTGAGCGCATGCACGAAATAGCTGAGAAAGGTTATGCGGCGCATTTTAAATACAAGCATGGTAATCAAAAAGAACAGGGTATTGAAATTTGGTTAAACAAACTTCAAGAAGCTTTGGAAAACGCCAATACCAATGCTGTCGATTTTGTTGAAGAATTTAAGCTCAACCTCTATTCAAAAGAAATATTTGTATTTACCCCTAAAGGAGAATTAAAATCTTTACCAAAGGGTGCTACTCCTTTAGATTTTGCATTTAGCATACATACAGAAGTAGGTATGCGCACAAGAGGCGCAAAAGTCAATGGTAAATTAGTACCATTAAATACCACATTATCTAGTGGTGACCAACTTGAAATTATAACCTCTGACCAAGCAAAACCTAATCAAAACTGGTTAGATTATGCTACAACAGCAAGGGCACGAGCAAAAATTAAATCTGTTTTAAGGGAAGAGAAAAAATCTGTTGCTGAAGACGGAAAAGAGATATTACGTCGTAAGTTAAAATCACAAAAAATTACTTTAAATGAAGATTCCATTAATAAAATGGTCACCTTCTTTAAACTTAAAACAAGTTTAGATTTATTTTATAGAGTTGGTATTGGATCAATAGACAATGCCATGCTTAAAGATTTTGCTTCATCATACAGTAATGCGTTCATTAGTTTCTTCAAGAACCGAATGCGCAAAACGCCTATACCAGAAGACATCAACAAGGATGAGATTACTTCTAAGTATGACATGTTGGTTTTTGGTAAAGAAGAAGAAAAATTAGAATATAAACTTTCTCAATGCTGCAACCCAATACCTGGTGATGATGTGTTTGGTTTTGTTAGCGTATCTGAAGGCATTAAGGTTCACAAAAAGAACTGTCCCAATGCCATTTCTTTACAATCTAATTATGCATACCGTATAATTAGCGCAAAGTGGATAGATTCTTCTCAACAAGAATACCAAGCAGATATTGTAATTACCGGTATTGACAATATGGGTCTTGTGAGTGATATAACAGAAGTTATATCTGATATTATGCACGTAAATATGCGTAATTTAAATTTCAGTACAGATGGCGGAACCTTTAAAGGGAAGATTACCGTGGTGGTCAAAAACAAAGCTGTATTAAAAAAGCTGACCGACAATCTTATGAACATCAACGGAATTCATAAAGTTACACGTATTTAGAAAAAGGAAATTAAAATTTAACTGTACCTTTGTGTATTAATAAGTAAATATGTCTTCTGATAAAAATCAAGAAATTGTAAAAAACGTCTTCACAACCTTTTTGGGGGACAAAGGACATAGAAAAACACCTGAACGCTACGCCATACTTCAAGAGATTTACGAAAGTGAAGAGCATTTTGATATAGAATCACTCTATATTAAAATGAAGAATAAAAACTATCGCGTTAGTAGGGCTACCCTATACAATACTATAGAACTCCTTTTAGATTGTAAATTGGTACGTAAGCACCAGTTTGGAAAAAACCAGGCACAATACGAAAAGTCATATTTTGACCGTCAGCATGACCACGTTATTCTTACTGATACCGGTGAGGTAATGGAGTTCTGTGACCCACGAATTCAATCTATAAAGAAAACGATAGAAGAAGTTTTTGATATTACAATAAACACACATTCCCTTTATTTTTATGGGACTAAAAATACTCCTGCAAAAGATGCGGGCAAAAAAGAAATTAAATAGAACTAACCAAGTATATAATATTTAGATGGCAGTAGATTTATTGTTAGGCCTACAATGGGGTGACGAAGGAAAAGGAAAAATTGTTGATGTATTAACTAGAGATTACGACATTATTGCGCGTTTTCAAGGTGGTCCAAATGCTGGTCACACCTTAGAATTTGACGGTATTAAACACGTACTTAGAACTATTCCTTCAGGAATTTTTCATAAAAAGGCAATGAATGTTATTGGTAACGGTGTTGTTATCGATCCAGTTGTTTTTGTAAAAGAACTAGAAGGTTTAGACCAGTTCAACATAGACTACAAAGCAAAACTTATTATTTCTAGAAAAGCACATTTAATATTACCAACTCACCGTTTGTTAGATGCAGCTTCTGAAGCATCTAAAGGAAAAGCAAAAATTGGTTCTACTTTGAAAGGTATTGGTCCAACTTATATGGACAAGACCGGTAGAAATGGTATGCGTGTTGGAGATCTAGAATTAGAGTCTTGGAAAGAAAAATACCGTCTTTTAGCAGATAAGCATGAAACTATGATTAGTTTCTACAATGTAGATGTACAGTATGATTTGGATGAAATGGAAGTAGAATTCTTTGAAGCTGTAGAGCGTTTAAAAGAATTAACTTTTATAGATAGTGAAGAATACTTAAATCAAGCTATAAAAGCAGGAAAAACTATTTTAGCAGAAGGTGCTCAAGGTTCTTTATTAGATATCGATTTTGGCACATACCCATTTGTTACATCATCTAATACAACAGCTGCAGGTGCTTGTACAGGTTTAGGTATTGCACCTAATAAAGTAAAAGAAGTATATGGTATTTTCAAAGCATATACTACACGTGTAGGTTCTGGTCCTTTCCCAACAGAATTGTTTGATGAAGTTGGTGCAGAAATGGCTAAAGTAGGTCACGAATTTGGTGCAGTAACAGGTAGACCTCGTCGTTGTGGTTGGTTAGACCTTGTAGCATTAAAATACGCTTGTCAAGTAAATGGTGTTACACAATTAAATATGATGAAGGGTGATGTACTTTCTGGTTTTGATAGCCTACAAGTATGTACTGCTTATAAATATAAAGGTGAAACTATAACTCATTTCCCTTATAACATAGAACCAGAAAATGTAACTCCTATTTACACTGAGTTCGCTTGTTGGAAAGAAGATTTAACCAAAATGACTTCAGCAGACCAATTGCCGAAAGAACTTAATGATTATATTGATTTCCTTGAAAAAGAATTAGAAGTGCCAATTAAGATTGTTTCTGTAGGTCCAGATAGAACTCAAACAATATCAAGATAGACATCTAACGACCAGGAGAGGTTGTTCAACTTACAGGAATGGCGATATAGGGAAATACCTTTATCGCCATTCTTTTTTTTTGTAATTTCAGTATCGTGTAAAATGTAAATTTCACATCTTTCAACTACAACTCGATATATGAAAAAAACCACCTTCTCTATCCTATTTTTATTTGCTGCTTTAGCAGTTTCTTGTAAAACGGAAAAAAAACAAACAGCAGAAGAGCAAACAGCAACTGAAGAACCAGCTAAAGGCGAATGGATCACTTTGTTCGACGGCACCACAACTAAAGGTTGGCGCGCTTATAATGGTAAAGAACTACCACCAGGATGGATCGCTAAAGATGGAGAACTACAATTTGATACTGAATTAGGTAAAGAGCAAGACTACACGGGTGGCACTGACATTATTTACGGTGCAGAAGAGTTTGATAATTTTGAACTCTATGTAGAATGGAAATTACCAAAAGGTGGTAATAGCGGTATTTTCTACCACTTAAAAGAAGGTTATGATAGTCCGCCAGAAGTTTCACCAGAGTATCAATTGATAGACGACGAAAACTACGCCAGCATTCACGACTTAACCGACTACAATTTAAGTTTAGGCTATACTGATAAACCAGAGGAACTAAAACCACTTCAACAAACAGCTTCAGATTATGCCATGCATGCGGCAGATCCAGAAGGAAAAATATTGAATCCGGTTGGAGAATGGAACACTACTAAAATCATTTTTACACCTGAGCAAGTTGAACATTGGCTAAACGGTAAAAAAGTAGTGTCATTTGTACCTTGGGATGAAGCCTGGTACCTGAAAAAGAATTCAGACAAATGGAAGAACAGTAAAGATTATGGCAAATTCAAAACTGGCTACATAGGCTTTCAAGATCATTCTAGCCCTATATGGTTTAGAAACATAAAAATCAAAAAACTTTAACCACCACACCAATGAACAAAAGAGACTTTATAAAAAACGCAGCAGCACTTTCCACGTTTGTATTATTACCATCTGGACTTTGGTCTTGTAAAAAGGAAGAAAAGAAATTAACCAGACTCCGTACTGCGCATATTGGTGTTGGTAATATGGGCGCCGAAGACTTAAAAGCAATTTCATCTCATAATAAAGTGGATGTAACTGTATTGTGTGATGTTGATGCAAATAACTTGGCAGAAGCAAAAAAACTGCATCCAAATGCAAAAACATATACCGACTATAGGGTAATGCTAAAAGAAATGGGTGATGAAATCGATGCTGTAGTCGTTTCTACTCCTGATCATACCCACGCACCTGCCTCAATGATGGCAATGGAATTAGACAAGCCAGTATATTGTCAAAAGCCGTTGACACATTATGTATCTGAGGCTAGGGCTATGAACAAATTGGCAACAGAAAAAGGCTTGGTTACCCAAATGGGAATTCAGGTACATTCTTTTTACGATTATAAACTAGCAACCCTATTAATACAATCTGGCATTATTGGCAAAGTACATACGGTACGAGCATGGTCACCAAAAGATTGGGGCTATGACGGAACCGAACCAACAGGGTCAGATCCAATACCAGAATCATTAGATTGGAATTTATGGTTAGGAACTTCAGCTGAGAGACCATATAAAGAAGGATTCTATCACCCAGGTAATTGGAGAAAATTAGTCGATTATGGTTGTGGTACTTTAGGTGATATGGGCGTCCATATTTTTGACACCCCGTATAATGCTCTAGACCTACAAGTTCCTATGAACATTAAAAATGAATGTAGAGAACCAAACGGATTCGGTTTTCCGCAAAACAATATTGTCACTTACGAATTCCCACAAACGGCTTATACAACTGAAACATTAAAATGGGTTTGGTATGATGGACCTGGAGCACCTAAAGACCATGTAGATTTAATTCTACCGGGAGCTGAGAACATGGCAGATTCAAAAGAAACCTCTAAAGACTCTATGGCAGATAAAATGTCTCTAGAAACTAAAACTGCTGGCGAAGGTACATTACCAGATCAAGGTGCTATGTTCATTGGCGAAAAAGGAAGACTATTACTACCGCATTTTATGCAACTACCAAAAAAGATAGTAGACGGTAAATATGTAGATATTTCTGCAGAAATAGAAGCTGTAGAAAAAGCAAATAATATGAGCAAACCAATTCGCGATTATGATTTGGAAGGACCTAAACATTACCACCAATTTGTAGATGCCTGTTTGGGCACAGGTGAAACTACCGCACCATTTTCATATGCATCTAGACTTACTGAAACTATTTTATTAGGTGTTATCGCTGGCAGATTCCCTAATCAAGTTTTACATTGGGACAGTGAAAATGCTAAATTCTCTGAAGATGAAGCCAACGCTTTTTTAGAAGGAGATTACAGAAACTTCTAATTCATATTTAAAATAAAAAAAAGCCACTTTCCAGTGGTTTTTTTTATGCCTTATTTCACTGTATTGACATAACATGTTTGAAAAGCATAGTATTTAAAGGTTAACTAGAAAGTAATTTTTCTAATCCAATTACCCGTATGCAAATAAAATAAACACTAGCACTTTTCGCTTTAATCTCCCAAAAGTATCTTAAGCATGACAAGGCTCTTTTAAAATGTTCTATTTTTGAAAAAATTTTTAGGTTGAAAAAGATTTATTCAGTTGTTCTAATATTCTTTGCATGTACTCTTTTTGGTTATGCCCAACAAGATGCAGTAGAAGAAGAATCCAAACAAATTAATATTGTGTATGGTGCCAACTTCACAAAAAATGAAGCTGAATACCCAGGTGCATCTATATTTAGTAAAGATGACCGACAAGTACAATTTGAACATCAAGGTGCCGATTTATGGTGCGATGTTGCCATTTACTACCAGTTAGAGAATCGTTTAGAAGCCATTGGCAATGTTATACTAAAGCAAGGCGATTCGGTTGAAATGACCAGTAAAAAAATCAATTATTTAGGTGATGTAAAATTGGCTAAGGCTTGGGGAAATGTTGTTTTAACAAATTCAGACATGACCTTAAGAACAGATACCTTACGTTTAGATCGCGAAAAACAAGAAGCTTTTTATCAAGATAATGGTACGGTAATAGATTCTGCAAATACATTGACCAGTAAAATTGGCAAGTATTTTATGGAACTAAAAAAGTATCAATTTTTAGATAGTGTACATGTAAAAAATCCTGAATACACTTTAGACTCTGAACAATTAGATTACTACACTACTTCCAAGAACGCTTATATGTACGGTCCGTCCACAATTAATGGCGAGGCTTACAAAATATATTGTGAGAGAGGATTTTACGACACCAAGATTGAAAGCGGCTACGGAATTAAAAACACACGTATAGATTATAACAACAGAATTATTGAAGGTGACAGCGTGTACTTTAATAAGGCTAAAGAATTTGCATCTGCGACCAACAACATTACTGTAACAGATACTATCAATAACGGTATAATTAGAGCACATTACGCCGAAGTATATAAGGCAAAAGATTCTGTTTTCGCCACGAGAAGAGCGGTTTCTATCTCTGTGCAAGAAAGAGATTCACTTTATGTACATGGCGATACGCTAATGGTCACCGGTAAACCAGAAGATAGAATTCTGCGTGCTTTTAGAAATGCAAAATTCTACAAAACTGATTTAAGCGGAAAATGTGATAGTATACACTCTGCACAAAAGACAGGTATTACTCAGTTAATTAAAAATCCGATTATTTGGAACGGCGCCAACCAAATGACAGGTGATAGTATTCACCTAAAATCTAATTTAGAAACTGAAAAATTAGATTCTTTAAAAGTATTGAACAATGCTTTTATAATCTCTTTAGACAGTGTTAGCATGACAGGCTACAACCAAGCCAAAGGGATTAATTTGTATGGGAAGTTTATTGAAAACGAATTAAAACTCATAGACTTAGTTCAGAATACTGAGGTAGTTTACTATATGTATAATGATGATGATGAACTTATAGGGATAGATAAAACCGTTTGCAGTAAAATTAGAATTACTATGGCGGAAAATGATATTGAAGATCTTACATTTTACACAGATCCTGATGGAGATATATTTCCGGAAAAAGATTTACCAAAAAATAGCAGAATATTAAAAGGCTTCGTTTGGCGTGGAGATGAGCGTATACTCACCAAAGGTGATATTTTTGATGAAGATGATAACAACTTAGAACTTGTAGTTATTAACGGTATTGACAACCCCATTGATATTGATGCCGAAGAGCAACAAAGAAGTAAAAACGATACTGACCCAATCAACAATATTTCGGGTCAAGACAAAGCAACAGACCCTAAAAAATCTGTGAAACCAAAAAAGATAAAATAGGTCTTTGAAATGAATAAAGACTTTCTACAATATCAAGCACAAACTTCCCCCTATCCTTTAGGTATGGAAGTATCTCATGCCAAAGGCAGTTATATTCATGATACCAATGGCAATGCACATTTAGACTTTGTTGCAGGTGTTTCAGCTTGCACACTTGGTCATTGTCACCCAGAGATTGTTGAAGCAATAAAAAATCAAGTAGATAAATATATGCATGTAATGGTGTACGGCGAATATTCGCAATCACCAGCGACTACCTATACCAAATTATTGGCAGACAATTTACCTGCACCTTTAGAGGTTACCTATTTGGTAAATTCAGGAACCGAAGCTATTGAAGGCGCATTAAAATTGGCTCGCAGATATACTGGTCGTTCTGAAATTATAGCCGCTAAATCTGCCTATCATGGTAATACCATGGGTAGTTTAAGCCTTATGGATTTTGAAGAGCGTAAAAGTGTATTTAGACCTTTGCTGCCAGATATTTATCATATCGAATTCAACAACGAAAAAGATTTAGAGAAAATCACCACCAAAACTGCATGTGTAATATTAGAGACCATACAAGGTGGTGCTGGTTTTATACTCCCAAAAAACGATTATCTAAAGAAAGTAAAAGCACGCTGCAAAGAAGTGGGTGCATTACTTATTTTAGATGAAATACAGCCAGGTTTCGGCAGAACAGGAAAGCTATTTGCATTTGAACATTTTGATTGCGTTCCCGATATTTTAGTTATCGGCAAAGGCATGGCATCAGGTTTACCTGTTGGTGCATTTACAGCCAGTAAAGAGATTATGCATACGTTAAGTGAGAATCCGAAAATGGGTCACATTACTACGTTTGGCGGTAATCCTGTAATCGCAGCATCAAGTTTAGCAACTCTGAATGTATTATTAAACTCGAATTTAATCGCAGATACCTTAAGGAAAGAAGCACTATTTAAATCGCTATTAAAACATCCGAAGATTAAAGAAATTAGAGGCAAAGGTTTAATGCTTGCTTTACTAATGGATACACCAGAAACTGCAAACGAATTAGTACTGCAAGCAAAGGAAAAGAACCTAATTCTCTTCTGGTTATTATTCGAAAATAGAGCCGTAAGAATTTCTCCGCCATTAACTATTTCAGAAAAAGAAATTAAAGAAGGTTGCGCAAAAATTTTAGCACTTCTTAACTCTATGTAAATCAACGTTGTTAACTAATTTGTTAATAATATCGATTCGTACCGTGGCTGAAACCCCGTACAATCACTTACTTTTAAAATATCTTGTAAAACCAAAAAGTTCCTATGGCGTTAGAATCTAACGAGAGACCGGACAAGCCAATTACGAAATTCGAATCAATGTTAAAGACAGACGATGTCTATTTCTTTGATGCTGAGGATTTTGAAGATATTGTGCACCACTACCTAAATCATGGGAAGGTTTCTTTGGCTAAAAAAGGAATTAAAATTGGTCTACAGCAACATCCAGCTTCTATAGAATTGAAATTACTTCAAGTAGAAGTCATGGTTTTTGAAAACCAGATGGAAAAGGCTGAAGCACTTCTAGATGAGCTACAAAGGCTAGATAATTACAATGATGAAATTTATATTCAACGTGCCAATATATTTTCGAAGAGAGATGATCACGAAGGTGCTATAGAATTACTACAAAAGGCATTAAGTTTTACAAATAATAGTTTTGACATTTATAGTCTTTTGGGCATGGAATATTTGTTCATGGACAATTTTGATAATGCCAAAGAGAGCTTTATGAAATGTGTAGAGTTTGATGAACAAGATTACTCTTCACTTTATAATGTGGTGTATTGCTTTGAGTTTCTTGAAGATTACGATGGTGCCATTGTTTACTTGAACAGTTATTTAGAAAATAACCCATATTGCGAAGTCGCATGGCATCAATTGGGTAAACAATACTATTATAAAGAAATGTTTACAGAAGCCTTGAGCGCTTTTGATTTTGCTGTTATTTCAGATGACACTTTTATAGGTGCATATTTTGAAAAAGCCAAAGTACTTGAAAAATTGGGACGACATAAAGAGGCTATCGAAAATTACGAGACTACTATTGCTATTGAAGACCCAACATCTCATGCATTTTTAAGAATAGGAAAATGTTATGAAAAACTGAAGGATACAGAAATGGCTAAATACTATTTCTACCAAACGGTTCACGAAGATCCATTGTTAGACAAAGGTTGGTTGGCTATAACAAATCTATATTTTAATACTAAAGATTTTGAAAAAGCTATATTTTACATCAATAAGGCCTTAAATATAGATGGTGAAAATCCGCAGTACTGGAAAAAATGCGCAAATATTTACATGGCATTAAAAAACTATGACCAAGCAGATTTTGCATTTAAACAAGCGGTAGAACTAGGAAATTATGAATTGGACACGTGGTTGAATTGGGCTGAAGTTGTTCATTTAAACGGAGATGAATCATCTGCCGTAGAAATTCTATCTCAAGGAAGAGAGTTTTATCCTGAAAGTTTAAAGCTTTTATATAGGTCTGTAGGCTATCTACTACTTGCTGAAGACCCAATTAATGCTCGTATTATGTTAATGGATGCTCTAAAAATTGACAAAAAACAGAAAAAACTACATTTGTTCACTGAAAATTTTCCGGAATACGGCAAGTCTGAATGGACACAAGAAATTGTAAGAAAATACAATAAAACCTCATAGATTAGGTTCTACATTTCATGGACAATAGAAAACTTAAAGATTACACTTTCATATCTCTAAAAGGTATGGCAATGGGTATTGCCGAATTAGTGCCAGGCGTATCTGGTGGCACAATAGCTTTTGTAACAGGTATATACGAAGAATTCATTACTTCAATCAACAACGTTAACCTTACTACTTTAAAAGTATTAAAAGAAGAAGGTTTTAAAAAGTTCTGGGAGAAATTAAATGGCAACTTCCTGTTGGCATTGGCAATTGGTATGATGATTAGTATTTTAACATTATCCAAAGCGATTGCCTGGTTATTAGAAGAGCACACTATAGTTACATGGGCATTTTTTTTCGGTTTGGTATTAGCAAGTGTCATTTTCGTAGCCAAATCGATTAAAAGATGGAACGTATTAGCAATTGTATTATTCATAATAGGTACCGTAAGTGCTTTTTATATTACGACCCTACCCCCTTCAACTAGTTCTGGCAGTCTGCCTTACATTTTTTTATCAGGTGCTGTAGCCATTTGTGCAATGGTAATGCCAGGAATTTCCGGAGCATTCATTTTAGTTCTAATGGGATCATTCAAAACTGTTTTAGGAGCTTTAAATGAAAAGGATTTTGGTATTCTAATAACCTTCATTTTCGGGATAGTTTTTGGTATTTTAAGTTTTGCTAGAGTATTAAAATGGATGTTTACCAATTATAAAGATGCAACACTTGCGGTTTTAACAGGATTCATCTTAGGTTCATTGAACAAAATATGGCCTTGGAAGTATATTATAGAGGTAATTAAAATTGGTAAAAAAGAAATTGTTGTAGATGAAAACATCTCACCTTTCGCTTTTCAAGGCGATAATCAATTAACCTTTGCTATTGTAGCTGCTGTAATAGGTTTTTCTCTTATTTTTATATTAGAAAAATCAGCTTCTAAGAAGTAACGCAAAAACCTACATGAACGAACCCCGATCCTTTACCGATAAATTTTTCTTGGTCGTAAAGGGACTTTGTATGGGTGCTGCCAATAAAGTACCTGGTGTATCTGGCGGTATTGTCGCCTTTGTTGGTGGTTTTTACGAAGAATTTATTTATTCACTTCAAAAAATAAATACAAAAGCATTTAAGCTTCTTATTAATGGTAGACTTAAAAGTTTCTACAGATATATAAATGGCTCTTTTCTAACGCTACTCATTTTCGGTATGTTAGTGAGCTATTTTAGTGTTTCTAAAATATTAGACTATTTTTTAGTAACACATGAATTGTATGTGTGGTCTGCTTTTTTCGGTATGATCTTAGGTTCTATTTACTACATAGGTAAAGATTTTGACTATTGGAAAAAGAAAACATTTACAGCTGCTATTATAGGTCTAAGCGTGGGTGTAGCCATCAGTTTTCTTAGTCCGGCGAAAGAAAACGATAACTTACTATTCATCTTTTTATGTGGAATGATCAGTGTGTCAGGCATGACATTACCCGGACTTTCAGGTTCCTTTATATTAATACTTTTAGGTAATTATGTGCTGCTACTAGTAGATTCTGTAAACGCATTATATGATACGTTCTCAGAATTACTAATAGGTGATTTTAGTTTCACTTCTAATACCGAAAGATTACACACACTTAAAATCTTAGCCGTATTCACATTAGGATCGGCAACAGGTCTAGTTACTCTTTCACATGTATTGACCTTCGTACTAAAACACTATAAACATGTTACTACGGCAACCATTTTGGGCTTTATAACAGGATCTCTAGGAGTTGTTTGGCCATGGAAAAAAACTATCTTCAAAACAGGAATAGATGGTGAAAGCATTTTAGATTCTAACGGAAAACAAATAATAATGAACTACGAACGGTTTCTACCAGATATGACCACCGTAGAAAATTGGATGGCAATCATCTGTATTATATTTGGTATTAGTATTTTGCTACTTTTAGATTGGTATGGAAAAAACAGAAAAACAGAACGTTAATTACGGCTTAATAGGTAAAGATATTTCTTATTCATTTTCAAGAGGATATTTTAAAAAAAAGTTTGAAGATATGGGGCTAGACCATTGCACGTATCAAAACTTCGATTTACAAGCTATTTCAGAATTTCCAACCATCTTCAAAAACACTGAAAATGTACAAGGGCTGAATATTACCATTCCGTATAAAGAAGAAGTAATGGCTTTCTTAGACGATATAGATATTGCGGCCAAAAAGATAGGTGCCGTAAATACCATAAAATTTACTAAGAATGGTTTAATTGGCTTCAATACTGATGCCTACGGATTTCAAAAATCACTGGAACCACATTTAAAAGAACACCATAGAAAAGCACTAATATTAGGTACTGGCGGAGCGTCAAAAGCTGTAGCATTTGTACTTGAAGAGCTTGGCATAACACTTTCTTTTGTATCAAGAAGTGGTAAAAACAATGGATTTACTTACCATGACTTAACCAATGATATCATAGCTAAACATACTTTAATTATAAACTGCTCTCCTGTAGGCACTTTTCCTAAGGTTGAAGAAAAACCTGCAATTCCGTATTCCAAAATTGGTAAAGAACATCTACTTTTTGACTTAATATATAACCCTGAAGAAACTGCATTCTTATCTGCAGGCAAAGCTAATGGGGCTACAATTTGTAACGGACATAGAATGCTAGAATTCCAAGCTGAAAAATCTTGGGAAATCTGGAACCGTTAACCTCTTAACCTTTAACTTATCTACAAGCAAGACATTGCAAATAATAGATTTTCGTAAGATTACTCTTTTACCTTTTAACTAAAAAGACTAATCAATACTTTGCCAGTAGTAGGGTTGTCACTATCTTGTAAGCATATAATTTAGGAATATGTCTGAGGATAAAGAACAACAATTACCAGAGAATTCAATAGAGGAAAATACTGCAATAGAATCTGCTAAAAACACAGTAGAAGAAACAGTGAATACTACTGAAGAATCAACAGAATTACCAACAGAACCTTCAACTGATACTAAAGAAGCCTTAGAAGAAACTGATGTAATGAATGAGATTGACGATTCTAATGCTGAAGACGCTGAAGATACGGATACTGTAAAAAGACATGAAATACCTATGCCAGATTACCATGAAATGAGCATGGAAAATTTGGTTGGCGAATTACAACGCTTAGTGAAGAACGAAAAAGTTCAAGCCATAAGAAAACATGTTGATACCATTAAAGACGAATTCAATCAGAAATTTGATGAGTTTCTAGAAGAAAAGAAAGAAGAATTTATTGCTAACGGTGGTAATGAAATTGATTTTAGATATAATTCTGTAGACAAACAACAATTCAACGAAGTATACTCAGAATATAGAGACAAGCGTAACCAACATTATAAGAGCTTAGAAAAAAGCCATAAAGAAAATCTTGCCTATAGATTAGATCTTATTGAACAGCTGAAAGCCTTAGTTAATGTTGAAGAAGATATAAATACTACGTATAACAATTTCAAAGATATACAGGCTAAATGGCGCCATGCAGGAGCTATACCACGTGCAGATTATAATAATGTTTGGAAAACATACCACCACCACATTGAAATTTTCTATGATTTTTTAAATATCAATAGAGACTTAAGAGATTTAGACTTTAAGCACAACCTTGAGGAAAAAGGTAAAATAGTTGCTAGAGCCGAAGAACTATCAAAAGAACCAGATTTAAATAGAGCCTTTAGAGAACTACAGGTTTTACACAAAATCTGGAAAGAAGATTTAGGTCCGGTAGGTAAAGACCACAGAGAAGAAATCTGGGACCGTTTTAGTGCCGCAACAAAAATTATTCACGAAAGAAGACAAGATTATTTTAAAAATCTTGATAAGATAAAAGAAGAAAATTTAGAACGCAAGCATGCAATTATTGCTGAGATAAATACGCTTAGTGAAAATGTATCTAGCAATCATGGTACACTGCAGCAACAGATAAAGAAATTAGAAGAACTTAGAGAGGCCTTTTTCAAAGCAGGTCAAGTACCACAAAAAGTGAATTCTAAAACTTGGAACAGTTTTAAAGGAGCAGTACGTGTATTCAATCAGAATAAAAATGCCTTTTACAAGAACCTTAAAAAAGATCAACAAGAAAATTTAGACAAAAAAAGAGCCCTATTAGAAATAGCGGTTTCAATAAAGGATAGTGACGATTTTGATGCGACTACTGCAGAAATGAAGCGTATACAAGGTCAATGGAAAAAAATTGGGCATGTTCCAAGAAAGTACTCCGACAAATTATGGAAAGAATTCAAAACTGCCTGCAATCACTATTTCGATAGGTTAAATGCGCTTAAAAATGATGCTTTTAAAGAAGAGGAAGCCAATTTTAAATTAAAAGATGAATTCCTTGACCGTCTTAAAGCATTTGAATTAAGCGGTGACAAAGCTAAAGATTTAGAGGAAATCGAGAAATTTTCTGAAGAATGGAAAACTTATGGAAGAGTTCCTTTCAAAAAGAAAAATATCAATCAGAAGTTCGATAAAATTATAGATGCACTATATGAAAAATGTGGTGTTAGCAAGCAAGAATCTGAACTGTTGAAATATGGTAACAAGATTCAGCAACTTAGCAATAACGACAATCAAGAACGTGCTATACAGAATGAACGTGCATTTATCAGAAAAAAAATAGATGAAAGCAAAGATGAAATTAGACAGTTAGAAAATAACTTACAGTTTTTCTCTAACGCATCTGAAACTAATCCGTTAGTACAAGATGTTATTAAAAGAGTCAATCAACACAAAGAGTCATTGGGTGCTTGGAAAGCAAAACTGAAAAAATTAAACATCTTGAAAAATACACTTCTAAAAGAAGATGAAGAAGTTGAGGAGACTGATGAGCCTACAACCGAAGAATAAGTATTTTTTTTAATATTGCTAGACATATAACATTTATATCATTCGGGCGTTAACTATGTAAAAAATTACCTACTTATAAATTTAGCGATTAGTTATATCTAATATATGGTTAAGCCAGAAATACCAAAAAACGAACAACAGCGGTTAGAAGCATTAAAAAGCTTTAATGTTCTTGATACCCTAGAAGAAAAAGAATATGATGCCATAACGCGTATTGCAGCAGATATTTGCAATACGCCCATGGCATTAGTTTCGTTAGTTGATGAAGGTAGGCAATGGTTTAAATCTCATCATGGCATAGATGCTACCGAAACACCAAGAGAATTAGCTTTTTGCGCACATGCCATTAACACTCCCAATTCTCTATTATTAGTAAACGACGCCAGTAAAGATGAACGTTTTTCTGATAACCCCTTAGTAACAGGCGGGCCATCAGTGCAGTTTTATGCCGGTGCCCCATTAAATACTAAAGAAGGTGAATCTATAGGTACACTTTGTGTTATAGACACTAAACCACGGGCTGAATTTACCGAGAGACAACAAGCCTCTCTAAAAGACCTTGCCGATCAGGTAATGGCACAACTAGAACTTCGACGACAAAATATTAAGGAAAAGATTATTAATGAAGAATTACGTATTAAAAATAATCAGCTAAAGCAGTTATCATATCGAATGGCACATGATATGAAAACCCCTTTATTAGGTATTAGTTCTGTTGTTGGTTTTATAAAAGAGGATTATACAGAGTTCTTTAAAGATACTGAGATACCAAAATACTTAGGTATTATAGACAATAGGGTTGAATATATGGAATCTTTGATCACTGGCATTATCAATTACAACTCCATTACCAATGCTGAGATAAATTTGGAAAATTTTAATATATCAAAAGAAATTGAAAACGTACTTAGTAAACAATCTTATAGTGAATCTGTTTCATTACAATTAGAAAATTGTGACCATAATATAGAACACTCCTTAAATAGCTTTGACCAAATATTTAGAGATTTAATATCCAACAGTATTAAATTCACCAATAAGTCTGATATTGAAATAAAAGTCTCTTTTAGTGAAAATGAAAATGCTTATTCTTTCACATATGAAGATAATGGACCTGGTATACCTGAGAAATATTGGAAAAAGGTTTTCTTATTATTCGAAAAACTTAACACAGAAGGTGCTACCGATACCGGTATTGGGCTAACAACTATTAAAGAGCTAATAGAAAAACTAGGAGGTAAAATTACCATAAGAAAGCGTGATGACGATAAAGAAGGTGTGCATTTCAGTTTTACACTTTCCAAAAACCTTTCCTAAATATTGGTTAGTGAATGAAATCAATAATCTATATTATTTTAGTTTTTATCAATTTTATTCCTCAAACATCAATTAACGACCAACAAGTACTAGAATATCAAACTAATAAGACAAAACAAGATGCCTATTTAGTATTAGGTACAAAATGCAACATTTGTCATTCTGCAAAAAAGAACAGAACCATCTTTTCATTGGAAAATATGGATGACCTAGCAAAAGCAATAGAATATCAGGTCTTTATAACTAAAAAAATGCCAAAAGGCAGAAAGAATAACCTATCTAGTTTAGAAGAAGAGAAATTATTGAAATGGATCAGTTCTCTCAATAAGACATAAAAAAAGCCGCTATAAATAGAGGCTTTAATTTTATCTTATAAACTAATATTACTTTGCTACATTGACAGCTCTTGTCTCACGTATTACAGTAACTTTCACCTGACCAGGATAAGTCATATCTGTTTGTATTTTCTGTGAAATCTCAAACGACAACTGCGCAGCTCTATCATCATTTACTTTCTCGCTCTCAACGATAACACGAAGCTCTCTACCAGCTTGTATAGCGTAAGCCTTCTGTACACCGCTAAAGCCAAATGCAACCTCTTCAAGGTCTTTTAAACGCTGAATATAAGAATCTAACACCTGTCTTCTTGCTCCTGGTCTTGCACCACTAATAGCATCACAAACCTGAACAATTGGTGCAATAAGAGTTGTCATTTCTATTTCATCGTGGTGAGCACCAATGGCATTACATACCTCTGGTTTTTCACCAAACTTCTCAGCCCACTGCATACCTAAGATAGCGTGTGGTGTTTCTATTTCATTTTCAGTATTTGGTACTTTACCTATATCATGCAAAAGTCCTGCACGTTTAGCAATTTTAGGATTCAATCCTAATTCAGAAGCCATAACACCACAAAGTTTTGCTACTTCTCTAGAGTGTTGCAACAAGTTTTGACCGTAAGAAGATCTATACTTCATTCTACCAACTGCACGTATTAACTCTGGGTGTAAACCATGAATACCTAGGTCGATAACAGTACGCTTACCTATTTCAACAATTTCTGCTTCTATTTGTTTTTCGGTCTTCTTAACAATCTCTTCAATTCTTGCCGGGTGAATTCTACCATCTGTCACTAACTTATGAAGCGAAAGTCTTGCAACCTCTCTTCTAACAGAATCGAAACAAGAAAGTATAATAGCTTCTGGCGTATCATCAACAATAATCTCAACTCCGGTAGCAGCTTCTAAAGCTCTAATATTTCTACCTTCCCTACCAATAATTCTACCTTTAACATCATCAGATTCAATATTAAATACAGATACACAGTTCTCAACTGCTTCTTCTGTACCAATTCTCTGAATGGTGTTAATTATAATTTTACGTGCTTCTTGTTGTGCTGTAAGTTTAGATTCTTCAACAGTAGATTGAATGTAGGCCATAGCATCAGTCTTAGCCGTTTCTTTCAAACTTTGTACCAATTGATTTTTAGCTTCATCAGCAGAAAGACCAGAAATAACTTCTAATTGTTGAATTTGGCTTTTATGCATTTTATCCAACTCTTCATGACGTTTGTCAAAAAGTTCTTTTTTCTGCTCTACGTCTTTCAATTTATTATCTAGCTGAGAGTTCATGTTCTTGTTTTTGGCAAGTTCACTACTCACTTGAGACTCCTTATCTCTAGTGCGCTTCTCTGCTTCGTTTATCTTTCTGTCCTTACTATTAATAACCTTTTCATGCTCAGCTTTTAATTCTAAAAACTTCTCTTTCGCCTGTAAAATCTTTTCTTTCTTGACACTCTCTCCTTCTGCATTTGCATCTTTTAATATGCGTTCAGCGTCTTTCTTTGCGTTTATTATGGTTTTAGAGGCTTTCCCTTTTTCCAAAAATTTTGCTATTGCAAAACCGATTGCCAGCCCAACTATTGCGGCAATAATTATCATTGTACTATCCATAGTGTAATTTATTAATAAAAAAAAAGCCCACATTGGAGAAGTTTTGATCAAACTCCGGTAAACAGGTTTAGGGCTAACAGACTGATCAAGGATCCCTATACAAGTAGGGCTTGCTTTTACAATCTAAACTCACCCTTTTTAAAAAAAATAAATGTTGAGTTTGTCAAAAGGTATTACCAATGTGGGCAGTAACTTAATGTATTTAAAAGAACGTTTTTATTTCAAAGCTAATTTAGATGTCACCAAATCTTCTAGCGCTTGTAAACGCTCTTCAGCTTCTTTGGTTCCTTCTGTTTGCTCTATGCCATTTTGTTCAATTTTAGACGCAAATTGCAAGGCGCACATGGCCAAAACATCTTGTTTGTCTCTAACTGCATAATTCTGCTCAAATTTTTTAGCCAACTGTTCTATGTTTTTAGCGGCTTTACGCAAGCCTTCTTCCTGAGCAGGGTCAATAGTCAATGGGTAGACCCTATCAGCAATAGAAAGTTTTATTTTGAGCTTTTCTGACATATTATTATAAACATTACTCCGACAATTGAGCTATACAATGGTCCAACTCTCGTATTAATGTATTTATTTTAAGCTTAGCTTCTGTTTTATTGGTATTACTGCCAAGCATTGAATTTGCAAGTTTGAGTGAATTATATTTTTCTTCCCATTCAGATACCGTTTTACTGGTATTCTCTTGTGAAGATTTTATATTCGTTAATTCTTTTTCTAATTCAATATTAGCATTGTTTAAAACCTCAAGTTTATGCAACAATTTGCTAATTTTATTTTCTAAAGAATCAACAATTTTAATTAACTCGCCCATACATTACAATCAATGCGATTTACACAAAGTTAACATACATTATATGACTTAGCAATAGTTTTATGAAATATTCGTAAATCTGTCGTTCTTAATCTCAGAATACATTACAATAAACTCTTTATAATAATTTTAGCGCCCTCAACTTCACGGAATTGTTATTGATTAATTATTTTCGCACTATTGCTGTCTACCTATGAAAAAAATATCCCTTGGTCTGTTATTATTATTTTGTTTCAATCTTTTCGCACAAGAAAATTATCCGAAAGATGCTTTTGGACCACCAATGGATATCCCCATTATTTTAGCGGGTACATTTGGCGAGCTGCGTTCTAACCATTTTCATTCTGGTGTTGATATTAAAACACAGCAACGAGAAGGTGTACCAATAAACGCAATTGGCGATGGTACCATTACCCGTATAAAGGTTTCACTTTGGGGCTATGGCAAAGTTCTTTATATAGCGCATCCAAATGGGTATACTTCGGTTTACGGACATCTTCAGAAGTTCTCTCCTACTATTGAAGCTTATATCAAAAAATTACAATACAATAAAAAATCATTTGAAGTCGAGGTTTTTCCTGATTACGGGGAATTAAAAGTATCCAAAGGTGAATTAATTGCCTATAGTGGTAACACTGGTGGTTCTGCTGGTCCACATTTACATTTTGAAATTAGAAGTAGCATTTCTGAAAAACCGACCAACCCTTTAATGTATGGCTTAGATGTAGCTGATGCTACAAATCCTATCCTTGAAAAATTATTTGTTTATCCGCTTACAGATAAATCTCATGTTAATAATAATTATAAAAGAACACAGGTAAACTTCAGTAAACAGACTGATGGTTCATTTTTAGCAGATAAAGTTACTGCCCTAGGTGAAATTGGAGTCGGTTTTATTGGTTTTGATAGGCTAGATATGGCCGCCAATAAAAACGGTGTATATAGTGTTGAACTTAGTGTAAATGGAAAAATATATTCCTTGTATGATTTTGAGTCATTTTCTTTTGGTGAGACTAGATACATAAACACGCTCGTAGACTATGATTATTATGGTAGAAATAGACAGAAAATTCAGAAGAGCTTTAAATCGGCAGGCAATAACCTGAGTATTTATAAAGATTTATATAACGATGGTAAAATAAAAATAAACGAAGGTTTAAGTTATACTGCAAAATTATTGATCAAAGATTACGCTGGTAATAAGGTAGAACTTAATATACCTGTTGAAGGCGTAAAGAATTTATTAGGCAACAAAAAAGTAATTGCGAAAACAGATAATTACGTTATTGCAAAAAAACCTAATAATTTTGATTTAGGTGGTGCCAAAGTTTATTTTCCAACAAACACTTTTTATGAAAATTTTTATATCGATTTAAAGAAGGGAAAAGACACGGTAACCATTCATCGTAACACAGTGCCGGCACATAAAAATTTCACAATAACTTTTGATGTCTCTAAATATTCAAAAGAAGAACAAAAACAATTATTTATTGCTAGGCTAGATTCCAAACTTAGACCAAACCATGCGAACACCTATAAGCGTGGTAACGAATTTACAACAAGAACACGTAATTTAGGTACGTACACTTTAGCTAAAGATTCTGTTGCACCCACTATCAGAACCAAGAATTTTAAAGACAAGCAATGGTTAAACAATTATAAGTACTTGAGTGTACAAATAGCTGATGACTTAAGTGGTATAGATAAATATTCTGCTACATTAAATGGTGAATGGATTTTAATGGAATACGAACCTAAGCGTAATACATTAACCTATAATTTTGATGATAAGATTGCAGACCAAACGCAATGTGTACTTGAAGTTACCGTTACAGATAATGTAGGAAATACGAACACCCTAACCACCTCTTTTTATAGAAAATAACATATTTGAAACCACCTAACATTCTAAGCCTGATACTATTACTATGCAGCGCCATTGGTTTTGCACAGAATGCTACTATTACAGGTATAGTATTAGGTCATGACAATGAGCCCTTACCAAATGTAAATATTACGAGTAAAGGTTTAGGGACCACAACAAATTCTAACGGTTTTTACATTTTAGAGATTACCTCAGATAAAGAGAATACTATAATTTTCTCTCATATTGCTTATCTAGATGTTGTTTTAGAAAATATCATATTAAATACGAATGAAACGTTTGAGTTCAATCCTGTTTTAAAAAGTGATGTTACCCAAATAGACGGAGTTACCGTTTCTGCAACTGGCGAGAAAGAAGTCAGCAATATTTTAAACATATCTCCAGAAAAAATCAGAAAGATACCAGGTGCAAATTCCGGAGTAGAAACAATATTAAAGTTATTACCTGGTGTTTCATCTAATAATGAATTAAGTACACAATATGCTGTACGCGGAGGCAACTACGATGAAAACTTAGTGTATGTAAACGAAATAGAGGTATATAGACCGTTTCTAATTCGTTCTGCACAACAAGAAGGTTTAAGCTTTGTAAATAGTGCCTTAGTACAAAATGTAAAATTTTCAGCTGGCGGTTTTCAAGCGAAGTATGGCGATAAACTAGCCTCTGTTCTAGATATTAAATACAAGACCCCTACCCTATTTTCTCTTAGGGCAAATGCAAGTTTTCTTGGCGCTAGCGCTAGTTTAGAAACCGTTTCTAAAAATCAAAAATTAAGTTCTGTATCTGGAGTTCGTTATAGAAATAACTCTTTATTGGTTAATAGCCAGCAGACACAAAGCAATTTTAATCCGGCATTTACAGATGTTCAAAGTTATTTGACGTACCGCTTTTCGCCAAAGTTTCAACTTAATTTTCTAGGTAATTTAGCTGTTAACGATTATAAAAATGAACCGTTAAATAGACAGACTAATTTTGGCACTATAGATAACCCGCAGGCATTAGTAGTGTATTATGAAGGGCAGGAAAACAATACATACACTACCGCCTTAGGTGCTTTAAAAGGCAGTTATTTTTTAAATGAAAAGACCACTTTAAAACTTATATCCTCTATTTACCATACCATTGAAGAAGAATATTCAGATGTTGTTGCAGCCTATGAGCTTGGTGATGTTGATAGCAATATAGGAAGCAACACGGCAGGCGAGGTATTAACATCTCGCGGAATTGGTTCTCAGTTCAACCGTACAAGAAATGATTTAGATGCTCTAATCTTCAATTTAGAACATAAAGGTTCTCACTCCATGAACAATTCTGTATTGGAATGGGGAGCAAAATATACTCATGAAGACATAAGAGATCAGTTGCGAGAATCTGAGTTTATAGATTCCGCCGGATTTTCTATTAGACCACCTCGCACTGAATTCATAAACAATCAGCCTTCTGAACCTTTTGATGCACCATTGGAAGCATATACAGGGTTAAATGCTCTAAACTTTGTAAAAACGAATCGGTTTTCTGGTTATGTTCAATTAGGCACCCAAAATACATGGAAAAATGCATATATATACTATAATATAGGTATACGCTCACATCATTGGACCGTGAGTGGTACTGGTGTAGAAAAAGCATCACAAACCGTATTCAGTCCGCGTGCACAATTTGCTATAAAGCCTGAATGGAAAAAAGATATGCTCTTTCGACTATCTACCGGAATTTATCATCAACCACCTTTCTACCGAGAGCTACGTGATAACACCGGCACTATTCAACCCAATGTAAAAGCACAAAAAGCTTTTCATCTCGTTGCAGGAAATGAATATAGCTTTCTGCTTTGGGATAGGCCTTTTACACTGATTAGCGAAGCATATTACAAGAAATTAGAAAATGTAAACCCATATACCTTAGAAGATGTTCGTATTCGTTACGCTGCTAATAATGATGCAGAAGCTTATGTATATGGTGCAGAAGTTAGACTAAACGGTGCTTTTGTACCTGGCACAGAATCTTGGGTAAGTCTAGGATATTTGAAAACCGAAGAGAATAGAAATAATAGAGGCTACATACCTCGCCCTACAGATCAACGCTTTAAATTCGCTATTCTTTTTCAAGATTACATACCTACCATACCAGATGTAAAGATGTATTTAAACTTAGTTTATCAAACTGGTGTTCCTGGTGGCTCGCCCAGTTATGCTGATCCTTACATTTTTCAGAATAGATTAAGAGATTATAAACGTGCAGATTTAGGAATTTCCTATATTTTTGCAAATAAGGACAAACAATTTTCAAGAACACATTGGCTTCATAATTTTAAAGAATTGAGTTTAGGTTTTGAAATTTTCAATTTATTCAACAATCAGAATTCAATTACCAATACTTGGGTGAGAGATGCAGACAGCAAAATTGAGTATGCTGTGCCAAATTATCTTACTTCTAGAGTATTAAATTTAAAATTAGGATTACGCCTTTAAACATTACAGATGAAAAGAATACTTTTCTTATTTGCATTTATTTCTTCTTTCGCCGTTATGGCTCAGAAAAACATTTATGAAAGCCCCAGTTTTGATGACTTGAGCGCTGATCATAATATTTTGGCCATTATACCTTTCTTGACCAATTTAGACTTGAATGAAAAAATCTCTAAGTCTGAACAAAAAAGATTGGAAGAGAACGAAGGTTATGCTGTACAAAATGCATTAGAAACGTATTTCTCTAAACGTAGTAAAAAGAAAAAGCTGCCTGTAACCTTTCAAAATATCGAAAATACGGCTGCTATACTAGCAAAGGAAAATATTAGTTATGACAATATTGATGTGTATACCACCAAAGAGCTAAGTGAAATATTAGGGGTAGATGGCATTATCAGTGGTACTTTAGATTTGAACATTCTACTATCTAACGGCGTTCCTACAGAATTCAGCTTTACAGACTACTTCTCTGGCGGTGCTAATTATGGTCGTATTGGCATTAAGATAAGCGATGGCGATTCCGGTAAATTACTATGGAAATACGAAAAGGAAATTAATAAAAAGACCGGCAAAAACACCACCGACCTTATTGATCGTATGATGAAGTTAGCTATTAGAAAATTCCCTTATGAGAGAGAGCGCAAACGCGATCGTAAAAATTAATTACGCCTCTATAATATCTTTTAAAACACCAATCGTATAATCGATATCTTCTTTGATATTATAAGTAGAAAACGAAAAGCGTACAGATGGCTTTTTCATATCTTCAGCAGATAATACTTGTGTAAGTACGTGAGAACCTGCATCGCTACCAGACTGGCATGCACTACCCTTAGAACAAGCAATACCTTTCATATCTAAATTGAATAAAAGTAGCATTGATTTAGCTTCAGAAATAGGTAAACAAACATTCACCAAAGTATACGTGCTTTTATCTAAATCACCCGAATGCCCATTAAATTTGGCACCAGGTATTTCTTTATTAACCATCTCGATAAAGTAAGATTTTAACCCCTCAACATATTTCTTGTCTTCATCTAAATTATCATATGCATGTATAAAAGCTTCTTCTAGACCTACGATATTATGAAAAGACTCGGTACCAGCTCTAAGTCCGCGTTCTTGAGAACCACCAGATATCATACAGCTTAAACCAGAATTCTTACGAATAAAAGCAAAACCAATACCTTTAGGTCCGTGAAATTTATGTGCTGCAGCTGCTAAGAAATCAATAGGAAATGATTTTACATCCCAATTAAAATGTCCTAGAGATTGTACGGTATCAGAATGAACTAAAGCTCCGTATTTTTTTGACAAAAGAGTAATCTCTTCTAAGTCTATTTTATTTCCAATTTCATTATTTACATGCATTAAACTTACCAACTTTTTAGATTCATCTTTTTGTAGAAGTGCTTCTAAATGTACCAAATCTGGGTTACCATATTCATCCAAATCAACATATAATAATTGAATTAAACCCTTTTGTTCTAATTCTTCTACGGTATGTAAAACTGCATGGTGCTCAATTCTTGTAGTAATAATAGTTTTTACATTCAAATCACGCACGGCGCATCTAATAATCATATTATCTGCCTCGGTGCCACCAGATGTGAAAATAATTTCTGAAGGTTGTGCATTAATATACTTAGCTATAGTTTTACGAGCACTTTCTATGGCTGTCTTTGCCGTTCTACCAAAACTATGTGTAGAAGAAGGGTTACCATAAGTACCTAATGCGTCTTGCATTTTTGCAATAACATTAGGGTGAATTTGCGTAGTGGCTGCGTTATCTAAATATACATGTTTCATATAAGCCTACTCTTAAAATAAATAATGAACAAAAATAGTTAATTAACCCATAATTGACAGTGATGCTACAGACAGATTTCCAATTTTTAAATTAAATTTGAATTATGAAAAAATACCTCTTAATTGGTTGTTCGATTTTGTTCTTTGGATGTAATGATGGTGACCTTCAAATAGAAACCGTAGATTTTGATAGTATCGATACAATTCAAAGTTGTAATGATGTTTCTGCTACGACCGAAAATGTTTTGTTCAAGATAAATGGTGATGAGGCATTAATATTGAATCTTCCTAGTGAACTTTTAAAAAATGAAGTTTCAACTACTGAAATTGAAAGTCTAGTTCCTGGAAGTTCTCAAATTACCTATCGTATTTTCTCTGAGACCGTTAGCAGTAGTTATTTTTGTGATTCACCACCACCACTTACACCAACTGTTCTAGAAGAAATTGAGGCAGAGGCAGGTAGTATTTTTGTAACGACCACTACTGAAGACGACATTACATACAGCCATACCATTCAGCTAAGCGGCATTACCTTCTTAAATGAAAACGGCAGTAGAATTACAGATTTACAAATAAGTGAGTTTGGTACAGTAACTACAACTGCAGAGTAATCTAAAAATTCTGAAAAATATATACTTCGGTAGCCCCTAGCCCATATTTTTGATAATCGGCATCGTAATATTTAACGTTGTCGTACTTTCGGAATAGATAACCAAGTTCTTCTTTCAATACTCCCTCACCTACACCATGTATAAACACAATTTTTTGTATTCGTTTACTGATGGCAAAATCTAACTGACGTTTGGCAGTATCTAATTGTAGATTTAGCATATCATACTTACTTACCGATTTAGGATTTTTCATTAGTTGATTAATATGCAAATCAACTTCCATTTTTGGTGCCGTACGTTCTTTAGTCCTTAAAACTGTTGTCTTTCTACGTTTAGGTATTTCCTTTTCCTTTTTTATTTGAGCGATCTCATAATTAGAAACTCTAATATCATCGGCAATTAAAACAAGTTCATGAGCCGCGAATGTTAATGGAAAACCATCGTCACTTAACATGGTAATATTAGTGCCATTAATAGATTCAACAACGCCTTTAATGACGTCATCAATTGTTTCTACGGTATCGCCAATATTAAAATGAGACATGTTTTTGTTTTGAATACACAAAAATAATGGTAATTTTCGGACTATTAATTTATTTACAGATGCGCATTAAGGCATTAATCATTTTTCTGGGACTAGAAAGTTTCATGCTACCCTGTTTTACCAAACAGTTATTAGGCGTTGATTGCCCAGGCTGTGGTTTACAGCGTTCACTATTATTTTTAATAAAGGGCGAGTTTATCTCAGCTTTTTTAATGTACCCTGCTATTTACCCTATGCTATTACTCTTTGGCTTTTTAGGGCTCAATAAGCTATACCCTTTTAAACATTCAAATGCAATTACAATTACTCTTATGGTAAGTACCGTAGGTTTTATACTAACCAATTATATTTTAAAATTTATCTAATAACTAAACCTTAAATTATGGAACAACAAAAATTACCTAATGTTACTATCGCTCTTATTCTGAGTATCGTCTCTTTTTTATGCTGCTGCGTAAGTGCAGGTATTGGAGGTGTTATTATGTCTGGGATTGCTTTAATATTAATAAACAAAGACACTAAAACTTATCAGGAAAATCCTCAAGAATATTCCAACTTCAGTACGCTTAAGACAACTAAAATTGTTGCTATAATCGGATTAGTCTTGGGAGCTCTATCACTAATATGGACAATATACTCTATAGTTTCTATGGGCGGTTGGGATGCTTATATAGAGCAGACCTCTGAAATTTATGAACAACTTGGAATACCAATGGAATAAATGAACAATTCAGAATATCAACAAATACCAGGTTCTAGTAACGCATTAACTTTTGGTATTTTATCTATTGTATTAACCCTTTTCTGCTGTGGTCCTTTCGGTGCCATATTCAGTTTTATCGGCTTAAGCAATGCTAAAACAGCAAAGAGACATTATGAGGCTAATCCTGGTAATTATAGAGGATATGAAAATATTAGTACGGGAAGAATTCTCTCTTATGTAGGTCTAGCTTTAGCCCTAATATATTTAGTGTTTTGTATTCTTTACTTCGGATTGATAATGGCTTTCTTTATGACAGCCGATTTTCAATAAGAAAATAAATATCAAAAAAAATCCCCGATTTACATCGGGGATTTTTTATTACTAGTTTTTAAACTCTTTCAGTGTTTTTACAATAATAGAAACACAATCTAAAAGCTGTTCTTTTGTCATTACCAATGGCGGTGCAAATCTTATAATATTACCATGCGTTGGTTTTGCCAGTAATCCGTTTTCTTTTAACGCCATACAAATATCCCATGCAGTAGAACTATCTTCACTGTCATTAATAAGTATTGCATTTAAAAGACCTTTACCCCTAACACTATTAACCAAATCTGTAGTAGGAATAAATTTATTCAGCTCAGCTCTAAAAAGCTCACCTAATTCAAAGGCATTTTCTGCAAGCTTCTCTTCTTTTACTACTTCTAAAGCGGCCATACCAACAGCTGCAGCAATTGGGTTACCCCCAAAAGTACTACCATGGTTTCCTGGTCTTATCACGTTCATAATGGCATCATTAGCTAAAACAGCAGAAACAGGGTAAGCACCACCAGACAATGCTTTACCTAATATTAAAATATCTGGTTTAATCTCAGGTGTACCACTACAATGCTTATCTGAACAAGAGCAATTACCACAAGTTGCTAATAAACGACCTGTTCTAGCAATACCAGTTTGTACTTCATCTGCAATAAACAATACATTATACTTTTCACATAATGCTTTAGCTCCGCTTAAATAACCTTCAGAAGGCACATAAACCCCTGCTTCACCTTGAATAGGTTCTACTAAAAAGCCAGCAACATTTGAATTTGATTTCAAAACTTCTTCAAGAGCAGATAAATTATCATACTCTATTTTAATGAATCCGTCTGTATATGGTCCAAAATTCTTACGAGCTACAGGATCGTTAGAGAAAGAAATAATAGTAGTAGTTCGCCCGTGAAAATTATTCTCACAAACTATAATTTCAGCTGCATTCTCTGCAATACCTTTCTCTTCATATGCCCATTTTCTACAAATTTTCAAAGCCGTCTCTACAGCTTCTGCACCTGTATTCATTGGTAATAACTTATCGAAATGAAAAGTTTCTGTTGCATATTTCTCGTACTTACCCAACATATCATTGTAAAACGCTCTAGAGGTCAAAGACAATGTTTTGGCTTGCTCTGTCATTGCATTTACAATTTTTGGATGGCAATGACCTTGATTTACCGCAGAGTAAGCAGAAAGGAAATCATAATACTTTTTCCCTTCCACATCCCAAACATGAACACCTTCTCCTTTGCTTAATACAACAGGTAATGGGTGGTAATTGTGAGCTCCGTGTTTTTCTTCTAATGCAATAGCATCCTTAGAAGTGATGTTTTCTAAAATTGACATGATAAAAATTACTTTAAATAAAACTTTAGCAATTCCTTCTATACCTTTTTCCTTTCAAATCCCGAAAAGTCATCGGGGCGAAAATTCAGCGTGGGAGAGAAATCATCCTGTAGAATTACAAACATAATAAATATTTTTTTCGAACCACTATAAAACTTAAAAGAACCTATGAACTACGATAAAATGTGACCTTTAACAAAAATTTGTGTCCTAATGAATAGAACCAATTTATTATAAAAAGAACACTATGAATTATTTAGAGAACATGATGTCTAGCCTTTCAAATTCAGTCGGCGATTTTTTACCAACCACCATCGGCGCAATACTTATCCTTCTTATAGGATGGTTTATTGCCGGATTTTTGAAAAGACTTATTACCAAATTAATTAAACGAACTGATATTGATAGTAAACTAGGGTCTGGTAAAGTTGTGCTTTCTTCTTTTATAGGCAAACTTGTATACTTCTTTATCATGATTTTTGTTTTCATGCTAGCCCTAGAAAAACTAGGCATGACAAGTGTTTTAGACCCGGTCAAAAATTTACTAAATGGCTTTACAGATTACATACCTAATATTGTTGGTGCAGGACTAGTAGGTTATATAGGTTATATGCTAGCTACCATAGTATCTGAACTAGTAGGTCTTTCTGGTGAAACTATACAAAGTTTTGTACCTAAATTAAAACTACCAGAGAATTTAAATTTAGTCAACATACTTAAAAAAGTTGTTTTCATATTCATATTTATACCCTTATTGATTACGGCTTTAAATATTTTAAATATGGATGCTATTTCTGTTCCAGCTACCCATATGTTAGAACAATTTTTTAATGCAATTCCGAAAATAATTGTTGCTGTACTTATTCTATTAATCTTCGTTATTGGAGGTAAATTTGTTGCTAACTTAGTTACAGACTTATTAGAGAGTTTAAATTTAGATGGTATTGTTAACCGAATGAATTTAAGCAGCTTATCATCGAACACAAACCTTGCAAAACTTCTAGGTAATGTTGTATATTTTTTCATTGTTCTTTTCGGAATTACCACTGCATTAGAAAAATTAGAATTTGAAAAACTTACCAATGTACTAGACACTTTAGTAGGAGTTTCTGGAAATATTCTTTTCGGATTAGTAATCTTAATCATAGGAAATTGGATAGCCTCTACAGCTCACAAAGCAATGGCTAAAGATGAAAACAGTCTTTTTGTTGCTTCAATTGTAAGAATGTGCATTTTAGCTATTTTCTTGGCAATGGGTCTTAAAACAATGGGTATTGGCGATGAAATAATAAATATGGCTTTTGGTATTACACTAGGTACCATTGCTGTAACAATTGCTTTATCATTTGGACTTGGAGGTAGAGAAGCCGCTGGTAAACAAATGGAAAGAATTTTAAATAAATTCAATAAAACTAAATAGTAGCAAAAACCTATTTAATTTTCAGAGTCCGGAAATCTTATAACAAAGGTTTCCGGACTTTTTCATTTCTACAAAACAAATCATAGCTTCACCTCTTAATTAAACTAACTTTTTTAACTAAATATAACAGGTCTACTTTGTTTATTAGTTATAATAAATGCCAACGGATGCTTACTTTTGCCACATGCGAAAAAAGACAAAACGAGTAGTTTTTGAAAATGTAATGGTAACCGATGCTGCTGCAAAAGGTAAAACTATTGGCAAAGCTCCTGATGGTAGGGTCATTTTTTTAAACAACACCGTACCAGGTGACGTAGTAGATGTTCAAACTACCAAAAAGAGAAAAGCATACTTTGAAGGAACTGCTATTAACTTTCATAGTCTTTCAGATAAAAGAGTAGATCCAGTTTGTCAGCATTTTAATGTTTGTGGAGGCTGCAAGTGGCAAGATATGGGCTACGAACACCAGCTTTTTTATAAGCAGAAAGAAGTAGAAAATAATTTAAAAAGAATAGGTCATTTAGATTTGCCTGAGCTCACACCAATTCTTGGCTCAGAACAACAATACTTCTACAGAAACAAAATGGAATTTTCTTTTTCTGATAGTCGTTGGTTAACGCTTGAAGAAGTAAAATCTGATAATCAAATTGAAGATAGAAATGCCTTAGGTTTTCATATACCTGGCATGTGGGACAAGATTTTGGACATAAAAAAGTGTCACCTACAAAAAGACCCATCAAACGCAATACGTCTAGAAACCAAAAAATTTGCAGTTGAAAACGGATTAACCTTTTTTAATCCAAGAAATCAATATGGCATGCTGCGTACATTAATGATACGTACATCATCTATTGGTGAAATAATGATATTGGTACAGTTTTTTGAAAACGATAAAGAGAAAAGAGAATTACTCTTAAATCATCTTTCTATAACTTTTCCTGAGATTACGTCTTTATTATATGTAATCAACCCAAAACAGAACGATACTATATACGATCAAGAAATTATCTGTTTTTCTGGTAGAGACCATATTTTTGAAGAAATGGAAGGGTTGAAATTCAAGATTAATGCAAAATCCTTTTATCAAACAAATTCAGAGCAAGCATACGAGTTATATAAAATTACCAGAAATTTTGCCGATTTAAAAGGTGATGAATTAGTATATGATTTGTATACGGGCACTGGTACTATTGCACAATTCGTTTCTAAAAAAGCAAAAAAAGTAGTGGGTATAGAATCGGTACCTGAAGCAATTTTAGATGCCAAGGCAAATGCAGAACGAAACGAAATTGAGAACGTTGATTTTTTTGTTGGCGATATGAAAAATGTTTTCAACGAACAATTTATAGCTCAAAACGGTGTCCCAGATGTTATCATTACAGATCCTCCGCGCGATGGTATGCATAAAGACGTAGTTCAGCAAATACTGAACATAGCGCCTAAAAAAGTAGTTTACGTGAGCTGTAATAGCGCAACACAGGCAAGAGATCTAGAGCTAATGAAAGAAATGTATGATATTACCAAGGTTCAGCCTGTAGACATGTTTCCGCAAACCCATCACGTAGAAAATGTTGTACTTTTAGAAAAGAAAGTTTAAAATGAGAAGATTTCAAATCGGATTATTAATTTTTCTGGGGATTATGTCCGCATCATCATGTGAGAAAGATGATATCTGCGTAGAAGGTGACACTCCCCTACTTGTCATAGAATTTTATGATATTTCAGATACAGCTACCTTAAAAGAAGTACCAACTTTAAGAGTCGTTGGTGTTGGTCAAACGGTTACCGTAAATACCGTTACAGACCGCAGCAATTTAAGTACTATATCAATTCCGTTGAAAACAGATGAAGACACTACTAGCTTTATATTAATAAAAAACTCCGCTGCTAATGATGACGGGGCAGAAACAGGTAACGTTGACACCATTAATTTTTCATACTCAAGAATTGAAGACTTTCTATCTCGTGGTTGTGGTTTTGTAGTTAACTATGATGAATTGGATGCAAATGTAACCGCCGATTCTGATAATTGGATTCAAGATATCGAAATAACAAAATCGTTAGTCACTAACTCAGATTCTACACATGTCAAGATATTTCATTAATCTTTTATTCCTTTTAATTACTTGTTCGGTATTTAGCCAAAGTAAGCCTATTGATCTAAACCCCAAAGATACTGTTGAGTACAAACAGTCATATGGCTTAGGTTTGGGTATTGATTTAAGTAGAATTATAACAGGTGCTTTAGATGATAATTACAAAGGCTTCGAAATAGTAGCTGATTATAGATTAACGCAAAATTTATATTTGGCTGCAGAATTAGGTACAGAAGAGAAAACGCGACAAGAAGACTTATATAACTTCACCACCTCGGGTAATTACCTAAAAATAGGTGTAAACAAAAATACTTATGCAAACTGGTACGGTGAGCGAAACTTAATTTATATGGGTGGCAGATTAGCATTCAGTACTTTCGACAATACGCTTAATAATTATCAATACTTTGATACGAATAGATACTGGAGTCCAGACGGATTTTCTAACGGTTCTGATGTACCTGAGAAATTCTCTGGTCTTAATGCCACATGGATAGAGGGCGTTTTTGGCACGAAAGTGGAAGTGTTCTCCAATTTGTATATGGGAGCAAGTATTCGCTTAGGTCTTATTTTAAGTCAAAATGAAGATGAGCGCTTTCCTAATCTTTGGATACCAGGTTTTAACAAGGTAACCTGGGATAGTAATTTCGGGATAGGGTATAACTACAGTATTTCTTATTTCTTACCGCTTTATAAAAAGAAAAATAAGATTAAGAAAAAGATTGAATTATCTAGCGAACCACAAGGTCCACCAAAACCAAAAGAACGCCTATAAAATTTTAAAGCCCTTTATAAAAATCCATTTCATCACAATTTTCTCTACACCCTCTATTTTGGTTACAGCAAATTTAGGCGCTAAGAAAGAAGCGCTAATGGCAGCAATAGCAGATAAATAAAGAGAGTTCATAGTTACGGTAACGTATAAAATATAACGAAATAAAACAAACAGCACCGCGAAACTTAAAAAATTAAAGATTAGAACTTTATACTTTAACTTCATTCTTCTGTGTTTTTTTGATACTTCGCTTTCTTACTACCTTCGTACATCTCATACTTCACCAAACGAGACTCTAAGTGGCTATTAAACACTTTTATTTTACGAGAAGGTCTTAAGCCTACATATTTCAAAGCTGGCAGATTACTAGTTATAAACCATGCATTCGTACCTGGATATCCTTGTTTTAAGGTGTCACCTATTGCACTATAAAAGTTCTCCATTTCAATATCCAAACGCTCACCATATGGCGGATTAAAACACATATGAAGCGTTCCTTGCGATTCTTTTTCTGTTTTGAAAAAATCTTTTCGCTCTACTGTTATATAATCTTCTAGATTAGCATTCTCAATATTATCTTGAGCTTTTCTTACCGCTGAAGGTGCTTTATCGTAACCGATAATTTTATAATGAAACTCTCTAGTTTTCTTTAAGCTTGAATCAATAATTTTTTCAAATAAATCAGCATCAAAGTCGGTCCATTTCTCAAAAGCAAAACCTTTTCTATTAATGTTCGCCGGTATATTACAAGCAATCATTGCTGCCTCTGTTAACATGGTACCACTACCACACATAGGATCTAAAAAGTCAGACTGTCCGTCCCACCCGCTTAATAATAACAACCCTGAAGCCAAAACTTCATTTATAGGTGCAATATTGGTAGCTGTACGGTAGCCTCTTTTATGTAATGAATAACCAGAACTATCTAATGAAACATTACACTCATTATTATGAATATGAATATTTATACGAAGATCTGGATCTTTAACGTCTACATCTGGTCTTGTACCATCAGTTTCTCTAAACTTATCAACTATCGCATCTTTTGTCTTTTGAGACACATATAAAGAATGTGTAAACTGCTCAGAGTTCACGGTAGCATCTATAGCAAAGGTTTCACTGACAGAAAGATGTTCTGTCCAATCCATTGCATAAATTTTCTTGTACAAATCATTTTCATCCCTAACACGAAAAGAATGTATAGGCTTAATAATTTTAATTGCTGTTCTTAAACATAGATTAGCTTTGTACATAAAACCAGTATCTCCTTCAAAAGATACATTCCTAGTTCCCTCTACAACATTGCTAGCACCAAGATTTCTAAGTTCCTTAGACAAAAGCTCTTCAAAACCAAATAAGGTCTTAGCGACCATTTTAAAATTATTACCCATATTCATCTTTTCTCGTACCGCAAAAATACGCTAATTTTGACGCTAGTTTAATTAATGACCTATTTCCTTTTCTAAAAGCTTAATTAGCATCTACATGATTTATATTTTACCAATTCTAGGAGTGTTAATTAGTTTTCTTTTTGTCTTTATAGCAAAGCCACAAAAAAATGAATCATTTAAACTTTTACTAGCATTTAGTGGTGCTTTCCTTTTAGCACTTACAATATTTGAAATGCTACCTGAAGTTTATTCAACTATTGATTCAAAGTCCATTGGAGTTTTCATAATGTTAGGAATACTATTTCAAATATTTTTAGAATTCTTCTCTAAAGGGGCAGAACACGGTCATGTACACATATCAAAAGAGAGTCAAAATTTTCCATGGTTACTCTTTATCAGTCTTTGTATTCATTCACTTCTTGAAGGTCTTCCAATAGGTACCAATGATACTATTATTTATGGAATTCTAATTCACAAAATTCCAATAGCGATTATATTAAGTATTTTCCTTTTAGGTTCTAATTTAAAGCCAGTGCAAGCCGGGCTCTTTATGGTATTGTTTGCCATAATGACTCCTTTAGGCACCTATTTAGCGCATACCATTGATTTATTATCTAGATACGGTGTTTATCTAAATGCTTTAGTAATAGGAGTATTTTTACATATTTCTACCGTAATATTATTTGAAAGTTCTGAAGGTCATAAATTCAATTTAAGGAAGTTACTGGTTATTATACTAGGAATAACAATCGCATATTTTTTATAAATGTTTAGTAAAGAAGACTCTAGAAAATTACGTGAAGAATTTTGGATTGCTTTTGGAAAATCATTTCCAAATAAATGGACTTTGTATAAAACTAAGGTCAAAGGACTATCCTTTAAGTTTCATTTTAATTTAAAAATGGCAATGGTTTCCATTGATGTAGATTCAGATCTAGAACAACGTGTGAAAGTTTGGGACCAACTGGTAGCTCTAAAATCAATATTAATAGATGAATATCTTCCTGAAGCTATTTATGAAGACTTCTTTATTCTAGATAACCAAAAAGATATTTCAAGAATTTACGTTCAAATCAAGGATGTTTCTATTCACAATAAAAACAGTTGGAGAGAAACTATGCAGTTCTTGAATACTTCTATGTATAAAATAGAATCATTTTACGAAGAATATAAAGACATTATAGATTCTTAATTTACAGAACAAGAGCTAGCCCTTAAATAACGTCTAAATAGATAAAAAACCAATGACATATTGCACCAGCTAAAACAAAAAGGTGCCAAACAAAATGATTATAGGGTATTTTTCTTACCGCATAGAATACAATACCTATAGTATAGAAAGCTCCACCTAACATCAACAATTGAATTCCTAATTCAGAAGTATTATCTACTAAGTTTTCAAAATCAAATACTATTAGCCAACCCATTGCCAGGTAAAGAAGTAATGACACAATTTCAAATTTACCTGTAAAAAAAAGCTTTAAATTAGTCCCAACAATAGCAATACCCCATACAGAAAAGAAAATCAACCATCCATTACCATTTATAAGTTTTATTAAAGCTACAGGAGTATACGTGCCCGCTATTAGATAATAGATATTTATATGGTCTAGAATTCTCATTCTTAGTTTCCAAATTTTATTATCGACTGCATGATATATCGTAGATATTATTAACATGCTTATTAATGACAAACTATATATTACTATTCCCCACGTTGCATACTCAGATTTATGACTATTTGACTTAATCAATAATACCATACCTACAATAGCCAATAATGCACCAATACCGTGTGAAATGGTATTGAACTTTTCTTCTTTCTCTAAGGATTTTAAGTAAGACATCTAAATCGGTTCTTAATATATCGAACAATCTTATTATCAACCATTCAATTGAATAATTATTCTTATGAAGTTTAGGACAAAAATAGAACAAGAGATTAGAGTATGAATCCTAACCTTGACTTTATGGTATAAAAAAAAGCCCTTTACATTACTGTAAAGGGCTTTCGAAAAAGGCGGCTACCTACTCTCCCACTTGATATAGCAGTACCATCGGCGCAAACGGTCTTAACTTCCCTGTTCGGAATGGTAAGGGGTGGGCCCCGTCGCCATGGCCACCTAAGTTTTAGATCGGGCATTCCCGATCGCGGCCTTCGCCGCAATATCGTTGACATGAATGGAACAGGATCCTATAAAGGAAAGAAGCACTTATAGTATTAAGCAATTTTCGTAATAAAAAGAAAGAAGTAAAGATCGTCGTCCGCCCCGTTCCTAAGAACGGGACGAGCGTATGCGCAAGCCTGACGGGCA